>JAFZBT010000205.1 GCA_017561615.1 Erysipelotrichaceae bacterium
CCCCAGGTGTCGATGGAAAGGCTGGCGATGTCGTATCTCTTCTTCGCCTCAGCGATGCCCTTCTTCACTTCATCAAGAAGATGGGCGATGTTCCAGACCAGATGGCCGTTTTCTTCCTTCACGCCATTGGGAAAGCGGTAGACTTCCTCGGTTCTGATTTCTCCGTTTTCTTTCCAGCCGACGATGTGACGGCCGGAGGAAGCGCCGATGTCAATGGCCAGAGCGTACTTCATCAGCGTTCCCCGATCTTGTTTGATTTCTTTTCGTAGAGGTATTTCTCATCGATATCGACATGGAAATCCCTGGCAATGGCCCTGAATCCCTCCGGAGTGATGGTGTTGAGCTTGCGCTCGGACATGCTCATGACCTTGACCAGCATCTCCGCGGCCTTTTCGACGGTATGCATCAGACCGAAGGCCTCATCAAAATCGTGGCCGCAGACGAACATGCCATGGTGGTACCAGATGGCCACGTTCTGCGTCTTCATGATCTCGGAAGTCTTGACTCCGATTTCTCGGCCGCCGGGAACCATCCACTCAATGACGCCGATGCCCTGCGGGAAGACGACTGGACATTCGGTCTCCATCTCCCAGATCTCCCGGGTGAAGACCTCGCCGTCCAGCGGCAATACGAAGGTCAGAGCCACGGTATTGGCCGGATGAGCGTGGTAGACCACTCTCATTTCCGGATCGCGGTGCTTCAGGACTTCCAGGTTCATCAGGTGAGAGGGCAGTTCGGAAGTCGGTCTGCCGCCGTTGACCAGTCCCCAAACGATCTTATACTTCGTGCCGTCTTCATTCAGCTTGATGACGGCCACATTGTCGGCGAAGTCCAGTTGCACGTTACGCATGTACTTGCCGCTTCCGGTGACCATGAAGTACTCATTGGCCAGATCAGGTACTTCGGTGCCGATCTCTCTCCATTCAGCCTTCTCATTAAGCAGATCCCTGATCTCCTCAACCTCTTCATCCCGCATGCGGTAGGACAGGTTGCCTCCGTTGCGTTCATGCCAGCCCTGATCGTAGCCGTCTGAGCAGACCTTGGTAAAGTCTCTGACTAATCTGGTATCCATTCTCTATCCTCTTTTCGCGAGAACTTCGCGTTCATATCTTTCAATCTCGTCAAACCACTGGCCGTCCCGCGGCTTGCCGCAGGCGTCGCAGTAGCAATTCCAGACATCCTCAAACGGCATGGTCTTCAGTTCTTCCTGAGCGACCATCAGCTTGGTGAAGTTCTGATCATCCTGAAGTTTTTTCAACGTTTTTGTGGGCTGTAATAACGCAAACAGCAGGGCCTTCTGCAGATTGCGGTAGCCGGTGACCCAGGCGGAGATCCGGTTGATGGAAGCATCGAAGTAGTCCAGGGCGATGTTGACCCGTTCAACTCCGCATCTGACGATCTCCCGGGCAATCTCCTTAGTCTCATCATCGAATAATACGACGTGGTCAGAGTCCCATCTGACCGGTCTGGTAACATGCAGGGCAATCTCGTCGAAGAAGGCCAGCAGAGCCGGGATCTTGTCGGAAACCACTTCTGTCGGATGATAATGGCCATTATCCATCAGCGGGATGCACTTGTCCTTATTGAAGGCGGCATAGCTCAGGGTGAACTCGGCGCTTCCGGCCGTGTAGGATTCCACGCCGATGCCGAAGGTCTTGGATTCCACGCAGGGCTTAACCTTTTTGAAGTCAAAGGGTTCGCTGAGAATCTCATCCAGCGACTGGCGGTATCTGACTCTCGGACCCATCCTATCGCCCGGTACGTCCTTGAAGCCGTCACCGGTCCAGATGTTCATGACGCATTTCTCGCCCAGCTGTTCAGCCAGGTAATTGGAAATGCGGATGCAGGCCTTGCCGTGTTCGACCCAGAACTTCCGGGTCTCCTCGTTGGCGGAAGACAGGGTCAGGGGATCGCACTTCTCATGGGAGAAGAAGGTCGGGTTGAAGTCGCAGCCCAGGCCTCTGGCCTTGCAGAAGTCGACCCACTTCTGGAAGTGTTTCGGCTCCAGCTTGTCGCGGTCGGCCCACTCGCCGTTTTCAAAGACGGCGTAGGAGGCATGCAGGTTCATCTTCGGCTTTCCGGGGATGAGCTTTAAGACCTCATCGAGGTCAGCCATCAGTTCTTCCGGCGTCGATGCCCGACCCGGGTAGTTGCCGGTGGTCTGAATGCCGCCGGTCAGCGGCTTGTTGGGGTCGGTATCAAAACCGCGGACATCGTCGCCCTGCCAGCAGTGCAGGCTGACGGAGATGTTCTTCAAGGTCTCAATAGCCTTTTCGGTGTCAACGCCGATGGCGGCGTATCTTTCTTTAGCTTCTGCGTATCTTTCCATTTCTATTTCCTTTCCCTGATATCGTCAAGAAATCTCATCACATTCTTTATCGTCTTCCGGGATTCCGGCATGTAGGTCATGATCTGGTAGGCGTGGCACACCTGATGCGCCGTCTCCATCACCGCTTCATGGCCTTCTTTCCTAAGCTTATCATACAGCAGCGCGGCGTCATCATACAGCACCTCGCTGTCGGATGCCGACAGATGGATCGGCGGCAAGCCCCGGTAATCGCCGTACAGCGGCGATAACAGCGGCTGGGTCAGTTCTTCCTTAGTCGGATCATGATCGAACATTACCTGGGCGATGCCCTTGGCAACGGCGTCAGTGAGCATGTAGTCGCTGGCGATGTTAGCGGTATGCGAAGGCAGCGCCTCATAGTTGTCGGTGGCCGGTGAGAAGGCCACGACGGCCATGGGCTTTGGCAATCCCTCATCCCTGGCCTTCAGGGCCGTGGCAAGAGCCAGTGTGCCGCCGGCGCTTTCGCCCATCAGCACGATCTCCTCGGCTCTGTATCCCTGTTTAAGGGCATTGGCATAAGCCGAAAAGCAGTCATCGATCTGGGCCGGCCAGAGGTTCTCGGGGGCCAGGCGGTAATTGATCGCCAGACAATTATAGCCGCAGCGGTCAACCAGGTACTGGGTTATCACCCTTCTTTCCCGGGCGGTGCCGCTGGTGCAGCCGCCCCCGTGGATGTACAGGATCCAGCCCTTGTCGTTTCCCTCTTTGGTCAGTTTTTCACCGGCCATGCCGTTAAGGTCAAGCTCTTCCAGCTTCAATCCCCTGGGGATGGGGAGATCGCGGCGGGAGGCGTTGGCCCTTCGCTTGGCTTCATAGTCGATTTCATCGCCGATGCTGTAGGAAGGCTTGTGCTTAAGCACCAGATCGGTGATCCGGGC
>JAFZBT010000206.1 GCA_017561615.1 Erysipelotrichaceae bacterium
CATCATCTCTATCACGACTTTGACGATAAGCGCCGTCAGCGTTTCAACGAAATTATTGCCCAGCGGCCGGAAGCAGAAAGAAAGCAGTTGGCTGGACTTCTGGAGCTGGAACACTGGCCCAGCTGCCGGAAAGAGGGCAGTCAATACGTAATTGAACTGTCCGGCAATCAGCTTTTCAGCTGCGAGCTGATTCTCGATAATTATGAAAGTGATATCCCCGCTGATCATCAGGGGATTCCCATCGCCATGACGGAAATGACGAAAGAAGAAAACAGTTATCTGCTTAAGGCCTCCTTCTTTGATCCCGTCAGCGCGGCGGAAAAAAACGGGTCAATAAGCTTTGATGATTTCAAAGTACAGACAAGAGTTTATAACGGTCTGGCCAACCGCCCGATCATCGCCCCCTGGAGCTATCTGCTGGATTTCTTCCGCGAGCTGACCGCAAAGGCTGAGATAATGGATGTTAACGAAAAGGAAAGCGGGCTCTTGCCTATAGCCAGAGAGCTGATCTTATTGAACGACGATGAAGTCCACATGGCTTCTCACACAATGTATACCTATCCTCAATTGCGGAAACTGCTTGAGGAACGCTCGGCCGCCAAGATCCTGAAAACGCTCGACAAAATCGAATCACACT
This sequence comes from Erysipelotrichaceae bacterium, assembly GCA_017561615.1. The sequence continues at coordinate 638 of JAFZBT010000206.1, forward strand.
ACAGCGACAGCGTCGTTTACAGCACCTCGGCGGAAAACCTGCTGTCACTGGACATGCAGGGGCTGGAATATTATCCGGTATGGCAGCAGCTGTATCAGCAGGCTCGGGAAAGCCAGCAGGATTATCCAGCGCGTTATGCCTGCGATTATGGCGAGACAGCCAGACAGGTTCTTGAAGAAAACGGCTTCAGCCACTGTGGCGATGATTATCGGACAGCCGGTAAGCTGAAGGGCCTGCATTACTTCGGCGGCGACAGTTTTGATGTCGTTGGCTTTCAGAAAGTCGAGCACTATGTCCGCATCGTTCCCGTGTCCACAGGTGTCGAAGTCTACGGCAATCTGGTTGTCGACTGCAGGAAAAACCACCCCGATTTCTTCAGCACCATGTTCGCCGAATTCCCCGGCAATCATCTGCTGAGTTACCTTTATAGGACTGATGAAGAAAGCTTTGACCGGGAGGTTTTCGCCAGCTTCCTCAGAAGCTGTCTGTCCGCCTTCCGTCTTGAAAAGCTTACCGATCAGCAGCGCCAGGAACTTAACATCGAAACGACCGGTAAACAGCCTTTCCGATTCGGCGCCGCCTTCCTGTTATCCTTTATCCTGGTCGGCTTTCTGTATTTATTCGGTGTCGTGGTTATGGTCGCCGTCAACCTTTTCATAAAGGACTTCAGCGGCATGGGTACGTTTTTAAAGGAGTTTCTACTTGAATGCTGCGGCATAACCTTTATCGGCATGGCTCTCTTCTATGTCCTATATCTTCTGAGCAATAAGGATCCCCGCTGACCTTGAGCAGCAACACATCATGCATAAAAAAGACAGAGATCTCTGTCTTTTTTCTGTTCATAAGGTCTGTCAGACCGTTTCATTCTCCATGACGACCCTTTATTTGTCGGCATGGAACAGCTTCTTGGTGCGGTATACCGGTTCGCAGGTCAGCATCATGCCCAGCTTGCGCAGGGTGTCCATATCGACCTGATTGAGGATGACGGTGGAGTGCACCTGGGCATCTCTGAGCAGCGGCAGGGCCTTGATGGCCTTGTCGGCGACCGGGTTCATCTGGGCGGAAATGGTCAGGGCGACCAGCACTTCGTCGATGTGCAGACGAGGGTTGTTGTTGCCCAGGTAATCGACCTTCAGATGCTGGACCGGCTCGATGATGTTCGGTGATAATAACATCGTCTCATCGGGGAAGTCGCACAGATACTTCAGGGCGTTGATGATCGCAGCCGAGGCAGCGCCCAGCAGCGAAGAGTTCTTGCCGGTCACGATGGTCCCATCGGTCAGTTCGATGGCCACGGCCGGGCCATGGGTGTCTTCCGCCTTCTGGCGGGCAGCGGGAACGACCTTGCGGTCCAGCGGCGAGATGCCGGCCTTGTTCATGATGTTTTCCAGCTTGGTGATGGCGCTTTCGCCGATGTTGCCGTTCTTGAATTCGACCATCGTCTGATAGTAGCGCCTGATGATCTCGTCGCAGCTGGCCTGGCAGACCACCTCGTCATCGCTGATGCACAGTCCGATCATGTTGACGCCCATGTCGGTAGGCGAATAGTAGACGTCCTCGCCGGTGATGGCCTTGAGAATGCGGGCCAGAACCGGGAAGATCTCGATGTCGCGGTTGTAGTTGATGGCCATGATGCCGTACTTTTCCATGTGGTAGGGGTCAATCATGTTGACGTCGTCCAGATCCACGGTGGCGGCCTCATAGGCCAGGTTGACCGGGTGAGTCAGGGGCAGGTTGAAGATCGGGAAGGTTTCAAACTTGGCGTAGCCGGCCATGATGCCCCGCTTGTACTCAAGGTAAAGCTGGCTCATGCAGACGGCCATCTTTCCCGAACCCGGACCGGGTGCGGTAACGACGACCAGCGGGCGGCTGGTCTCAATATATTCGTTCTTGCCATAGCCCTCATCAGAGACGATGGTGTCAACGTCGTTGGGGTAGCCGGCAATGTAGTAGTGCTTATATACCTTATAGTTACGGTTCTGCAGATGACGGATGAAGTTGTCGACGATCGGCTTGGAAACGTACTGGGTGATGGTGACGGAGGAGACATAAAGACCGATACCTTCGAAGGCGTCGATCAGACGCAGGACGTCCTGGTCGTAGGTGATGTTGAGGTCGCCGCGGCGCTTGCTCTTTTCGATGTCGTGAGCGTTGATGGCGATGACGATCTCCACCTTGTCCGCCATTGACAGTAACATCTTTACCTTTGAATCCGGCTGGAAGCCGGGGATGACACGGGAAGCATGATAGTCGTCAAAGAGCTTGCCGCCGAACTCCAGGTAGAGCTTGTTGTTGAACCGGTTGACCCGTTCCATGATCTTGGCCGACTGCATGCTGATGTACTTTTCCATGTCAAAGGCGATCTTGTTCATAGCTGTTCTCCATCTTAAAAAATACTATTCAATTCTACCATAAAAAAAGGCGTTCTTCTTAAAGAATGCCAAATTTCTTCAACGCTTTGTAAACCCCGTCTTCCGAGGCATTGTCGGTGATGTAGTCGGCAGCTTCTCTGGCGCTTTCCATCGCGTTGCCCATGGCTACGCCCAGCCCCGCTGCCCTGAGCATCGGGATGTCGTTTTCGCTGTCGCCGAAAGCCGCGCACTGCTCAGCACTGA
>JAFZBT010000022.1 GCA_017561615.1 Erysipelotrichaceae bacterium
CTGCGCTACTACTGCAGCAAGAACAACCGCCGGCTTTCCTTCGAGTACATCCTGCTGAAGGATGTCAATGATACTGATGAATGCGTGGAGCAGCTCGCTGAACTGACCAGGGAGTTTGACGTCTACGTTAACCTGATACCCTACAACAACGTCGATGAAAACGGCTATGTTTCCACCGACTACAAGACCGCCATGCAGCTGTACAACAAGCTGATGAACCGCGGCGTGCGCTGTACGCTGCGCCAGAAGCATGGCGACGACATCGACGCTGCCTGCGGACAGCTGCGCAGCAAGTATGAAGGAGGCAGAGACAATGATCAGCAGGGATAACTGCTTCGGCATTACGGACAAGGGCATTTGCCGTACCAATAACCAGGACAGCTTCGTCATTGAGGAAAAGGACGGCTGTCTGCTGGGCGTCGTCTGCGACGGCATCGGCGGCGGCCGGGCCGGCGACGTGGCTTCAGCCATGGCTGCCGAGATCATGGCGGAACAGTTCAGAGAGTTCTTCGAACCCGACCAGAACTGGCAGCAGTGGCTGCTGGACACCGTCAACCTGGCCAACATCAGCGTCTATCAGAAGAGCATCGAGGATGATGAGTGCGCCGGCATGGGCACTACCCTGGTAGCCTTCATCGCTGACGGCAGCCGCACGCTGGTCGTCAATGTCGGCGATTCCCGCTGTTACCAGCTGAAGGAAGGCGGGATGGAGCAGGTAAGCGAAGACCATACTCTGGTTAACGAGATGGTCAAGTACCGCGGCTTTGACTATGAGTTCGCCTGCCAGCTGGTAGGACGCAACGTCATCTCCCGGGCCATCGGCGTCAACGAAGTGGTGGAAGGCGACTGCTTTGAACCGGATAATTATCAGTATCTGCTGCTGTGTTCCGACGGCCTGCACGGCTATGTGGAGGAAGAGAGCATCAGAGACTGTCTGTATGATGAAGAAACCGATCTGCCGCAGAAGGCGGAGAAACTAGTTGAACTGGCCAATGAGGCCGGCGGCTGGGACAACACGACCGTTGTCATTCTGAAGGGTGATGCAAATGGCTAGCGAAATGATCTCCAACCGATACATCATCGTCAGGAAGGTCGGCGAGGGCGGCATGGCCACCGTTTATCTGGCCATTGACACCATTCTCAAGCGGGAAGTGGCAGTCAAGATCCTGCGTTCCGATCTGGCGACCGACGAAGTATCGCTCAAGCGCTTCCAGCGTGAGGCGATGGCCATCACCTCAACTTCCCACCCCAACATCGTTGAGGTCTTTGATGTGGGCCGGGACGGCGACAAGAACTACATCGTCATGGAATACGTCTACGGGCGCACGCTGAAGAACCTGGTGCGTCAGAGAGGCGTGATCCCGGTCGACGAAGCGGTCAACATCATGAAGCAGCTGGTTTCCGCGACTGCCCATGCCCATCACCAGGGCATCATTCACCGCGACATCAAGTCTCAGAACGTGCTGGTCAAGGATGACGGCACCGTCAAGCTCTCCGACTTCGGCATCGCTCAGATGGGCGACGCCGGCCAGCAGATAACCCAGGCGCAGACCGTAGTCGGCTCTGTCCATTACCTGGCTCCGGAAGTTTCCGGCGGCAAGCCGGCCAGCTTCCAGTCGGACATCTACTCCCTGGGCATCGTCTTCTATGAACTGCTTACCGGCGATGTGCCCTTCCATGGGGATACGGCCGTGGAGGTCGCCCTCAAGCACATGCACAACGACGTACCGCCGGTGCGGAAGTTTGACCCAACGATCCCGCAGTCCGTGGAGAACATCATCATCAGAGCGACATCACGCAATCCTGCCCTGCGCTATGACAGCGCCGACAGGATGTATAACGATCTGGTCACCTGCCTGGATCTGACCAGAAACTTCGAGGACAAGCTTGATCTGGTCAGCGAAGTGGCAGCCATGGAAAGTCAGAAACAGCAGAAGGAAAGGGAAGAGGCTCATCCCGAGACCCGCGAGCAGCAGATGAAGGATGACAGCCAGCGCAAGATCATCCTTTACGGCTTACTGGCCGCGGCCATGATCATCCTGATCCTGCTGGTCGGCTCCGCCATTCGCTCCAATGCGGCCAACCGGTCGGTAAGCATACCCGACCTCTATCTCTATGACGCCACGGAAGCGCGTCAGCGCCTCAGCAGTATGGATCTGATCGTGGAGCGGATCGATTACGTGGCATCCGATGAGATCCCCAAGGGCAAGGTTATTGCCATTGAGCCGGCTTCCGGCACCATCGTCAGCAGGGGAACACAGGTCGTTCTGACCGTTTCCCTGGGCAAGCGGTTTACGGTTGACAGTTATGTCGGTCAGAACATCGCGACCATCAAGACGATGCTGGAAAGAGAGGGCTTCACCGTCCACGTCTACTACATCGACGACCCCGATCATTCCGAGTACGGCACCATCGTCTCTCAGGACATTCCCGCCGGCACCGTCTACGAACCCGGCAATACCTACCGGACGATCTCCTTCCAGATCGCCGACTATCCGACCTTTACCATTCCCGCCAGCATCAAGGGCATGAAGGTCGAGGAAGCCAAGACGATGCTGGAAAACATGGGCGCCGTCGTTATCCTCAGCCAGCTCAGCATTGAGGACAACATCGATGCCGACGGCAACTACATCAATCCGCTGAATACCGTGGTCAGAACTGACCCGGCCATCAATACCGTTTACCGTCAGACTGATGGAGCAGTACTGACGCTCTATTACTACTAGCATGCAGGGAAAGATCATCAGGATCGTATCCAATCAGTACACCATCATCGATCAGGAAAACCGCCGTCTGCAGGCTCTGGCCATGGGAAAGGTCAGAAAGCAGGACCGGCCGGTAGTGGGCGATGAGGTGGACGCCGAGATCTATGACGGCCGCTACTGCATTGAAAAGATCCTGCCCAGACGCAATCAGCTTTACCGTCCTTCGATCGCCAACGTCGATCAGGCGATGATCGTCATGAGCGCCGTTGACCCGGTCTTCTCCAATGTCCTGGTCGACCGGCTGATCTTCCTAATCGCCTACAGCGGCATTGAACCGCTGATCGTGGTCTCCAAGATGGACCTGACGGAAAAGGACGACCCTGTCTACAGCTACATTGAAGATTACCGCCGCAGCGGCTATCAGGTCATTCTGGTCGGTCACGACTATGAACTTGACGGTTTGAAGGCAGCCCTTAAGGGCAAGGTCACCGTTCTGGCCGGGCAGTCGGGAGTCGGCAAGAGCAGCCTGCTCAACAAGCTGGACCCGGATTTCGCCCTGGCTACCCAGGAGATCTCCAAGGCGCTCAACCGCGGCAAGCACACCACCAGGCACACGGAGCTCTATGAGGTGGCCGGGGGCTGGCTGGCCGATACGCCGGGTTTTTCCTCCCTGGACTTCTCCCGCATCGACGCTCTGACCCTGGCAGGCCGGATCAAGGACTTTCAGCTTGACGAGCCCTGCCGCTTCAATGACTGCCATCATCTCAACGAACCGGGATGCGCCATCATCAGGGGCGTTGAGGAAGGAAGAATATCAAGATTCCGTTACGACAACTATGTCAGCGTTACGGAACTGTGCAATAAGAAAAAGGAGTGGGAATTATGACGATTGTATCACCTTCACTGTTATCCGCTGATTTCCTGCATCTGCAGCAGGATGTCGAGATGTTTGACCGTTCCAACGCCCAGTGGCTTCACTATGACGTCATGGACGGCAACTTCGTGCCCAACATTTCCTTCGGTACCAAGATCCTCAGGCAGGTCAACAGCGCTACCGACAAGTTCCTGGATGTCCACATCATGGTAGCCAATCCGCTGCAGGCCATCGATTACTTCGACGGCTGCGGCGCTGATCTGATCACTTTCCATTATGAAGCCTGCCAGAGCGACGAAGAGTGCCTGCAGGTCATTGAAAAACTGCATGAAAAAGGCCTGAAAGCCGGCGTTTCCGTCAAGCCGAATACCCCTGTGGAAGTTCTGGAGCCGTTGCTTGACAAGGTCGATCTGGTTCTGGTCATGACCGTGGAACCGGGCTTCGGCGGTCAGAAATTCATGCCGGACATGATGGCCAAGTGCGACTGGCTGCATGAATTCCGGGTTGACAAGCAGCTGGATTACCTCATTGAGGTCGACGGCGGCATTAACGGTGAGACCGGCAGGATCGCCGTGGAGCACCACTGCGATGCCCTGGTTGCCGGCAACTACTGCTTCGCCAATACCATCAGCTTTGACGAGGCCGTAGACTCACTGCTTGCCTTATGAAAAGGCTGCTGATATCCCTGCTTGTCCTGGCGGTGCTGGTTTGCCTTGCCGGCTGTCAGCCCGGCAGCGATGCGCTCAGATTCAAGAGCGAATATGAGCAGCTCAACGGTCAGAAGGATGAGGACGGCAGACCCTATTGCGAGGTTGCGATCCCCTCCGGCAATACCATCCGCTACGTGGACAACCAACAGATCTGCGAAGCCTTTGAAAACGGCACGCATGTCATCTATCTGGGCTGGCCGCAGTGCGGCTGGTGCCGGCGCCTTCTGCCGGTACTGCTGATGACGGTCAGGGAGTATTCCGGCATCTATGTCTATTACTTCAACATGAAGGATGCCAGGACGGCCTATGAAAACGGCGGCGATGAGAAACTGGCTGAGATCTATCTGAACATCGTTGAAGAGCTTGAGCGCGATGACTATGACCTCAGCGATGAAGTCAGCTATTACGATGACGGAACCGTGAAGATACCTTCCTCGCTGATCTTCTTCATCAAGGAAGGCGAGATCATCGGTGCCCACCGCCGGACTGTCGATTCCCATCTGGACAGCTACGAACCGCTGGATGACAGTCAGGCAGCTGAACTGGCGGACATCTACCGTCAGTATCTTCAGGAGATGGTCCGCAAGACCGCTCCCGGCTGCGACGACTGCTGAAAAAACAAACCCGTTCTTTGTGAACGGGTTTTCCTTTTAATTTGTGATGCGGCTCTTCCAGGCGTAGTAATCATCGTCCTTATCGGGATCGATGGACTGCTCGTAGCGGTCGTAGATGTAGAAGTTCTCCCTGCCGAAGAGGTCCCTGAACTGCTCGACGGTCAGCAGATAGTGAGCATTGGGGCCGCTGACGGAGATCCTTTCCCCGGCAAGCCGGTAACGCGTCAGTCCGCCGGCTGACCGGCTGCAGAGCACTTCCAGATCCTTCAGGGCCTGAAGAGCGAAGTCGAATGAAGTTATTCTTTCCATAAAATAAAAAGTTAGGCTCCTAACTTTTTAATTACATCTGCTGAGCTTTCAGTGTTTTCAAAGCACGCGTAGACATCTTGACGGTCTGCGGTTTACCATCAATCATGACTTTTACCTTCTGTAAATTAACATTTTGCACGCGCTTAGTGGCTCTCATGGAGTTTGAACGTCTGTTCCCAGTCAAAGGTCCCTTACCGGTAATGGCACATTTTCTAGACATTAACTAGACCCCCTTTCAATCATACGCTTGATTATAATAACATTAAAGAAAACAAAATGCAAGAAGAAACGGAACGAAAAAAGACTGTCTTTACCGTGGTTTTCCGCTGGTTTTAACGGCTTGAGGGAAGGGGAAAACTGGCAGATGCATAAGCAGGGATGATAAGGTAAAATAATGGTAGAATGAAAGCCTCAGGAGGTGGATTCAACATGTACAAGCTGATCGTCTGCGATCTCGATGAGACGCTGATCTGTCTGGACCGCACGATAACCGCCCGCAACATCGAGGCCATAAGGGCTCTGCGTCCTCTGGGCGTCAAGTTCGTGCCGGCTACCGGCCGGCCCTATTCCAGCGTGCAGGGAACCCTGAGAGATCTGGGTCTCTTTGAGCAGGAAAACGAGTACGTCATCTCCTATAACGGCGGCGCCATCACCGAAAACCGGGGCAACCGGCTTCTGCATTATGAAGGCCTGCCCTTTGAAACGGCTGAAGCCCTGTACAGACGGGGACTTGACTATGATGTCTGCATTCACGTCTATGCCACCGACATGGTGTATGTCTATAATTACTGCCACGGGGAGAAGGAATACCTCAATAACCGCATGGAGGTAACGGAGACCAGGGAAAGGGATCTGCGCTTTCTGGAGGGTCAGCAGGTCGTCAAGGTCCTCTTCACCAACCCGGACTACGGCTATCTGAACATGGTGGAAAGGGAAGTCAGCGACCTGACGGCCGACTGCGACGTTTCCTATTCCTCCAACCGCTATCTGGAGTTCAATCCCAGGGGCGTCAACAAGGGCAACGGCCTGCGGAAGCTGGCCGAGATCCTGGGCGTCGACATCAGAGATACCATGGCCATCGGCGACAACGTCAACGATCTTTCCATGATCCAGGCGGCCGGACTGGGAGTCGGGGTAGCCAATACCTGGCCGGGAATGACGCATCTGTGCGATTACATCACCGAGGGAGACTGCGACCACAGCGGCGTGGCGGAAGCCATTGAGAAATTCGTCCTCGCCGACGCTCAGTAATTCACAAAGTGGTTACATTTGACATAAAGAATGATAAAATAATATAAAGGGTGAAAATGAGTATGGCAGACAATCAGGTAATTGCAGCATTACAGATTGAAAACAGCGAGATCCGCATTCTGGTCGGACAGTTTTTCAATGATTCCTTCAATGTCCTGCTGCGCCACAGCGGCGTATGCCGGGGCATGGACGGGATCAGGATCATCGACGAGTCCAAGGCCGTCGACAGCGTCCGCAATGCCGTCAATGAAGTCAGCCAGAAGCTCAGCGCTCCGCTTGAGAGCGTTCTGCTGATCATCCCCGCTCACCGCTTCAAGAGAGAGAAGAGATCGGTGGATCTTCTGCTGGAAGATCATGTGGTCGGTTACGGCGATATCCGCAGCGTCATCCGCGAAGCCTACCGCACCAACGTCGGCAACGACTATGAGATCATCAACGCGACCTCATCAAGCTATAAGATCAACTCCATCACCTACCCGCGCATCCCGCTGGGAGAAAAGGGAGACATGCTCAGCAGCGAAGTCGACCTGATCTGCGGTGACCGTCTGATCACTCACGATTACGTGTCGCTGATCGAGAAGGCCGGACTGAAGATCATCGACATCTGTCAGGACGGCTATGCCGGCTGCCGGGAAGCCGCCATCTTTGAGCAGAGCTATAACTGCTACATCGTCAACATCTACCTCAGCGGCTGCCACAGCGTCTACTCGCTGATCTACAACGGACGTCTGGTTGCCGGCTTCAGCGTCAACAAGGGCTACAACAGCCTGATCAGGCCGATCATGGAGAAGTACCATCTGTCCTACCGCGACGCCTCGCGGATGCTGTTCCGCTACGGACGCATCGGTCAGAGCGAAGGCGCCAACCGGCTGATCAACCGCTGGAAGGATGGCGATACCGAATACTCCATTACCTATGACAAGCTGCAGAAATGCATACAGGAAGCTTCGGAAAGCTTCATATACAACATCTGTTCCTATTGCCACAACATCGTGGACTACGAAAACCTCTCGGTGATCCTGACCGGACAGGGAGCATCCCTGCAGGACATCGACCAGGTGCTGCAGCAGCGTTTCGACCGTAAGGTGACCTGTTACTGCCCGGACAAGCTGGGGGTCAGGGAAACCAGATGGACCGCCCTGCTGGGCATCTTCTACGAGTACAAGGAAACCGAGAAGATCAACGAAACCAGAAAGTGCAGCGTGGACATGGACGTCTACCGCGAGCACCTGCTGCCGGAAGATGAGGATCCCAGCGATGAGAACTCCATCACCGGAAGGCTGAAGAGCATTACCGACAAGCTGTTTGTTGAAGAAGAATACGAAGAGGAAAATGAGAATAGTTGAGGTGAGATGAGATGACGAACTTTAATCCAGTTACGAAAATCAAGGTGTTCGGTATCGGCGGCGGCGGCAACAATGCCGTAAACCGGATGGTCGAAGCCGAACTCACCGGCGTGCAGTTCTACGTAGCCAATACGGACAAGCAGGTACTGGACGCTTCCCGGTGTGAAAACAAGATCCTTCTGGGATACAATACCACCCACGGCCTGGGTGCCGGCGGAAATCCCGCGGTCGGAAAGGCCGCTGCTGAAGAATCCCGTGAGGAGATCAAGGCAGCCATGCAGGGTACTGACATGGTGTTCATCGCTGCCGGATTGGGCGGCGGTACCGGAACCGGCGCGGCTCCGGTGTTTGCCCAGTGCGCCCGGGAAGCCGGCGCGCTGACTATCGGCGTGGTAACCAAGCCCTTCGAATTCGAAGGCAAGAAGAGAATGATGCAGGCCATCGCCGGTCTGGATGAACTGAAGATGAACGTCGATTCGATCATCATCGTTCCCAATGAAAAGGTCAACTCCTACCTCGGCTCGCTGCCGATCAAGCAGGCCTTCATGGAGGCGGACAACGTTCTCCGTCAGGCTGTGCAGACGATCACCGACCTGGTATCCTACAATGCCCAGATCAATCTGGACTTCGCTGACATCAGAACCGTCATGCAGGGCAAGGGCGCCGCACTGATCGGCGTCGGTCAGGCAACCAGCGAGGAAATGACCAGCAAGGATCCCACCGAGATGGCCAAGGAAGCTGCCAAGAATGCCATCAACTGCCCGCTGCTGGAAGCCAATGTCCAGGGGGCCAAGAGCGCCATCATCAATGTCTCCGGCGGCGACATGCTGACCATCGACATTGCCAGAAGCGCCGTGGAATACATCAAGTCGGTTGCCGGCAATGACATTGACATCTACTTCGGTCTGGTGATGAATGACGCGCTGCGTGATTCCATCGTGGTCACCATCATCGCCACCGGCTTTGAGGAAAGCCAGCAGTATGACGTGATCTTCGGAGAGGACCGCTATGAAAAGAAGGAAGAGGAGAATCCCGTACCGACTGATGATTCCTCAGACTTCTTCAGCCGCCGATTCGAATAATAAACGAATAGCCCTGCGGGGCTATTTCAAAAGGAAGAAAACATGCAGAAATACAAGAAGAATTCTGATTATTCATATGCTCTGGGAACGGAACCGACACTGCAGTTATTGACCGATCATCCGGAGAGGGTACGCAATGTCTACATTCATTCCCGCCAGAACGACAACGAGATCTGCCGGCGGATCGAGAAGCTGGCAGCGGACAGCCGCATTGAGGTCATCCGAAGTGACCGGATCTTCAATATCCTTTCCGACAAGGAAAACTGCTATATCATGGCCCTCTTTGACAAGTATCAGGCCGACATCAGACCGGAAGAGAACCACGTGGTTCTGGTCAATCCGGCCAACACCGGAAACCTGGGAACCATCATCCGGACTTCGATCGGCTTCGGCATCCGGGACATCGCCATCATCTCCCCGGGAGTGGACATCTTCGATCCCCGGACCATCCGGGCTTCCATGGGCGCCTTCTTCCAGCTGCGCTTCCAGTACTTCGACAGCTTTGCGGATTATCTGGAACATGCAGATGATCGGCCCATCTTCCCGTTCATGCTGGACGGTGCCCGGCAGCTTGATGAGATACAGATTCCGGAGAAGTACTCACTGGTCTTCGGCAACGAGGCCAGAGGGCTTGATCCGGTATATCAGACCTATGGCCAGTCGGTTCTGATCAGGCATTATCCGGTCATTGATTCGCTGAACCTGTGCAATGCCGTCAGCATTGCCCTCTATGAGTTCACCAAGGGAAAGATAAGATAAAGAATGCCGGCTGATTCAGCCGGCATTTTTCTGTTCAGCAAGCATCCGCCTCCAGCTGATGAGGCCATAGATGTCATTGATGAAGAAGAGCAGGTTGGGTATGATGACCAGCCAGGCTGAGGCATCCCCGGCCAGTAGTGGCGGGATCCACAGAATGGTGGAAACGATGTCCTTGCTGATGAAGCAGTAATAGCTCAGAACACTGATGCGGGCGCAGAAGTAGAAGGCCATGACGGTCACGGCGATCGAAAGAGCCTGGACCGTCAGCATTTCGTCAGTATAGCGACAGAGTATCCGGCGGTACAGGGGAACGAGAAGCAGCTGCGAGATGATCAGCAGAATGACTTCTTTTTTTCCGGCCCGGGCGATGTCGACGGTGTTCTCACCGCTGTTGCGGCTTCTGAGCCAGTTGTACAGACCGTAAGCGGTCACGGGGATGACCAGCAGGGCGTTGACGACCTCTCCGTAGTACGCCTGTTTCCAGGCGATGAAAACGTACAGTATGCCCATGGCAAACTGCAGGAAGTAGCCTTCGATCCTGGCCTTGGTAAGCATAATGCCGCCCAGCACGCAGCAGTAGGCGTAGAAGACGGAAACAGCTGAGGCTTTGGTGATGATGGCGATGACAGTGTTGACGGCCAGACCGATGATGATGTAAGTGGCTTCAAATGCGGTAAAGCTGATCTTCTTCACGGATGTCCTCCTGAATGCATATTCATTTAATCATAAATACGTGCCCGTGCAAATACCCGCGTTTACTTCAGGATTATCGGCTTCAGCTGACAATTATCTACTGGAGGAAACGAGGTTATGTATCAGGTCAACGAGAATTCTCTCGAACAACTGCAGGAGATCACCGAAAGGATCATTCAGCTGCAATCGCTGAGCGAGCGGCTGCGGACCCAATGCGGTCTGAAAGGCATCGACTATCAGCGCAGCGTTCTTATCTGTCATGACGGTGACGGGCCGCAGGCCAGGCTTCTCAGTCAGCTTTGCGCGCTGGAAGCGCGGATGGAAAGCCTGCAGGCCAGAAAACAGCAGATGTGCCTGGAACTGGTTGATTACCTGCTGGCTCTGCCCGGACAGTCACGCCGGGATTTTGCGATCGAATACTATCTTCACGGCAACCGCAATTTCAAGGACATCGCCTCCCGGATCGGACTGTCGCTGGAAAGGACCTATCATCTGCGCCGGGAAGTCAGGGAAGCATTTCTCCTCCTGCTTCAGAAGCGCATTCAGCAGCAGTTCAATGACACCTTCCTGACAGAAGACGACAATTGCCAGCAGTGCAGTGACACCTTCCTGACAGAAGACGACAATTGCCAGCAGTGCAGTGACACCTTCCTGACAGAAGACGACAATTGCCAGCAGTGCAGTGACACTGATGATGTGGTAGGTTGATATTGTGAGAAAAGTGAGGATTGCCGTTCTGACAGCGCTGCTGGCTGCGGGCTGCTATGCTTCGGTACTTATGGGCCGGCAGGCGGCGGAAGAAACGGCATCGGGAAATGACCGCTGTCTGGCAGCGGATTCAGGATTGAAGAATAGCGGTTTCACCGCTTTTCAAAAGAACCTTCAGCCGCTGCCGTCAGAGCCATTGCTGAAAATGCCGCAGTACAGGGATCTTGCCGAGGCCAGGGGAGAAAAACCGGCAGCTGATCAGCAGGAAGGATGCTGGCAGGATGTCCATCGGCTGGTCCGTTATTACTGGCTGAACAGTACGGACGGCAGCTACCGGATCTTTGCTGATTACCGGCAGTGGTGCCTGGCTGTTCAGCAGTTGGAAATCAACGGGATTGAATGCGTCAGCGGCAGCGACTGGCGCAGCGAGAAGATCGGCCGCATCTTCATTGCGGGTTCTTCGGGAGAAGACAGATGAAAGACAGAAGAAAGATGATCGCGGTGCTGATACTGGTACTGCTTTTGGCATACATGGTGATCATCCTCTGCCGCCGGGCAGCATCCAGACGGCAGTTCAGGATCATCTTCCGTGAAGACGTTCAGTGGACTTATGAATCCTGTGATCAGCTTCTCGACCCCCTGAGCCTGATCCAGTCAACTGAAGGGATAACCGTTTTTCCGGAGATGATCGATCTGCGCCTGCTGGGAGAGACCACGGTAACATATACGGCGGTCTCTTCCCGTGAGCTGACGGTAAACAGAACGGTCAGAGTAATTGAACCGCTGATCACCGTCATCAGACCGGAGGTCTGCGTTGCCGTTGGCGAAGCGTATGATCCGGCGGATAACATCAGATCGCAGTATGACTGTACCTTCCTGCCGGCGGCCATCGATACTTCCCGGGAGGAAGTAATAAGCGTTACTGTCACTGCGGAGGGAGAAGGTCTGAAAAGCGAAAAGAGCTTTTCCGTGATCGTTACGTCATCCGGCATGGTATGGGTCGTCGATGAACCTTATCAGCCGGCCCGGATAATTGATGTCTGGATAGTCGATCAGCCTGCCCGTCCGGAAAAAGGTCACTGGCAGATCATCGAGCCGGCCGTCAGTGAACAGGGACATTATGAGGAAGTTGAAGTTCCGGAACAGGGCCACTGGCAGGAGGTCGTCATCAGTCCGGAAGTTCCGGAACAGGGCCACTGGGAGACGGTCCATCATGAGGCGGTTACCCATCAGCAGCCGGTTTATGAGGAGGTGAAGGTCTGGGTATTTGATTTTTCGGATGGATTCAGCATCAGGATATCGCAGGCTGAACTGACGGAAATGGGGCTGACAGCGACACAGTATGCGGCCAGGTATGAGGACTCTCATCCCGGAGTTACCGGAAAATGGCACAGCGAAATGGAGAAACGCCTGACCGGTTATCAGACTGTGGTCGATAAGCCGGCATACGATGAACAGATCTGGATCGTCGATGTTCCCTATCAGCCGGCTGTCCGGGAGCGAAAGTGGGTAACGGATGTAAAGGCACACACAGAAAGACGCTGGGTGGTTGACGTGGAGGCACAGCCGGAAAGAAAGAAGTGGGTCGTCGATGAACCGGCCCGGGATGAAGAAGGCCATTGGGAACAGCGCCTGATTCCCGAGGTTGAAGAACGCGGGCACTGGGAAACAGCAGCCTGAGGAAAAAACGAAGATAATCATGGGAAAGACTGGGAAACCGGTCTTTTCTGTTGGGCAGCCAGGCTGCCGGATAAATGACAGATAGAAAGGAAACTGAATTGATGAAACAACTGATTGAAAGAATGAGCAGAAGCCTGCTTTCACTGCTTCTGGTCATCACACTGATCCCGGTGACGGCAGCGGCGGAAACGGAAACCGTCCGGGCGAAAACGGACATGAGCAGACAGGAAATGTATGACAGCATTGCCTACCGGGCTCTGGAATATCTGGGCTATGACAGCTCTCACATCCTTAAGGACAACGGCTGGACCTTTGATCCGGATTACGTCGGCTCCCGGCTGAAGTCATCAGGCTACTGGAGCAGCTGCCGGCCGCAGTACCGGGGAAAGACGCTCGACTACAAGGAATTCACCGGCAGTTCCGCTCAGGTCATTGACCCTGCAGACCGGGATACGGTTTATCAGAAAGGCGGATTCAACTGTTCGCAGACTGCCCAGTACTTCGTCTTCGGATATCTGGTTGACCAGCTTGGTTACTCCTTTCCCGGTCTGGCCAACCGCACTGCCGTGACCATAAACGGAGCGGTCGGCGGCTTCGGATCTGTCTACCGGCTGATCAGAACGCTGGACGACTACATCAGCCGTTATCCCGATTACTGCATGCGCGTTGTCAGCAAGGAAAAGCGCAATGCCGCCAGGACGCTGGAAGTCTTCGACAGTTCTCTGATTCCCGGAGACATCGTCTGCATGTGGGCGCCGGATGATACCTATCAGCATGTGGCCATCTACGTAGGCAAATACAACGGTACGCATTATCTGTTTCATTCCGGGGTAGTCGGCCGGGGACCGGAACTGATAACCCTGGATGCTCTGGTCGGTCAGTCTCTTTCCTCCTCTTCCCGGGCCGATCAGGAAAGCTACGAATTCATGCTTGCTGATGCCGGCGCCGACATCAGCGAAGGGCCGCTGGACAGAGCTTCCGGTTCTTCCCAGAATCTCTATACGGCTTACCGGATGCTGCAGCCGGACGGCTATGCCGTGCTGGAAAAGAGCATTGGCGAGGGATGCGAACTGTGCGAACTGGCCGGCAAGGCATTCTACAGTCTGGCATCGGCACAGTATGAGGTGTATACCGACTATTCCTGCAGCACGCCGGCCCAGGACAGTCAGGGCAGACAGGCGGTTTTTGTGACTGATGATGACGGTCTGGCTCAGCTGCGGCTTCCCATAGGAACCTACTATGTCCGGGAGACACAGGCTCCCTTTGGTTTCAGCCTTGATGATACCGTCCATCAGCTGACCGTGACTGGCCAGAACACTGCTGATAATCCGGCGGTTCTTCAGGTCAGTGACAATGCCCTGTTCGACCCCTTTACCCTGATTCTGACCAAGAAGAACGGCGAGGGACAGGTGATAGCAGGGGCGCAGTTCACGCTGTCGTACTATAACGGTGACTACGACACCGTTTCCCTGGCGGAAGAAAATGCTGCCCTGCGCAGCTGGGTGCTGCAGACCGATGCCAACGGCCGCATCCGCTACGATCAGGATCATCTGATAAGCGGTGATCCGCTGTTTGCCGATGAAGACGGTAACGAGGTGCTGATCGACGGAACCTATGTTCTTGAGGAAACGCTGGTACCTGCTCACTACAGCAAGGCTCCGGTTCTTCTGATTCGGATCAGAGGAAGCGAAGCCCGTCTTTATAATGAAGCGGGAACCGTTGAAATAGGTACGCTGATGGAAAGCGGCTATGACCTCAGGGAAACCGCGACCGGTTTCCTCAGGGTGCTGAAAGAATCCGCTGACAGTGAATTCGCCCTTGATAATCCACTGACCGGTACGCAGTATGAAGTGTATCTGGACAGCCAGTGTGTGCGGAAGGCTGACTGTGAGAAGCTGATCATCGGTGAGGACGGGCAGTCCAATGCCGTAGAACTTGATCCGGGTACGTACTTCCTCAGGGAAAGCCAGCCGGCAGAGAATTACCAGCTGGATGAAACCGTCTATCCGGTCACCATAGTGGAAAACGAGACTGTCACGGTCAGATGCGTTGATGATCCGGCTTCCGGGAAACTGGTGATACTGAAAGTCTCCGGCGATGAAGATTATCTGTCAGATCATCCGTTAGCCGGTGCCGAATTCTCCGTCTATAAGGATCCTCAGTGTACCAGACTTGCGGTAACGCTGAAAATCGGTGATAACGGCTGCAGTGAAGAGTATGAGCTGGCAGTCGGAACCTACTACGTCAGAGAAACGCTGGCGCCGCAGGACTATCTGCAGAGTGACGAAGTGCGTGAAATTGAAGTAGTGGCTGATCAGACCTTAAAGATGGAATTCATTAATGATCCGGCTCTGGCGCCGGTGGGAATCATGAAGATCGATTCCTCAGCCAGGACGCCTTTGCCGGGAGCTCATCTGCAGCTGTGGGATGAGGAAGGAACCATGGTCGATGAATGGATCAGTTCCGTCGAACCGCATCTGATTTGGCTTTCCGTGGGCAGAACATATGTCATCAGGGAAACCGAAAGCCCTGAGGGATATTTACTGGCAGATGATCAGCCTTTCACGGTAGGCAGCTATCAGGGAAGCAGTCAGATAATAGAAATGGAAAATGTCATGAAGGAAGCGGTGAAGACCGCTGATCCCGGCGGCATGCCGCTTTATCTGATCATGATGCTGGCTTCCGTAAACGGCATGTCTTTTTATGTCATGAACCGAAGAAAGGATGACTGAGTTGAAAAGAGAGGACTGTACAGTACAGTCCTCTCTTTGTTCATAATAAAGCACATTACGATGATGTGCGGGTGTCCTATGGAGCAGGTAAGGGGAATCGAACCCCCATACCCAGCTTGGGAAGCTGGTGTTCTGCCATTGAACTATACCTGCGTGAAATCATTATAGCATACAAACGGTCCGGAAAAAAACCGGAAGAAATGACAGAAAGGCTGTCTCGGCTGAGATAGCCCTTTTTAGCGTAATACAGGCCGCCTGTTACCTGCGGCCGAACGGGTAATAGACGATCCGGCCTCCCAGCTGTACAAAGCCGTCCGCAAAATCTGCGATAAAGACCGTGCCTGTCTTACCGGTATTGGGATCGCGGTAGAAAAGGTGGATGTCATCATGACCGCACAGTACCACGGCATGTTCGCCGCCCGGCCAGCGTACGGTTTCGCCTTTTTCATCCAGCCAATGGCAGCGGTAAACGACGCTTCTGGCCGGATCGATCAGATACCAGGCTAAAATGGGACTGCCGGCGTCCAGGATGGTCAGTAGATCATCCACGGTTGCGCCCTTAACTGTTCTGACTCCCGGAAGGAAGTGCTCTGCCACCTGAGCAATGGGAGCATTGAACACGCCGAAAGAATGACTGCTGCGGGGATCACCGACGAATTCCCGTTCCGGATTGCCGCCGTGCCATACGCCGCTGGCATCCTGATAGGGCTGAGGGCCCTTGGGCAGCAGATCGATGATCTGATCCGGAGTGACCTCAACGCCGTAGTATTCCAGCAGCATGTACAGGGCAACGCTTTCGCAGCCGGTCGGATAGTCCGGGTGCTGGCAGAATTCAATTACGTCAAGTTCTGTTTTCCTTTGTAGGTTTCCGGTCATAGGCTTACCTGTCCTTCACTATTATTTTATGGCCTTTGGGTAAAAGAGAAAACCTCAGACATGAAAAAAACTCCTTTCGGAGTTTTTCTTTCGATGGAGCAAGTGAGGGGAATCGAACCCCCGTGTCGACCTTGGCAAGGTCGCGTTCTACCATTGAACTACACCTGCGATGATGGCGGTCCAGACGAGGATCGAACTCGCGATCTCCTCCGTGACAGGGAGGCATGTTAAACCACTACACCACTGGACCAAAGCTAACGGGATCGATGGCGGAGAAAGAGGGATTTGAACCCTCGCGCCAGTTTCCCGACCTACACCCTTAGCAGGGGCGCCTCTTCGACCACTTGAGTATTTCTCCATGCCAAGGTTCCGTGCTCATATATATTAGCATAGTTATCAGAATCTATGCAAGTATTATTTTGCAAAAAATGTGCGCGTTCAGCAGGCTGCCGCAGCGCTTTTTTTCATGCTCAGCAGTCAAAGATGATATAATTAAATCATGAAAGGCGAAGACAAAATAAAGGAAAAATACGGCAGTCTGGCTGACGGTTCAGTCGAGCTTAAGCTGGTTTCCGACTATGACGGTCAGCTGATGTATGAGATCTATGAAGCCGGTAAGAGAGAGATAATCGGGTATTGCGACCTGAGACTGGGGCATTCCCCGTATCTTTACTATTACGGCAATGTCGGCTACCGGGTCAATCCGGAATACCAGGGACACAGCTATGCCTTTCATGCCCTTGAACTGCTTGTTGAAGTGGCCAGGGACCATGGTGAACAGTACATCATTCTCACGGTCTCCCCGGAAAACGCCCCTTCGGTGCGTACCATTGAAAAGACGGGAGCCCAGTATCTGAAAACCGTGCGTGTGCCGCTGTGGCACCCGCTGTACCATAGTGAACGGGTAAAGAAGATTTACCGCTTGGACTTATAGGAGGATCACACATGCGCTTTGGAGTAGTAGGAACGAATTTCGTATCGGATTTCTTCATGACGGGAGCCGGTTTCGTACCGGAGATTCAGGTAACTTCCGTCTGCTCAGGACACCGGGAAAACGCGGAGAAGTTTGCCGCAAAATACGGCATTCCCAATGTCTATGATGACTATATTGAAATGATGGAGAGCGGCAGCATCGATGCCATCTATCTGGCTGTCCCCAACCAGAAGCACTATGAGATGACTCTGGAATGCCTGAAGCGCCACATCCCCACCTTCTGCGAGAAGCCGATGGGCGGCAATCTGCGGCAGGTCAGGGAAATGATCCA
>JAFZBT010000023.1 GCA_017561615.1 Erysipelotrichaceae bacterium
GGTCGTTCTTCAGATCAACGCCATGGTTCTTGCGGAAGTCTTCGCAGATCCAGTCGACGATCAGGTTATCAATGTCATCGCCGCCCAGATGGTTATTGCCGGCGGTTGCCAGAACTTCGAAGGTCCCGTCAGCCAGCTGCAGGATGGAGACATCGAAGGTGCCGCCGCCCAGGTCATAGACCATGACCTTCTGTTCAATGTCGGTCTTGTCAATGCCGTAAGCCAGCGCTGCGGCGGTCGGTTCGTTGATGATTCTCTCGACTTCCAGACCGGCGATCTTTCCGGCGTCCTTGGTAGCCTGTCTCTGAGCATCGTTGAAGTATGCCGGGACCGTGATGACGGCCTTGGTAACCGGTTCGCCGAGATAGCCTTCCGCATAGGTCTTCATGTACTGCAGAATCATCGCGGAGATCTCCTGCGGGGTATAGTACTTGCCTTCCAGCTCGACCTTTTCGCTTGAGCCCATCTTACGCTTGATGGAGATGACGGAGTTCTTGTTGGTCACTACCTGTCTCTTGGCAGCGTCGCCGACGATCTTCTCGCCGTTCTTGAAGGCGACGACTGACGGGGTGGTTCTGTTACCCTCGGGGTTGGTTATAACGACTGGATCACCGTTTTCCACAACAGCGACACATGAATTGGTTGTTCCTAAGTCAATACCGATAATCTTACTCATTGTTTATTCCTCCTTTACTCGCTGACCTTGACCAGGGCAGCTCTTAATAATCTATCCTTCAGACGGTAACCGGTCTGCAAGACCTCAATTACCGTATTGGGTTCCGTTCCCTCGACCTTTTCCGTCATGATGGCGTGAGCCTCATTGGCATCAAAGGGCTTGTTCAGGCAGTCGATCTTCTCGACGCCTTCATTGTTCAGAGCATGCAGGATCTGATCGTAGGTCAGCCTGACACCCTTGACAAACGAATCTTCCGGGTCCTTGCCGTTCAGCGCCAGTTCCAGGGAATCAAGCGCCGGCAGGATGGCCTGGGCGAAGGACTGAATGCGGTACTTGTTGGCTTCATCCGCCTGAGCCTGCAGCCGTTTCTTCAGGTTTTCCGTATCGGCATAGGCCTTGTAGTAGGCGTTCTTGGTAACTCCGACTTCCGTCTTCAGTTCCTCGACCTCCTTTCTGAGCTTTTCAACTTCGCTCAGTTTCTTTTCCTTCTTATGTTCTTTCCTGGACTGCTTCTCATTTTCCTGGTCGGCTTCCGTTTCCGCGGGCTGATCGGGAAGATCGGCTGTTACCTGTTCCTCCAGGTTCTCTTCAATTCTTACTTCTTCATCCATGATCTATCCTACTTCTTTCTTCTGTACTGATTCTCAATGAAGGATGTGGTGAAATCCAGCAGTGAGAGGATGCGGTCGTAGTTCATCCGGCTGGGTCCGACGACCATCAGCCTTCCCTCCTCGTTACCGATGTTGAAATGGCGGGAAACCACGGCCATGTCATCAAGCCAGACCAGTTCGCCGTTTCCTTCCGGAGCGGCGATCTTCAGGGCGTTGCCTGAAGATTCCAGCGAGCGCCAGGTGCTGGAGTCTTCCAGCATCCTCATCAGACCCTTCATCTTTTCCAGGTCAGCGAATTCAGGCTGGTAAAGCATGTTGCTGGCGCCGGAATAATAGACGTTATCCGAAGCGAACCTGACGAAGGCCTGCATGAAGGCGTTGAACAGCGTCTCATGACGCTTGACGGCGTGAGCCAGGATCGGCTTGATCTCATTGAGTTTTTCCACGATCTCGTTGATCGGGGTTCCGCACAGCCGGTCATTCAGGATGTTGGTGCAGTTCTGAATGTCCTCCACCGAAACGGAATCCTCAAAGTGGAAAGTCTTGTTTTCGGTATGGCCCTGATCGGTAATGAAGACGGCCACGGCACTGGTATCGTCCAGCGGGAACAGCCGGATGTGAGCCAGCGTCTGCCGGTTGGCATCGGGGCCCAGCACCAGCGAGGTGAGGTTGGTCATGTTGGACAGGACGTCGCAGCTGGTCTGGATGACTTCATCCAGCGGCAGATTGCGGTAGTAGTTGGCGATCTGGTTCTTTTCGCTTTCGTCCAGCCGGCCTGACAGCATGTTCTCCACATAGTAACGGTAGCCTTCCGTGGAAGGCACTCTTCCCGAAGAGGTGTGAGTCTTTTCCAGCAGTCCCTGCTGTTCCAGATAATTCATTTCGTTGCGGATGGTCGCTGAGGAATAGTTCAGACCGTAGCGTTCAACCAGGGTTTTGGAGCCGACCGGTTCAGCCGTCTTGATGAACTCTTCGACAATCGCCTTCAGCAACTGCTGCTGCCTCTCTGTCAACATGTTATCTCACTTCCTTCTAGCACTCTTTTTCCAGTACTGCTAATATTATATTACCTCCTTTTAGCACTGTCAACATTCAAGTGCTAACAATTCGCAGGATGTCATTTTCCGCAGAAAAACCGCCCGTTTTCCGGCAAAGTGCTATAATTTATATGGTAGAAAATGTGGGCATTATGATAAGAAAATACGTATTCGGCAAACCGCTGATTCAGACTTTTTCCACGGTAAGACAGATTGAGGAAACAAAGGACGAACTGCCCTTCTTCAGTCAGCGCCGGACCAGGAAACATCTTTACTTTCACTACCAGCTGGATGCTGAGGACATCGTCTACGGACTGGGCGAGAACATGGGCGGCATCAACAAGCGCGGCCGCACCTATGTCAGTTATAATACCGACAATCCGCATCACCGGGAGAACACTCCCTCCCTTTACGCCGCTCACAATTTCCTGATCGTTGACGGCAAGAAGCATTTCGGCGTCTTCTTCGACACGCCATCCAAGATCACCTTCGACATCGACAATACCACCCCCGGCGAGATGTTCATCCGCACCGCCAACGATAATCTGGAGGTTTACGTCATCACCGCTGAAGACAGCCAGACGATAGCCAGAGAGTTTCTCTCGCTGATCGGCCGCCCTTTCCTGCCGCCGTTATGGGCCTTCGGCTTCGGCCAGTCCCGCTGGGGCTACCAGAGCGAAGCCGACATCCTGGCCGTCGTGGAAGGACACCGGCTCAACCGGCTGCCGCTGGACTGGGTCTGCATGGACATCGACTACATGGATCACTTCAAGATCTTTACCGTCAACCGCCTGCGCTTCCCCCGTCTGGCTCACTTTGCCCAGAAGATGAGGGAAAAGCACATCCATCTGGTTCCCATCATCGATCCCGGCGTCAAGGTGGAGGAAGGCTACGACATGTACGAGGAAGGCGTCGCCAATGACTACTTCTGCCGTAACAAGGACGGCGGCCTGTTCAGGGCGGAAGTCTGGCCGGGCACCGTACACTTCCCCGACTTCTTCCGGCCTGAAGTCCGGCAGTGGTTCGGCGACAGATACCGGATGTTCCTGGATGCCGGCATTGACGGCTTCTGGAACGACATGAACGAGCCGTCGATCTTCTCCAGCGAGTATTCCCGCATCCGCGGCCGGCTGGACATCGCCAAGAGCTTCATCAACCCCCACCACAAGGAAGACAAGGCGGAGGAAGCCGCCCACTTCGATTATCACAACTTCAACAACGTCGTTAACGGCCAGCAGACCGTCCACCATCTGGTGCACAATCTCTACGGCGGCTACATGACCATGGCTTCCTGTCAGGGCATCGAAAGACACTTCGACAGACGTTTCCTGCTGTTCTCCCGCTCCAGCTGCATCGGCGCGCACCGCTACGGCGGCTTATGGACCGGCGACAACGAATCCCGCTGGGACCACCTGCGCGCTGAGTTCCACCAGCTGCCGGGGCTCAACATGTGCGGCTTCCTGTATTCAGGCGCCGACACCGGCGGCTTCGGGGGCAACTGCAACCGGGAACTGCTGCTGCGCTGGCTGGCGCTGAGCGTCTTCACGCCGCTGATGCGCAACCACTCAGCCCGCCATACCAGAAGACAGGAGTGCTACCTGTTCGGACACATCAGCGCCTTCCGCAACGTGCTGATGCTGCGCTACCGGCTGCTGCCATACATCTATTCCGAATTCATGAAGGCCGCCCTGAGCGGCGACATGTACATAAAGCCCCTGTCCTTTGTCTTCTCCGACCCTCAGGTCCGCAGCATTGAGGATCAGCTGATGGTCGGCGAATCCATCATGATTGCCCCGATCATGGAAAAAGGCCAGCTCAGCCGCCATGTCTACCTTCCGGAAACAATGACCAAGGTCACCTTCCGAAAGCAGGAATTCAGTACCGAAGTGCTTCAGAAGGGGGATCACGAAATAACGGTCAATGAATATGAAGTCGTCTTCTTCATCCGTCAGCGCCACTGCATCATCGTCGGCCAGCCGGCCTGCAGCAGCGAGGAAGCGGATCTGCAGAAAGTTGAGCTGCTGGGTGACGGAGAGAGCTACCTGCAGTATCTGGATGACGGTTACAGCCGCAACGTCAGTCTGGACAACACCAGACTGATCAGCCGTTAAGAAAGACAAGCCAAAGAAAAAAGGCCTGAATGATTCAGGCCTTTACTACGCCTTCTAGTAATAGCCGATGATGACCCCGCCACGCTCAGCGTAGAAGCTGTCCAGTCCTCTGGTCGGATAGACCGAGACGCTGACGTTCGGGAAAGCTTCGCTGATCTGCTGCTTCAGCATCTCCGCCGTCTCTTCGTTGAGGCAGTGAGAAATGATCACGCGATGGGCATCAGCGCAGGTGTTCTTCATATGTTCGACGACATTGCGGACCATGTTCCTGACGCCCTTGGCCTTGCCGACGATGTCGATGACGCCTTTATTGCCCATGCCGATTCCCCAGATGTTCAGCTTGGTGGCGATCAGACCGACGATGCGGTTCATCCGGCCGTTTCTGACCAGATTCTCGAAGCTGCACAGCGAGAAGACGATGTTCAGCCTGCCGACCAGTTCATTGGCCCTGGTCACGATCTCATCA
>JAFZBT010000024.1 GCA_017561615.1 Erysipelotrichaceae bacterium
AATAGAATAGACGTGGTTCCTGAAGGTGCGGTCATTGGAGAGGAAGGTAATAAATGAATAATACATACATAATCAGAGAGGCTGTTGCGGATGATGCGGCGAAAATGATTTCATATCTGAATCAGGTAGGCGGAGAATCAGATTATCTGTTACATGGGAAAAATGAATTTCTTGTTTCGGTTGAAGGCGTAAAACGGAAACTGGATATGAGCAAAGAGTCGGAGAACAGTATTATTCTGATAGCCCTTGAAAACAATCAGATCATTGCGAGAGCAGAATTAGAGGGATATTATCCGGCAAGAATCCGTCATAGGGCAAAATTCTCGCTTTCAGTAAGAAAGGAGTGCTGGAATCGGGGAATAGGGACAGAAATGATAAAGAGAATATTCGAGCAGGCAAAAAAGATGAAGATCAGAAGCATAGAACTGGAAGCGATCGCTGATAATGAAAGAGGCATTCATCTGTACCATAAAATGGGATTTGCTGATATAGGAATATATAAAGAGTATTTTTGTGTGAACGGGTTGTTTAAGGATGCTGTAGTAATGCAGAAATTGCTATAGGATTTTGACGGATTGCGCCGAATAAAGCATCGTCTATATGAATAAACAGGTTGTTGATGACGCTGAAGACAATGAGAGGATATAAAGATGATAAATGAAAGAGTACAAAACTATATAGATGATCATTCTTTCTGTTCAGAGTGTCTTTTCAAGGACTGGAACGCATTTCTTGAACTTCTTTATTCAGAAGGAGGACGTGTTTCCTCCATCCTCTGGTGGGATCACTGCAAGAAGAATCTGCAGCATCTGTCCGTTGGCGCCGGCGGCTACGCTGATCCGGATGACCTGGAGTACATGTACGCGGAAACACAGTTTTTTGAGAACGGACTGGAGACAAAGTCGCTTGAGGAAATCAAGGAACATATTAACGAAATGAGGGAATCAGGTCTTATTCTGGGGGACAAGTATTTCAGCTTTGATCTGGTGCCGTCCTTCTATCTTGATGAACAATGAGACCCGGCTCCATATTGTCTGATAAGAATAATACAATATGATTGAAACCTAAGGACTGCTGAAAAGGAGATCTGAAAATGAACAAAAAGAGAATGCTGATAATCATGATCCTGGTGGTAATAGTACTGGCGGTAATGGCCCTGTTCAGAAAACCGTGGCTGTATGGCGATCAGGAAGCAATCGACTACATGAACGAACACTATTCATTTGAAGACGGAAGAATAGATCATTTAACTTATCTGCAGAAGAAGTATTCACGCGAACTGGGCGATTACATGCAGTATTATGTCACATTTGAAAACGGAAAGAAGAGCATCGTCAGGGCTTACGTCAAGATGCATAATCACTTAACTATGATCGGACCGGATTTCTATATCAAGTCATGCCGAGTGTTTGACAGAGACATTGTGATGGAACCGGGAAAATACATTGCCATCAGGCGTTTTGATAATACCGCTCCGGTGAGCATAACGGTCAGAAACGTCGGCACTTATGATCTGCTGAACTATTCTGATGCAGGAGAAGAAATAACCGGCACCTGGCTGCTTGAAGACAATTTTCTTATTCTGAAAAACAATGACGGGGAAGAGATAATGAGATTCATTACCGATGGATCAGTATTGGTCTTTCAGAAACCGGCAAGTGATAATGACAATGTTTTAATGGAAGATGGGGATGTATTCATCCTGGACTGAATGCCGGCTTTCTTCCAGGCTCATTTAGTTTGAATCTCAAGGGTAGAGCGGCAGGCTCTATTCTTCTTTTGGACCGGTGATGTCATGATGGCAACACCGTAATATCCGGGTTTGTCTTTATCCTGAGAGCTATCTGGGTTAAAATATTTATATCCTGAAGTGATATCTTTAAATGTTTGAAATAATGTCAGGAAGATCCGGCTGACCGCAGACTGCACTGATGCCCACCGGGCATTCCAGGCGTCGCTGAATTACTGTGAACTGCCGGAAAGGGGCTGCTGCGGCTCCATTTAGCGGAGAAATAAAGGAAGCGTCAGAGACATGAAGAGAATACTGCTTGTAACTTCCGCCTATACAGGGGCGGGTCATAAGTCAATAGCCGAGGCACTGTCGGAACAGTTTTCCCAGATGGAGGAAGTTGAACTGAAGGTCATCGACGGTTTTGAACTGGCCGGTCAGTTCGGCGTAAGACTGGCAAAGCTGTACGGCATGATGTCACGTCATGCTACCGTCATGTACAATGCCTCCTGGCGGTATACCATGGCTCATCCGTACCGCTACGCCATTGCCTCTCAGCTGTGCTGGCGCCGTTTCAGCCAGTGTCTGCGCAGCTATCAGCCTGATCTGATCATCACCGTTCATTCGCTGTTCAACGGTCTGGTCAGCAGGATACTGGAAGGGGAAGGCGCAGCCATTCCCCTGGCAGTCGTGCAGGCTGATCCGGTCAACATTCATTCTTCCTGGTGCAATACCAAGGCTCAGCTGACCGTCTGTTCGACGGAGGAAGCCAGGCAGTCCTGCATCAGTCAGGGCATGGACCCTGAAAAACTGACAGTAGTGGGTTTCCCGATTCGCCGTCGCTTTGCTGAAGCGGGAAACAGAGCCGCTGAATGGTCATATGATGAAAGCCGGCCGCTTAAGTGCCTGCTGATGAGCGGCGGGGAAGGCAATGTCAGCATCAGCAGATATGCTCAGGCGGTGCTGGAACTGGACAATACCGAAGTCACCGTGATCTGCGGCCGCAACGAAAAGCTCCGCCGGCATCTTGAAGACCTTCTGACACCCCGGTACGGACAGCGCATCCGGATCCTGGGCTTTACGGAAGACATGGAACAGAAGATGCTGGAAAGCGATCTTCTGATCACCCGGGGCAGTCCCAACAGCCTGTTTGAAGCTGTGGCGGTGAATCTGCCATTGGTCATTACCGGTCCGCTGCTGGAACAGGAAAGAGACAATCCGCGGCTGATGCAGGAGAATGGACTAGGGGTCATCTGTTATAGCCCGGATGAACTGCCGGCAATAATCAATGATCTGCGCCGGGATAACGGAGCAGGACTGATAAGGATAAGAAAAGCTCAGCACGGTTACCGCTGCGCGGAAAATGCCGGGCAGATAGCCGAAGCGGTGATGGGACTGATAAAGTAACAGATCAGCAACCGTGATTCTGACTGATTCCGGCAGATGCCACGCAGGAGAAGAAAAGCTATGAAACTGTATGAACCGAAATATGAAGATCTCTGGTTCCGCCGGCAGATGCTGGAAGATGAGGAGACGATGTCATATAACCACCACTGGGGCGGGACGGTTTCCTTTCCCCGCAAGGAATGGCAGGAATGGTTTGATCACTGGATAGTGAACCATGACAATAGACGCTGGTACCGCTATCTGCAGGATGAAGATGACCGCTTCCTCGGCGAGGTGGCATATCATTATGATGAACAACGACAGATCTGGACGGCAGATGTGATCATCTACGCTCCCTTGCGCGGTCAAGGTTACGGCAGCCGGGGACTGGAAATGCTCTGCAAAGCTGCCCGCCAGGCCGGAATCGAAGTTCTGTATGACGACATTGCCATCGATAATCCGGCTATCGGGCTTTTCCGGAAGCACGGCTTTGTTGAAGAGTACCGGACTGATGAAATAATAATGCTGAGGAAAGACCTTGGTGAACGGAAGGGGAATAATGAGATGATACTTGAAACGGAAAGACTGAAGCTGAGACACTGGCAGTCTGAGGATGCCGCCGAGCTCTACCGCTATGCCAGCGATCCCCGGGTGGGAACACCGGCCGGCTGGCCGGCTCACCGCAATGAAGAGGAAAGCCGGATCGTCATCGACAAGTTCCTCAGCAATCCCACGGACTATGCCATCATCTGGAAACAGACGAATCTGCCCATCGGGGCCATCAGCCTGAAGTTCAACAGCGATCTGGCCAGCGGTGATGAGGAATGCGAACTGGGTTACTGGCTTGGGGTTCCCTATTGGGGAAGGGGCATCATGCCGGAAGCCGGCCGGGAAATGCTCAGGCATGCCTTTGAGGATCTGAACATGAAAAGGGTATGGTGCGGTTACTATGAGGGAAACGACAAGAGCCGCCGGGTTCAGGAAAAGCTGCATTTCCGCTATCATCACACCAGCGATGAGGTCGAGGTGGCTCAGCTGCATGAAAAGCGCTGCGGAGTAGCTAACCTGATCACCAGGGAACAGTGGCTGGAAGACCGCCGGAAGGCTGAGCAGGCCATCACGGTCAACATCTACTATACCGGCGAAGGGTCGGCAGCCGTTGACTTCATGAAGGAGATGGAATCCAGCGGCATCGCCGGCAGGATCAGAGCGGAAGAAGGAAATCTGCGCTATGAGTATTTCCTGCCTTCCGATGATCCGCAGACGGTCCTGCTGATCGATTCCTGGAAAAACCAGGAAGCTCTGGACCGCCATCATGCGACGGAAATGATGCAGCAGATCGTTCTTCTGAGGGAGAAATATGATCTGCACATGAGAGTGGAAAGATACGTCAGCGCTGAAGAAAACAGCGGTGACGAAAAATACGCGCGCAAGTAAAAGGAGAAAGCAACATGGAATTCAGGAAAGTGATCAGAAACCGGTACTCATGCAAGAAGTACAGCGCCCGCCAGGTCGAAGAGGAAAAGCTTGATGCGATCCTTCAGGCCGGCCGGCTGGCTCCGACTGCCAAGAATCTGCAGGAACAGCATGTCTATGTCATCAGGACACCGGAAATGCTGGCCAGGATCGATGAGGCCACACCCTGCCGTTATGGCGCTCCCACCGTGCTGGTGGTGACCTATGACCGCAATAACGTCTTCACCTATCCGGGCGGCCAGCGGACATCAGGCATGGAGGATGCCACCATCGTGGCTACCCACATGATCCTGGCTGCCGCCGATGAGGGAGTTGACAGCTGCTGGATCAACAAACTTGAGCCGGATGTGCTGGCGGGAATCCTGCAGCTGCCGGAAAACGAAGAAGTCCTGATGATCATGGACCTGGGTTACGGTACGGATGAAGCAGCACCGCTGCCCAATCACTTTAACCGCAAGCCTCTGGAGGAAACGGTGACCTATCTGTAGATAGCGGAAAGAAAGCAGGTAACGCGACATGAATGAAGTACGCCAGACGAACATCTACATCGGATTGA
Source organism: Erysipelotrichaceae bacterium (assembly GCA_017561615.1). The sequence goes on from JAFZBT010000024.1 coordinate 5,148, forward strand.
ATGATTCCGAAACCCATCAGCAGATCCACGAGACGGCCAAGTACATCGACATTCTGAAGATCGTCTGCCAGAACTATCATGTGGCTTTTTCAGCCACCATGGTCAGCGGCGGGTATTTTCATGATGACGGCACCTACGTGGATGAGAACACTTTGGTGCTGACTTTGCTGGATGCCGACAAGCAGATCATTCAGGAGATTGCTCAGGATCTGTGCGCCTTCTTCCATCAGGAAAGCGTCATGGTCACGTCATCGTTATCGGAAATGTATTTTGTCAGGGAGACCATTTAGGAAAGGATAAGAAAATGAGCGAGGAGAAAACCGTAAAACTGGAAAACGAGTACGTGGAAGCGACCGTATCGGAAAAGGCCGCTGAAGTCATCAGCTTCAAGAGGAAGGACAACGGCATTGAAATGATCTGGTGCCGCGATCCCGCCTACTGGTACAACTGCAATCCCATTCTGTTCCCATATTACAGCAAGCTTAAAGACGGCAGATATGAGATCGACGGACGGACCATTGAGATGGGCCAGCATGGCTTTGCCCGGCGGGCCTGGTTCCGCTTCACCAGAGTGGAAAGAGAAAGATGCGAACTGGAGCTGAGCGATGATGAAGACACCTGGGCTCTTTATCCCTTCCATTTCACCCTGAAGGTCAGATATCAGCTGGAAGGCTGCCGGATCGTGATCAGCTATCAGATCATCAACCGCGACCGCCGGGACCTGCCGTTCAACATCGGCTTCCACCCGGCCTTCAACTGTCCCTTTACCCCGGACAGGAAGTACGAGGATTACCGCATCGAGTTTGAAAAGTGCGAAGATCTCCGGCATCCGGAAAAGCCGCACCTGACTTCCGGCAGCAGTTTCACCCTCTGCGATACCCTGGTCGACGGCTCGTATTTCTACGAAGACAGCCAGATAAAGAGCAACTGGTGCCAGCTGACAGATGGCGTTCATACCCTGCGGGTAGGCATCGAGGGATATCAGATCCTGGGCTTCTGGAAGAAGAGCACTGACACGCCCTTCATCTGCATTGAACCATGGAGACCGGTCTGTGACCTCAGGCAGGCCAGAACTTTCCGCGATGACGTGGATAATAACCTGCTGCCGCCCAATCAGCAGTTTGAGTGCTCATATTACTTTGAGATCGTCAGCTGAAACAGGGAAGGAGTAAAGAATGATTACCGATGCATTTGACCCTCAGTCAGCAGCCAAGATAAACGTACCGGCAAACGAAAATGCGGTCAAGGTCGACGCCGTGATCTACACTTTCTCGCGGATCATCGAGCAGTATGTTCTCGATAACTACGAATGTGAAAAAGTCGGCGAAATGCACAATGCCGGCTGTTCCACCCCGGTTTACTGCTTTCCCTGTCACGGTCACCGTTTCGGCTTCTTCAAGACCTGGGTGGGCGCTCCGGCCTGCGTGGGAACGGTCGAAGAGGTAATGGGCATTCTGAATGCCCGCAAGTTCATTCATTTCGGCGGTGCCGGCTGTCTGGATAAGGAAATAGCGAGAGGCAAGGTCATGGTTCCCACCGCTGCCTACCGGGACGAAGGAACCTCATATCACTATGCTCCGGCTTCGGATTACATCACCATAAAGAATGCGCCGATCGTAGCCGGCTTCATGAAGGATAACGGCATACCTTACGTTCTGGGTAAGACCTGGACTACGGATGCCTTCTACCGGGAAACCGTGAACAACTTCGAAAAGCGCAGAGCTGAAGGCTGCGTTTCCGTGGAAATGGAAGGTTCAGCCGTTCAGGCGGTCTGCGACTTCCGTGGCCTGGAGGTCTACATGTTCTTCACCGGCGGCGATCTGCTGGACGCTCCCGAGTGGACAGCCCGGCAGACCGAAAACCAGATCAAGGACACCCAGCATGATTCCGGGCATTTTGAGATTGCCCTGGCATTGGCTGAGCATGTAGCTGATCTGTGAAAAACTGTTAATCGGTCCGATAAGACTTTTGAAAACGCCTGACCAGAAACGGTCAGGCGCTTTTCTACATATGAGGCCGTGTCAGTCTTTCTTTTCCGGCTGATTGATCCTGGGAGTCGGCAGTCTGCGCAGATACAGGCAGTAGGCCAGGGCGGCCGTAAACAGCAACCCAAAATATACCCAATCCAGCACCGGTCCCTTGCCCGCGGTCAGCTTGGAGGTGACGTCGATCAGGCTGTGAGAGAGAATGCAGGGCAATAGGCTGCCGCTCTTGTAGAATACCATGGTATAGATGAAGCCGATGGCAACAGCACCGATAACCTGAGTGATGGTATCAAAGAAGTCCTGACCGATGAACAGGTTGAGGATGTGCCCCAGTCCGAAGGAGACGGCGCAGACGATGACAGCGGTCACGGCACTGCCGTCATTGATCATGGCCTTGAACAGGAATCCCCGGAAGATCAGTTCTTCGGCAAAGCCTACCAGCGCCATGGTGATGATGCTGTAGAGCAGTCCCGGCAGCGGGTAATCCGGCTTGATGCCGCCCCAGAGATTGCCGGAAGTGATCAGCCACAGCGGTATCAGCCACAGCATCTTCCTGGTGCAGCCTTCCCAGCGGGCCAGACCGTACTTTTCCATCAGTCCGTTAGTTTTGACAAACAGGAACGCGGCCAGACAGATGAACGCCAGTCCGATCATCGGGTAAGGGCTGTCGTCGCCCAGCGGGCGCAGATTGCCCATGGTAACGGTATACAGGACGATCCAGAGGATCGCGAACAGCAGTTCATTCTTTTCATACAGTTTCTTCATTCTATACCTCCACACCGGCTGCCATCAGAGCGCCTTCAAGAACGCGTTCCAGATAGCCGGCTATTATTTCTTCATCAAATTCCAGATCATTGTTGGCGATGATGCTGGCTTATCCGTGGGTAATCAGAGCGACGGTCACAAAGACTTCCTTGGTCTTCTCCCTGTCCAGCTGCAGGCCCTGCTGCATGGCGCTGAGCACCGGCAGCAGCTGCGGCGAATCGATCATCTCCATGATGTTCTTTTCCCTGACGTATCCTGACTGAAACAGGAAACGGAAGAGCCGGGGTTCTTCAATCGCAAAGCGAATGTAGTTCAGACCGATCTGCAGCAGCGGGTCAGTCTGTCCCAAAGAGCGCATCAGCCACTGCGTATGGTAGCTGTCAGCCTGAGCGTAGACCTGATTCTTGAGCTGTTCGATGGTATCGAAATGATACATGATCGGCTGGGTTGAGCAGTTAAGCTTACTGGCAAGTGCCCGGACGTTCAGATTTTCCTCTCCATGCTCCTTTATGATTTCCAGCGCCGCGCTGACGATCATTTCCTCACTGATGCGGGTTTTTGGCGGCATATGTTCACCTCCGATATATAACATATGTTATATAACAAATATTATAATATCAGTTCAGGAATTGTCAACACCGGAAGAAAGGGAGGTTTGGCCTCCCCTGTTTCAATACGGTTTTCCTTATGGTCAGATGACGCTGTCCTGCTTTACTTCAAAGCCGAAGAACTTCAGGGCCTTGGGAATGGCCTGATTCCAGAAGAAGTAGTTGTGTTCTCCCGGCCAGTATTCCTCGCCCGCAAAGGCTTCAGGGCAGGTGGTCTTCAGCTTCTGGGCCATCTGATAGCAGCTTTCATAGACGATGTCTTCAGTACCGCAGTAGAACATGATCTTCGGCTTGTGACCGTCATATTCAGCCAGCTGGTCGATCAGAACGTTGATGTCGGTACTGACATTGAGCGTATCCTTGCCTTCCAGTCCGAAGACGCCGTTGTAGTGGCGGCCGGCGATGTTGTTTTCCATCTTCGGCACGTTGGCGCCGGACAGGCAGACAGCCTTTCCGTAGTTTTCCGGCTTGGAAAGAGCGCATTTCAGAGTACCGTAGCCGCCCATGCTTTCGCCCATGACGAAGGTCTGCTCGGGATCATCGGTCAGCGGCAGATAGTTCTTGAGCTTCATCGGCAGTTCCTCGGTGATGTAGGTGTAGTAGTTCTGCCCGTAGTATTCATCGGTGTACATGCTGTTGTTGACGGCGGGCATGACGACGATGAGCTTGAGATCGCGGCACATCAGAAAGATGTTGCTGAGATGCAGCCAGCTGCTGTTGTCGTTCTTGTAGCCGTGCAGGATGTAGAGCACCGGATACTTGAGGCCTCTCAGATCCTCGGTCTTATGCCGGTCTTCCGGCAAGAGGATGTCGACCTTGGTATCCATGTCCAGGGCTACCGATCTCATGGTAAAGGTTGAGTGAATCATGTTTTTCCTTTCTTTTACAGGCCGTAAGCGACCTGATAACGCGTTCCGTCGTAATTGATAAGAATGTCCGGATCCTTGCTCTCATTGAGCACGACGCCGACATTGATGCTGTCAGACTTCTCATACCATTCAATGGCCTGCTGCATGGTCACCCCGCCTCGGAACTTGCGGTCGATCAGCCTTTCCCGGACGACCTCGTGGTCGCAGCTGATCAGGATGCTGAGATCGCAGAACTCTCTGAGTTTCTTCCAGCGGCCGCCTAACAGCAGATAATTGCCTTCCAGAATGACGATGTCCTTATTGATGAGCAGAGCATCGGAAATGGGATCGTGGATCTGCCGGCTGTAGACAGGCCACAGGCTGTCGCCCTGCTGACTTTCCCTGAGCTTGTCATAAAGAGCGCTGACATCAAAGGTCTGCTTCTGACCCTTGATCTCGGTCAGCCTGATGCGCTGACCGTTACGGCAGGTGTAATGGGTCTGCAGGTAGCTTTTCGGGTAGTGGAAACCGTCCATGCCTACCGTCTGCAGATTGCTGATGCCCATCTTATTTGCCAGATCCTGCAGAAAGGCGAGCAGAGTGCTCTTGCCGCTTCCGGGAGGAGCCGCCAGAAAGACGAATATCCGCCTTCCGGCTTCCTGCTGGATCTGCTGAAATCTCCTTAACAGCGGCTTGAAGACATTCTCCACGTCTTCGCTGTCGTATTGCGCCCGGACTTCCAGTCCGTTGATTTCAAAGGTGTACTGCTGCAGCATATCGCTTTCCTTCCCATTCAATAACTGCTGTCTCTTTAAGGACAGCAGTCATGTTTCTGTTTGTCAGTTAATTGGTTTATTCGTCGTCAGAGGAGGCCTGCATGCCGGCGAACAGCTTGTTGACATAGACGACGCCGTCCTTACCGACCTGCTCGAGGGCTTCCATGTCGTATTCGTCAAACAGTCTCTTGCCCAGCAGTTCGAGAACCAGCGGCAGGTTCAGTCCGGTGAAGACATCAACACCCTGGCTCATGAAGGTGGCGGAACGGTTGAACGGGGTGCCGCCCATCAGGTCAACGATCAGGATGGCGCCTTCGCCGCTGTCGATCGTTTCCAGCTTGGCCTTGATCTTCTCGTCAAAGGCTTCCGGTGAATCATCCGGTTCCAGACAGAGATAGTCGTACTGGGGAATGTCCTCGCCCATGAACCACTGAGTGGTTTCATACATGCCCTTGGACAGGGTTCCGTGGCTTAATAGTAAGATACCTTTCATTATGCTTTCTCCTTTTATTGTTTTTCTGCCTTTATTATAGCATCAACGAACCGCTCCGGCATCCCTTTTGGATACACGGTGGTGTTGGTTTCCTGACATTCCATCGTGTAGGCTTCCTCATCGACCATGTAGCCCAGATTGAGATTGCCGGTATAGCCCCAGAGAATGCAGAACTTCTTCGGCGAGGCGGCCTTGGCTTTCAGGCCGAGGATTGAACCCAGTTCGCCGGGAATGGAAATGATCTGCAGCTCGTTGAAGTCATAGACGTCGGCCCGCATTTCAATCTTTCTGGTGCCATCTCCCAATGACTGCTTGTATCTGAAGCCTTCAATGCCGGAGAGCAGGACCTTCCTTTCGGTCAGGTCATCGGTATGCTCCAGCCTCTTTTGGAAGTCGGCTATTTTATCGATCCACTGCTGGGAATTGAAGGTGACATCTTCGCTGTAATCAACGTGTCTTCTGGTTACCCTGTTCATTTCAAAGGGCTGCCAGATGCTGCGCTTTCTTTCGATCTGCTCGGCAAGATTATCGGCCATCAATTCCAGATCCGGGAAGTCCTGACCGGTACGGTACTGGCGGTTGCCCATGTCGCCGCTGTTGCCGTTGGCCATGAAGACTTGGCAGTGGAAGTATTTGCTCAGACGGTCTCTCAGGGCGCCGAATAGTTCGCCGGTCAGCGCGTAATTGCGGGGACCAAGCACGGTGTTATGACAGGACAGCTGGCAGAACAGGGCTTTCAGATTCTCTTCCCTGTCGAAGAAGCCGATCAGATGAACGATCTTGTCGGAAAGCTTGTTGGCGTCGTTGCGGTTAGAGTAGATGCCGTCAACGGTAAGGCTGCTGTAGCGCGGCCATACTTCGCTGCCTTCCGCCTTCCAGCAGCGCTTTATCGAGTCAGCCAGAAGTTCAGAGAGATAATCAAGGTATTCAGGATCGGATTCATCCCGGTCAGCGATTATCATGCCCATGGCCGGAGCGCTGTGGTCATGAGAGACACCAATTATGAAATTATCATCATTTAGTTCCAGCCCCCGGGCCTTCGCAGCCTTGTTCAGTCTGCTGAGCAGCGTTTCGCCCAAGCCGACTGAGTCGACGGAAACCCAGGCCATCTTCTGATTGTCCAGCGTCAGGACGTAGACGACCGCCTTGACGTCATCGTGAATGCTTTCATAGGGATGGTCTCTCTGTACGTAACCGCATTGCATGCAGGGCTTCTGTGGATTGATGACAATCTCCTCAAATGCTAATCTCATAGCTGTTGTCCTCCTTTAAAGAAAAAGAACAGGCAGGCTGCAACAGCCTGCCTGTAAAACGGTTGCCTGATTAGGCGATGATGCCTAATGCTGATAAGACAACGGAGATTACCAGAACAGCCAGAACGAGCTGGGTCATGGTAAGCTTTCTGCCTCTCAGTAACTTGGCAGCAATGAAGGTTGACAGAACTGCCAGGAAGTTCGGTAACAGGGTATCCAGCAGACCCTGGATGGCGACGATGTTGTCATTGCCTAAATCCAGGACGACCGGGCACTTGATGCCGATGGTTGACGGAATGAGAGCACCTAAGACGGTTAAGCCTAAGATGCCGACAGCGTCAGTAACTAACGGCAGCTTGTCCTTCAGAACAGAAACGAAGTTTCCGCCCATCTTGTAGCCCCAACCGAAGAATCTCATACGGAAGCAGTGTAATACTGTCCAGTAGACGCATTCGATCAGCCAGCCGACCAGTGAGCCGTCATAAGCCATGGAAGCGGCGATCGGGGTGAAGATGGCAGGCATCATGATCCAGAAAATGGAGTCGCCGATGCCGGCGGTCGGGCCCATAAGACCAGTCTTGAAGTCCTGAATGGCGTCAGCGCCTTCAATGCCTAACTCCTGTTCCATACCTAAGGCAGCACCGATGATCAGGGATGCCATGTACGGCTGGGAGTTGAAGTACTTGGTGTGGTTCAGTAAGGCGGCCTTGTAGTCTTCATCTTCCGGATACAGCTTTCTTAAAGCCTTTGCCAGACCATAGACAACGCCCGGGCCGTTCTGAGTGCCGTAGTTGAAGCAGGCGATAGATAACCATAAGAAGCGGAAATTGGCTTCCTTAACATCCTTGTTTGTTAACTGATAAACTGGCTTACTCATCTTCCATGTCACCTCCTACGGAAACACCGCTCTGCTGCAGATCTCTGAACCTCAGTTCATTCTTGTAGTAAATCAGAGCGAAGACAATACCGATCAGACCAATCGGCAGGATACCGATTCCGATGTAGGAATACAGTACGAAGCCGAGGATCAGGTACTGCCAATGCTTGTCGATCGGCATGTAGTTGATCAACATGGCCATACCTGTGACAGGCAGCAGCTTACCGGCAACGTTCAGGCCGTTGTACAGCCACTCGGGCATGATGTCAACGATCTTCTGAACAACACCCTGGCCGGCGAAGATAACGATGGCAACCGGTAAGGCCCACTGAACATAGTTCAGAGCGGCGATGACTAACGGAGCCTTGATGCCCTTGTCGAACTCGCCCTTGGCGATGGTTTCCTGGGCTCTGGCAGCGATACCGGTACCGATAGTCTTGATCAGGATATCAAGATAAACGGACAGCATGGCAACCGGCAGACCTACGGCCATACCAGTAGCGATGGGTTCCTTAAGCTGTACGGCAACGATTGTTGCGACGAAGGTTGTGATGTGGAAGTTGGGAACGGAAGCTCCACCCAGACCGACAACACCGAGAGACATCAGTGATAAGGTTGCACCGATCTCAATACCTACAGCAGGGTTACCCAGGATGGCACCGACGATGAAGCCTTCACCAACGTTGCTCCAACCGAGAACGAAGGTCTGCGGGCCATACATGTCGACTGCTCTGTAGACGGCGAATAGAATAATTAGCAGTGCCTGCAAAATATTCATTCCAAACATAAATAGAGTAATCTCCTTTCTTCTATATCTAAATTTATTTAGATCCTACTTTAAGACTGACCAGACGTCCACTTCCGGAATGGCCGGGTTGTGCTGGACAATGATCTTGGTGCCGGCATCGCGCAGCTCCTTGCAGGCCTCGACTTCATCGTCCGTGATGAAGGCGCGGTCGGAAAGCTTGTGGCCTTCGTTGAGCATGTCGGTGCAGCCGATGACCAGTTTCTTGATCGGTACGCCGAGCTTGACGACTTCAGCGATGGTGCGCGGTGATTTCGCCAGCAGGAAGATGGTCTGATCGCCGTACTTGTCGGCCAGGATGTTTTCCTTGGCCTTTTCGAAGGTGATGATGCTGGAGGCAACGCCGTTGGGCTTGGCCAGGTTCATCATTTCCTTACGGGTCGGGTTATTGGCAGTGTCGTCATCGATGACCATGATTCTCTTGGCACCGGTGATCGGGAAATACTGCGTAATGACAAT
>JAFZBT010000025.1 GCA_017561615.1 Erysipelotrichaceae bacterium
ATACCATCGGCATCAGGCTGCCCTGGACGCTGAATGACGCGGAAGTCTGGGACCGGACGCACCGGCTGGCCGGCTACCTGTATATGCTGACCGGTATTGCCATCATCATCTCGGCTCTGGTGGTTAAGAAGAACGGCTTTATCGTCTTCATGGTCATGATGATGGTCACCACCCTGTTTTCCATCATCTATCCCTATGTCATTTACCGCCGCAGACACGCCGGCGAGGAGAAACAGGACTGATGAAGAAGGTCATCGTCAAGTCGGTCTATGACGCCTTTGATTACGTCATGGAACATTATTACCCCTATGGCCTGGAAGAGTTTGCCCAGCGGACCGACAGCTATGCGGTGATCTCCATCCAGGATACCCATACCGGCGGCTTCGGACTGGAATTCAGGGAAAACGCCTTCTGCAAAGGCGTGCTGACGCTATACTTCGACGACATCGTCAGGGAAGTGGAGGGCGCCGTGCTGTTCAGTCCCCGGCAGGCTTCCTACATCATTGACTTCATCAATGGTCATCAGGATGTCGACACCCTGTTAGTTCACTGCTACGGAGGGCTGTCCCGTTCCCTGGCGGTCGGTGCCTTTGCGGTAAGGATGCTGGGAGAGGATGACAGCGAGTTTTTCCGTCAGGGCAATCCCAACCGCCATGTCTATGACACGCTGATGCGGGTCTGGGAAGAGAATAAGAAATAAAAACAGCCGGGTTCATAACCCGGCTTTCATGCACCCTTTTTACCCTCCGGCGGGTTTTTGATATAATGTAGATGAAAAGAGGAATGAAAATGAAAAGAGTTGTTCTGCTGCTGACCGTTATGGCTTTGCTTATCGGCTCAGGCGGATGCAGCGGCGTTAAGGGAAAGACCTACGATGCCGGCCGTTTCAGTTTTCTGGTCCCTGAAGGCTGGGATTATGTTGAAATGGCCGAGAACTTCGGCGGGACCACGGCGGTTGCCGTTAAGGGATCGGCTGAAGACTACACCAAGGTGCCGCAGGTTTCCTTCCTGTATTCCCTGCCTACGGAAAACGTCATGTCCAGCCGGGACTTCTTCCCGGATGCTGAAGATCTGGCCGCCTTCGATCTCGGAGGCTATCACTGGATTCCCTGGCGGGCGGTTACCGAAGGTCTTAAGTTTACCTGCTTTGAGTCATCCGGTGACTTCGGTTATCTTACGGTTTACGTGATGCAGGCCCAACCGGATAATGAGGACCTCAGTCCCAGCGATCCGGATGTCAGAGCCATACTGGCAAGCATCAAGACGCAGCCGGAGATCCAGGCTGACTGGATCACCATTGATGCCAATGGCGTTCTTACCGCCGATCTCGGCAGACTTGAAGGCTATTATTGGGAAGATGACGGAGCGATGTATACCAACACGCTGGAAGCGAATAGTGAACTCAGTGAAGGTAAGTTCGTCATTAAACCGGTATCCGGTGACGGCGTCTATTCCCAGTCCCTGATCCTGGTCAGCGATGACGGCCGGACCTACATCGGCGAGGCAGAGGTCGGTGCCGTATTCAAAAACGGCAAGGCCGTGTACGTCTGCGAAGCGGAAAAGAAGATCTACGATGAAGCGATCTCCGTAAACGGCGACGTTGACATCGACTATGAAAAGATCAGCGCCGAGTATCTCGGCACCTGGAAGGATGAAGCCAACAAGCTGACCCTTTACATTCAGGAATTTGAAGGCCACCCGGGCATTCTTCTGGCGGCCGTCAAGGCATCGGGCAAGGTATGGTCGATGGCCTGCTACATCGAGGCGACGGAAGATCTCGTCTATGAGAGCATCAGCCTGAACAATGGCGAAGCCGTTGATGCCATTGGCTGGTTCAGCCTGCAGGACGGCAAGGTTATCTGGTTCTATGACGAGAACGTCGATGACTTTGCCCAGGATACGATCTTCACCAAGGTTGACTGAGCAGTAGATTATTGCGTTATTGAGGGGGCTCACGGATGTGACCCCCTTTTCTGCGTAAAGAAAGAGGAGTCATTCGACTCCTCTTGTGCGTTATGAATTCAGCAGACTATTCGACGATGTCGTTGACGACCTCGGCGATGTCCTTGATGGCCTTGACGCCTTTCTTCTGCTCATGAGCGCCGCTGTCGTCCTTGACGGCAGAGGCAATGTCCTCCACATCTCCGACCAGTCCGGCGATGCTGCCGACGGTATCGAGACCCAGGATCGAGGCGATGTCGCCGATGATGGTGGCAGTTTCGGAAACGCCCAGCTCCCCTTCTTCCAGGGTAGCCTTGATGTCCCGGCCGGAAGTGTAGACGTTCACCAGGGCGGAGACGCCTGGGATGCCCAGCAGATCGGCGATCTTGCCGAAGTTGTCCAGCGATTCGTCGGACTTCAGATCGGGCTTGAGGATGGGCAGGACGAACTTGACCAGGGTGTCATAGTTGCCGCTTTCCTCGCTGAGGTAATCGGTGACCAGCTTGTCCTTGACAGCCTTCCTGAGGGTCTTCTCTTCGGAAGTCATCAGGTCC
>JAFZBT010000026.1 GCA_017561615.1 Erysipelotrichaceae bacterium
CAGCCATCGACTTCCCGCAGATCAAGACCAACATCATCCTCTGCTGCATGATCGCCCTCAACAACGCCAACCGCGAGGAGAACTTCGAAACCGTCCGCCTCTTTGAGGAATACTATTCAGATGACGGCGTAGTCGGACTGGACCTGGCCGGCTTTGAGGACAGCGTACCGATGAAGGAGTACGCCGAACTGTTCGTTTCACCCCGCGAAAAGGGCATGAACATGACCATCCATGCCGGCGACAACGGCATCCCCCAGAACTGCGCCACCGTCATCGGCTATGGCGCCAAGAGGATCGGACATGGCCATCACTGTTACTATGACGCCGAGATCGCCCGTCAGGTCGTCAATACCAGGACCGCTCTGGAGATCTGCCTGACCAGCAACATCCACTGCAAGACCGAGCCGTCCTACGCCAAGCATCCGGCCAAGAACCTGCTGGACATGGGCGCCGTCGTTACCCTGAACACCGACAACATGATCCTTTCCGACATCACCATCGAAGACGAATACGATCATGCCATCAACGAGTGCGGGTTCACCTACAACGACCTGATCACCTGCAACATCAACTCATTCAGCTCATCATTCATGAAGGAAGAGGAAAAGGCTCCCTACATTGAGAAGCTGAAGACCTTCTATAAGTAAAGGAGGTGGAAACATGTTACCGAAGAGAAAGAGAAACATCAGATACAATCCCCGCTACGGACGCCAGGAAAACTATGACATCCCGGCCACTCTGCAGAGAAAGCCCTACGCCTATACGCAGGTCTCGCCGGAAGTCCGCCGGCAGGAGGAAAAGGAAGCAAAGAAGGCAAAGGAAAAGCCGGTCTGCCCGCATTGCGGCGAACCGGTCAAGAAGAGCCAGAAATACTGTCCGGCCTGCGGCCAGGTACTTGATGAAGAAAAGGAATGATGACGGGTCACCCGTCATTTTCTTTTTTCCGGATGGCAAAAATAATATAATGAGAGTGAAGAACAAGGAGAAAACAACAATGGAAAGAATCAAGATGATCCTGGACTGCGATACCGGTCACGATGACGCCATCGCCCTGATGGTAGCCGCCAGACATCCGCAGATCGATCTGCTCGGGGTTACCGTAGTTGCCGGCAACCAGACTCTGGACAAGACTCTGCCCAACACCCTGCACGTCTGCCAGCATCTGGGACTGGATGTCCCCGTCTACGGAGGCATGGACCGGCCGATGGTCCGGGACCAGGTAACAGCCGGTGACGTCCATGGGGAAAGCGGTCTGGACGGTCCGGTCTTTGAGCCGCTGACCAGAAAGGCCGAAGAGAAGCATGCCGTCAATTATCTGATCGACACCCTGATGGCCTCTGACGGCGACATCACCCTGGTACCGGTCGGCCCGCTGACCAACATCGCCATGGCCATGCGCCTGGAGCCGAAAATCGTCAGTCAGATCAAGAGAATCGTCATGATGGGCGGGGCCGTCGGGCTGGGAAACGTCACCCCGGCAGCTGAGTTCAACACCTACGTTGACCCTGAGGCAGCCCACGTGGTCTTCACTTCCGGGGTACCGTTAGTGATGATGGGACTCAACCTGACCAACAACGTCCGTGCCGACATGGACATCATCGAGCGAATGGAAGCTATCGGCAACAAGGCCGGTAAGCTGTTCGGCGACATCATGCGCTATACCTTCCGCTCGCAGGCGGTCAACGGCCTGCCTTCCGGACCGGTGCATGACGTGACGGCGGTAACCTATCTGGTTGCCCCGGAGATCTATGAGACCAGGGACGTCTTTGCGGAAGTCGAACTGAATCACGGACCCAGCTACGGCCAGACCGTATGCGACGTCAACAACCGCTTCCATAAGCCGGCCAACGTAACGGTAGGCCTGACCTGCCGGCTGGAGCCCTTCTGGAACATCGTTGAAGATACCCTGAGAAGACACATCTGAACATCCATCAGGTCAGTAAAAAACAGCCTTCAGATTACTGAGGGCTGTTTTCATTTGTCTTTGACTATCGATACGTCAGTGTAAACTTATTAGATGTTTGCCAGGTATTTGATAGTTCTGACC
>JAFZBT010000027.1 GCA_017561615.1 Erysipelotrichaceae bacterium
GAAAAGCGGGCAGAAATTCAGCTGCAGCGAAGCGCAGATGTGTCCGTTTATCTCATTGACATAGACGTTCTCCGGGATGAACTTCCGGGCGAAGTAATCTTCGCGGTTGACAAAACCGGCGCTGTTGGAACGCCCGTAAAGGTCAAAGATGCTGGTTCTGTCTTCCTGACGGCCGCGGCGGATCATGGATTATTCCTTCTCCTTCTGCTGGCTGGCAAAGTAGGCTTCCGGATCCTTTTCGATCTGTTTTTTCAGTTCCCTGCTGTCTCTGGCTACCTTCAGCCCGAAGATGACGGTGCCGACCAGCAGGATCAGGGCGAACCACTTGATCAGCGGCCACAGGATCACAAACAGGATGACGGTGCCGACGGTCATGATGATGTCAACTGCCACGTTCATGTTCTTCCTCCCTCTTGCGGTATTTCTCGACCAGTCTGTCGATGTTTTCAAAGCGGTGGCGGATGCCGCTCTTGGTGAGCTCCACCCCGCTCTGTTCCTTGTATATCCTTGCCAGTTCATTCAGCGAGGCGTCCGGGTTGGCCAGACGCACCATGGCGATCTGGAGGTCCTTCTCGCTCAGATATCTCAGCAGGCCTCTTTCCCGCAGATAGACGATGTCCTCGATCTGCTGGTCGGCCACTCTGAGGCTCTTCTGCTCGTTGGCGATCTTGACGTTATCCAGCCTGTGCAGGCTGTTGACGAAGTCACGCTGGATGCGCTCGTCCTCAAACTCCATGACCGCGTTGCTGGCGCCCAAGAGCCTGAGCATGTCGGCGATGGTCTCGGCGGACTTCATGTAGATGAGATGGTGATTGCGCCTGCTCGTCATCCGGGCCTCAATGCCCTCCTTCTCCAGCAGCCTGAGCATGAAGTTGCCCTGGCTTTCGCCGTTGGCGGCGATCTCCAGATGGTAACTGGTCGACTTGGGCGAGTTGATCGAACCGCCGGCCATGAAGCAGCCGGCCAGATAGGAGCGCACCATTTCCCCATGGCTGAGGAAGGCCATGTGCGGATGTTCCTGCAGGCCTCTGTCCGTCCAGAGGTCGAGGTCCTCCAGGATCTGGCGGACCTTTTCGGAAATGATCAGCGTGTAGATGTTGCGCTTGTCCAGGTTCTTCTGCCTGGTCGCCTCAATGTCGCAGCGCAGGCCGTACAGAGCCCTGACGTCCATGCCGACGCGCTTGATCACTTTGGCGTTGCCGCAGGTGATCTTCAGGCTCAGTCCCTTCGATGATATGGAAAGACTGGCCAGCAGCTGAAACAGCGCTGACAGTTGGGCGCGCTTGGAACTGTCGGACAGTTCAATGTAAGCTAATTCGTCCTTGACGTCGCTGGCGAATGACATCAGCCCATCTCCCTCATTACTTCTTCGAAGCTGATCCTGGTCTTCTCGGCGTCATGCCTGATGACGTTGTTGGGGAAGTTGAGCAGGCTGTGGCGGAAGATCTGATAGTCGTGGTCCTTCTCCCGGATGCCTACCGGGGCAGCGTGTTCCTTACGGTAGGCCTGCAGGCAGACCTCGGGGATCTCGTCACAGGCGAACACCACGGCGTCGATGACCTGTTTCTGCAGGTGGCGCTCCAGCGCCTCCACGTGATCTTCCAAAGCGAAGCCGTCGGTCTCGCCGTGCTCGGACATGCAGTTGCAGTAGTAGATGACCTTGCCCCGGCACTGGCACAGGGCCTTCTTGATGTCGGTGATGATCAGATTGGGAAGGATCGAGGTAAACAGCGAACCGATGCCCACGATGATATAATCGGCGTCATAGATGGCCTGCACGGCCGGCGGATAGGCGCTGACCTCCCGGTCATAGAAGACGTCGTTGATGATGTTGTCGCATTCCCTTAGCTCGCTTTCACCGGTGACGACGCTGCCGTCCTTCATGTGGCCCTTCAGGCTCACGTATTCGGTGGTGCTGGGATAGATCCGGCCTCTGACCTTCAGTGATGAGGACAGGTCGGTTACGGCCTGCTCAAAGTCACCGCTGCCCTGGGCCAGAGCGGAGATGATGATGTTTCCGAGGTTATGACCGGAGAGTTCTCCGGAGTTCTTGTCAAAGCGGTAGTTCATGATCGAGGTCATCAGGTCCTCGCGCTCCGCCAGCGCCACCATGACGCTGCGGATGTCGCCCATGGCCGGAAGATGCAGCTGATCGCGCAGCCGTCCGGTTGAACCGCCGTCATCAGCGACGGCCACGATGGCCGACAGCTCGATGTCCTCGATCTTCTTAAGTCCTCTTAACAGCGCCGACTGGCCGGTTCCGCCGCCGATGCAAACGACTTTCTTCATTAAATCACTCCCTGTGGATTTCATTGTAGCACACATCTGCCCGTGTGCCAATCTGCCCGAGCCGAAGAAAAAGAGGGCAGGCTGCCCTCGGTTCTCTCATTCAACGGTGTCCATCGAGTACTTCAGATCGCTGCCGAACTGATAGATCATCTTGGCGTAGAGTGAATGTTCGAAGAACTGGACCTTGGTGTCGTACCAGTCAGGATGAGCGATGATCCGGTCAGCGGTATCGATGATGTACTGCAGGGTCACCGGATGCAGGTCAATGGCTCCGTGCCCCGGGAAGATGCCGGTCATCTGTTCGCCGTACTTGTCCAGCGCCTTCTGCATGTGATCGCGCAGCGATCTGACCGTGCAGAGTTCGGGGTGCTTTTCCCCCGGTTCCTTCAGGGCGCTGGTGGTATCGCCGATGAAGAAGCAGCCGGTCTGTTTGTCATACAGTCCGGACTGGCCGGCCGTGTGACCGCTCAGCAGCATCAGCTCCACTTCATAGCCATCACCGAGGTCAAACGTGTATCCGTCCGGCACGCCGACAACTTCATATTCTTTGAACTCAGCCAGATAGGCGGGATCAAATTCCGCGTCCTTCGGCTGACCGTTTTCATCCAGAAGCCGGGAAGGGAAGTAGTCCGGAGTCATCTGTCTCTTCAGACCCTCGACGTCGTATTCATTGATGTAGACTTTGTCAAAATAGTAGTTGCCGCCGATGTGGTCGACATGGTTGTGGGTGTTGACGCAGATGACTTCCTTACCGCCTGCCAGATGCTCGGCCAAGGCCCGGATGTTGCCCAGACCCAGGGCAGTGTCGATCAAAAGCGCCTTTTCAGGTCCGATGATCAGATAGTTCCACATGTCGCCCAGTGATGCCATGGCGCTGGGGACGAAGATGCAGTAGGTATTCTCTCTGAACTTGTAACATTCAGCATAGGGGTTGATTTCCGGGTAGAATTCCAGCAGGTCGCTGTGCTCTCTCAGCACTTTCAGAAAGCTCCATCTGGAAACTTTTTCCTTTTCCGGATGACGGTTATGGAGCTCCACGGCTCCCTTGATCTCTCTGGGGTTCAGGTTCATTATGGTGTCTCCTTTATCTGCTTTCATTTTAGCTTATTGCTTATTGCTGTTTCAATGGCGGCGCTTCTGCTAGAATGGAGACAGAAGACAAAGGAGATCCGCATAATGAAACTTCGCGTATATACTGCCTGCAGCGGCGATCCTGCCGACTACGATGAAGCCCGCGCCCTGGGCGCCATCGGCGTGCTCACCAATTCCAACCTCGTTCTGGAACTTTACGGTCCGCAGATGACCCTGAAGCAGTCCGCTCAAAAGATGCTGGACGACAGCAAGGACCTGCTGGTCTTCCAGTCCATTCACGGGCAGAAGGCGGAAGACATCGTGGCCAAGGCTCTGGACATCCATGAGATCTGCCCCCAAAGGCTGGGTTACAAGATCGCCTGCAATGTCGAGGGCTTCAAGGCCATGAGGGAACTCTCACAGAAAGGCATCCGGGTAATCGCCACCGCCATGTTCACCTATGAGCAGGCCTACATGGCCGCGGTAGCCGGCTGCTATGCCATATCGCCCTTCCTGGGCCGGGGCAACAAGGCCGGCTATGACATGTGCGAGACCATCCGCAGCATCCGCGCTCTCTACGACCGCATTGAAGGACCGGTGCCGGAACTGCTGGCTGCCTCGATTCATGATACCGGGGAAGCCAAGGCCGCCTTTCTGGCCGGGGCTGACGCCGTAGCCTGTCCGCTGTCCGTCCTGAAGGAAATGTGCTGCGACCCCTGCAGCCGGGAGACTGAAGAAGCCTTCGGCGCGGCCTTCGCTCAGATCAGCGGTGAGGATGCATCCTATCTCAGCCTGAAGAATGCCGGCGGGGATTATCAGGAATAACCCGCAGTAAACCTGAAGCGGCTGATGATCAGCCGCTTTTTTTGTCATTGAGTCCTCACCCGGACACTTCATGCCATGCCTGAGCTGATGATCCGCACGTAAAAGGCAGAGGATCGCTCCTCTGCCTTCGTTTTTCATTATCCGGTTAATGCTTCTGCAGATACCTGATCACGCTGTTGGCCGCGATGGCGCCGTCGTTGGTAGCCGTGACCACCTGCCGCAGATCCTTCCTGCAGACATCCCCGGCCCCGTAGATGCCCGGGTGGGAGGTGGACATGTCACTGCCAACCAGCAGGTAGCCCTGCTCATCCAGCAGGCTCTTATCGAGGAAGGAGGTGGAAGGCTCAGCCCCGATGTAGGGGAAGATGCCTGCGCAGCTGATCTTCTTCAGACTGCCGTCCTCGACGCTCTTGAGCACGATGCCGGTGATCCTGTCGTCTTCGATCACCAGGCTCTCCGGCAGATGCCTGTAGATGATCTCGATCTTCTCATTGGCCTTTACCCGGTCGACCACGCCGGCCTCTGCCCGGAACTGGTCGCGTCTGATGACGATGTAGACCTTATTGACCAGCGAGGTCAGATACAGGGATTCCTCCAGGGCGCTGTTGCCCCCGCCGATCACGACGACGTCCTGATTGCGGTAGAAGGCCCCGTCGCAGACCGCGCAGTAGGAAATGCCCCGACCGGTAAAGCGCTGGGCTTCCGGAATGTCCAGTTCCCGCTCCCTGGTGCCGGTAGCGACGATGACGGCCCGGCCGCGCAGCACCCGGCCGCCCGCCAGTCTGACGATCTTATTTTCGCCGTCATCTTCGACGGCTTCGACGGTCCCGCTTTCCAGCTGGGCGCCGAAGCTCAGACCGTGCTCCATCAGTTCGATGGCCAGATCAACGCCGGCGATCTTCTTAATGCCGGGATAGTTTTCAATTTCATAGGTCTTGACCAGCTTGCCGCCGGGAGCGCCTTCCTCAACGACCGCCGCCGTCAGGTTGGCTCGGGTGGCGTAGATGGCCGCCGTCAGGCCGGCCGGGCCGGCGCCGATGATGATCACATCAAATTGCTTGTCCATCTGTGGTCCTCCCTGAGGATGTCGATGATCTCGCCGAGATCATGAATGAGCTTATTGGGCCGGGCATCTTCAAGTGCCTGCTGGCGGATGGGATTGCTGCAGTAGGCAATCGAGTAGACGCCGGCATTCTGGGCGGCTTTGACGTCGCTGACGACGTCGCCGACATAGACGGCGTTGTCCAGCCGTCCGTGCAGCCGCTGATAGCCCTTGACGATGACTTCCTTGTCCGGCTTGGGATTCTCGATCTCCTCCACCCCGACGATCACGCTGAAGTAATCGTCCAGGCCGGCGGCCTGCAGGCCGAGTCTGATGATCTCGGTGGTCTTGGAGGAGGCGATGCCGTAGCGGTAGCCGTTGTCCTTCAGGTAATCCAGCATTTCCCTGGCATGCGGGAAGGCCTTGACCAGCGTCTTCTGCATCTGGCGGTTATGAACGCGGTACTTCTCCACCAGGGCTTCCACGTCCTCATCCGGCAGATACTTTCTGAAGGTCTGCTGGAGGGTCGGGCCCATGAAGTCGGCCTTTTCCTCATCCGTGAACTCTCTGTCCGGCAGATACTCCTTGAAGACATGCAGGAAGGATGCCTCGATGGCCGGACGGGTATCCAGCAGGGTGCCGTCCAGATCGAAGATGACGACCGGCTTGTCGCGGTCGATCAGCTTGCTGAAAAGGCCCAGCAGACCGGCGATGCCGATGATCATGAAGGCGGCCGAGATGAGCTGGGCAACCTTCAGGCTGCCGATCATCAGGGAGTCCGTCCGCCTCGATTCGATCCAGAAGCGGATGGCGCCGTACCAGGCCATGTAGGCGAAGACGCCGCAGCCGCGGGTGGTCTTGGAGGTGCGGCGGTAGATCTGGATCAGGATGAAGCCGATCAGACACAGCGTGCTCTCAAAGAAGAACATCGGCTCGCGGTAAGCGCCGTTGATGTACATTCCCTCCTTCAGGAAGGAGAGGATGCCGTTGTAGAAGCTTTCATCGACGATCTCGCCGAAGCACTCCTGGTTGGCGAAGTTGCCCCAGCGGCCCAGGCACTGACCGATCAGCACCCAGGGCAGAACGATGTCGGCCAGATGCCAGAAGGAGAAGTTCTTCGCCTTGCAGTAAACAAGAACAAACAGCAGACCGGCGAAGACGCCGCCGTGAATGGCCAGACCCCCGTCCCAGATCTCAAAAATGCTGATCGGGTTGGAGAAGTAGCCCTTGGCGTCGTAGAACAGGCAGTACCATAAGCGGGCGCCTAAGATGCCGAAGGCCAGGGCGCCGATGAAGATGTCGTCAAAGATCTCACCGTCATAGCCGGCCTTCTTGCCCTGGCGCTGGGCGCCCAGGTAAGCCAGAACGGCACCGGTGAGTATGCACACTGCGTACCAGCGGATCTCAATGCCTTCGCCGATGCGCAGGAAGATCTCTCTGCTTGGGAAAAACGTCATTTCAGTTTTCTCCTTTCTGTCGGTTGATGAGTTCGATCACTCTTTCTTCCAGTTCATTGGAAGAGTTGACCCCGCGGCTGCGCAGGATCTGGTTGGTCACTGCCGTCTCAATGATGACGGCGATGGAGCGGCCTTCGCTGACCGGGATGACCAGCCGGGGGATGTTAACGCCGAAGAAGCTCTCGACCTGCTGCTCGTTATCGAGGTTCAGCCGGTCGTATTCGGCCTCGTCCGACCACCTGTCCAGATCGATGACATAGTCGATCTCGGACTTCTCGGTCGTTGAGGCGATGCCGAACATGCTGGTGACGTTGATGATGCCCACGCCTCTGATCTCCAGCAGGTTGCGCAGGATCTCCGGCGCCTCGCCGGTGATGGAGTTGTGGACGCGGTAAATGTCCACCCGATCGTCAGCCACCAGGATGTGGCCTCTCTTGATCAGTTCCAGGGCGATCTCGCTTTTGCCCAGACCGCTGTCGCCTCTGATCAGCACGCCGCGGCCGAACACCTGCATCAGAACCCCGTGAATGCTCTCGATGGGGGCGAAGAATTCCTCCAGGAAGGAGACGATCTCCACGACCAGGGAATTGGTCGGGGCATAGGAGGAGAAGACCGGGAAGTTCTTCTGATAGGCGATCTCCCTCAGAATCGGCGGGCAGTCCATGTCCCGGGATATCAGGATCATGGGAACCGGATCGCCGGTCAGGTAGTCGAATACCTTGCGCTGGGCTTCCTCGCTCATGGTGTGGATGTAGTTCATTTCCTTCTCGCCGATGACCACGATGCGCTTGCTGGCCTTCTCATCAAGATAGCCGGCCAGTTCAAGACCGGGACGGTTGGTATTGGCGTCCCTGATCTCCCGGTTCAGCGATTCATCATTGCCGACGATCTGGCGGTATCCGAAATACTCCCAGACGTCGCGGACGGTTACGGTCTTATGCATCTTCAGCCTCCTTCTGACGGGCAAACACCTTCTTCAGGTACTGCCCCGTATAGCTTTCCTTTACTTCACTTACTTCCCTGGGCGTGCCGCAGGCGACCAGCGTGCCGCCGTCATCACCGCCGTCCGGTCCCAGGTCGATAATGTAGTCAGCGTTCTTGATCACATCAAGGTTATGCTCGATGACCAGCACGGTGTCGCCGTGATCAACCAGCTTATGCAGGACATTGAGCAGTTTCCTGACGTCATGCATGTGCAGGCCGGTGGTCGGCTCGTCGAGGATGAACATCGTCTTGCCGGTGGCCTTCCTCTGCAGTTCGCTGGCCAGCTTTACCCTTTGGGCCTCGCCGCCGGAAATGGTCACGGCGGACTGGCCGACCTTCATGTAGCCCAGGCCGACATCCAGCAGGGTCTGCAGCTTGGTCTTGATCTTCGGAATGTTGATGAACAGGTCATAGGCCTCTTCAATGGTCATCTCCAGCACGTCGGAGATGTTCTTGCCCTTGTAGGTGACCTGCAGGGTCTCCTCGTTGTAGCGCTTGCCCTTGCAGACGTCGCAGGGCACGTAGACGTCAGGCAGGAAATTCATGCTTATCCGCTTGACGCCGTCTCCCCAGCAGGCTTCGCAGCGGCCGCCGGAAACGTTGAAGGAGAAGCGGGACTTGGTATAGCCGCGGATCTTGGCTTCCGGGCTCTGGGCAAACAGGTCGTAGGCTTCCTCAATGGTCATCTCCAGTACGTCGGAGATGTTCTTGCCCTTGTAGGTGACCTGCAGGGTCTCTTCGTTGTAGCGCTTGCCCTTGCAGATGTCGCAGGGGACATAGACATCGGGCAGGAAATTCATCGAGATCTTCTTGACGCCGTCGCCCCAGCAGGCTTCACAGCGGCCGCCGGAAACATTGAAGGAGAAGCGCGACTTGGAGTAGCCGCGGATCTTTGCTTCCGGGGTCTGGGCAAACAGGTCGCGGATATCGTCGAAGACGCCGGTATAGGTA
>JAFZBT010000001.1 GCA_017561615.1 Erysipelotrichaceae bacterium
ATTCATGTTTGTCTCCTAACGGATGATCAGTTCTCCGTTTTCCTTATAGACTCTCTTGGGGAAGGGGAAGGCTTCCATGCGGGCGTAATCGTGGCCGGCCATCGGACTCCAGCAGGCCGCCGTCCGCATCTCGCCCTCACCGGTATTGACCAGCCGGTGGGCCAGTTTGCCGTCAATGTGGTGGACTGATCCCCTGAAGACCTTTTCCGCCCACATTTCACCCTTTTCATCCATCAGCAGCAACAGGCCTTCGCCCTTTAAGCCGATATAGAATTCCGGGCATGTGGTATCGCAGTGGAAATGCCCTCTGGTCATGTTGCATTCCCCGTTTACCAGTACCGGTTCAAGAACGGTCATGCCCCATAACAGGTTGGCCTTGTCCTTCAGATCACCGGTTTCATAGCTGTAGACGGTATACATCAGCGTGTTCTCATCGATCCCTTCCGGATCGCCGTAAATCTGCTTGATGTCCCGGAACAACTTCTTTCCGACCTTTACTTCAGCGCCGGAAATGATGCCTTCAAAGTCATGGATGGCTGCGGGTTCGATTATCTTCATGTTCTTCTTCCCTTCTACGGTTCAAAACCGGTCCACTTTTCCTGATAGTCCCCGGGGCGGGAAATAAACAGGAAACGATCGGGGTCCTTTCTGAACTGTTCATAAACCGGAACGCCGGGTTCCAGGTTGAATTCCTCATAGATGCGCGGCTTCTTGATGATGCACGGAGGTGCCTGATAATGCGGGTTGGCCGTCATTTCAATCTCTCCGTTTTCCCTGATCACCGGGAAATAGGCTACCCCATGGTGAGCCCGGACTCCGGCATAATCAAAACCGTAGTCCCTTACGCACCAGGCCCCGAAGGTCATGTTGCGTTTGACGTCCATGTTGATGGTGGCGTGTGCCCAGTTGGGCGGCACCAGTACGACATCGCCCTCTTCGGCAATGACCAGGAAGCATCTCCCCGGATCATCCTCGGCTCTTTCCTGCATGAAGATGCCGGCTTTACCGTGCCAGATCTCATAGAGTTCGCCGGTCGAACTGCCGCAGGAAGGCGAGACGGCATGGATATGCCCCTGGCTGCGGACCGGTTCCCTGCCCAGCCGGCCGCCGGCATAGCTGACTACTCCAAACAGCAGGTTTCTTTGCCTGATGGCTTCAGAATCTTCCCTGTTTCCCACATCCATGACGATGGCGTAGACGTCTTGAGGTCCGTCGCATTCAGGATCCATCAGACTCTTCCTGATGGCGTCCAGCTTTCTGATTTCCGGCCGCGGCCCGAATGCCTTATCGCCATAGGAAAAACCCAGGGGACGGTAATGGCTGGTCATATCGATGCCGAATCTGCGGTTATTCATGTTCTTTCTCTCCGGTGTGATTATTATCCCTCATCTGTCTGAGATAGATGGAAATGGTGATGATGTCTGCGGGGTTGACCCCGGAAATGCGGGAAGCCTGTCCCATGGTCAGGGGCTTTATTTCCTGCAGTTTCTGCCGGGCTTCCAGCGAGAGATTGGCCATGGCGGTGTAGTCCAGATCAGCCGGCAGAAGCTGGCTTTCCATCTTCTGCAGGTTGGCTGCTTCCCTTCTGGCCTTGGCGATGTAGCCCTCAAACTTCAGTTCGATGTCCAGCTGCCTGGCCAGCGCCTCGCTGACTTCGATGCCGCACCTGCCGGCCACAAACCGCGTTTCCACATGGGGACGGCGGACCAGCTCCAGAGCGTTGTAGCTGGCAGCCTGTTCCTCGTAGCCCAGATCACGCAGATACCGGGTCAGCTGATTGTCATTATCCAGCCGGCTTTCTGCCAGTTTGTCCTTTATTTCCTGCAGGGCAGCCAGTTTGGCCCTGAATTTCTCATAGCGCTCTTCGCTGATCAAACCGGCCTGATGGCCGTATTCGGTCAGCCGCTGATCGGCATTGTCGTGCCTTAACAGCAGCCGGTATTCCGCCCGGGAAGTCAGCAGCCGGTAAGGCTCCTTAGTGCCCTTGGTGACCAGATCGTCGATCATGACGCCGATGTAGGCCTCATCGCGTCTCAGTACCAGCGGCCTGATGCCCAGAAGCTTGTTGCCGGCGTTGATGCCGGCCATCAGACCCTGACCGGCGGCTTCCTCATAGCCGGAAGTGCCGTTGATCTGACCGGCGGTAAAGAGGTTTTCGATCAGCTTGGTCTCCAGCGTCGGCTTGAGCTGCAGGGGATCAAGAGCGTCATATTCGATCGCGTAGGCGTATTTCTCGATCACGCAGTTCTCAAAGCCCGGCAGGCTCCGTAACATTCTTTCCTGCACGTCATAGGGCATGGAAGTGGAAAAGCCCTGCACATAGGTCGTATCCAGCGACAGCGATTCCGGTTCCAAAAAGAGCTGGTGGCGGGGCTTGTCGGCAAAGCGCACGATCTTGTCCTCGATGGAGGGACAGTAGCGGGGGCCGACACCCTCGACGACTCCCGAATACATGCTGGAGCGCTTCAGGTTGGCCTTGATTATTTCGTGGGTCAAAGGCTGGGTATAGATCAGATAGCAGGGTATCTGTTCCTTTAAGGGGGTCACTCTTTCGGTCTCATAGCTGAAGGATTCGCATTCATCGTTGCCCGGTTCCAGCTGGGCTTTCGAGAAGTCGATGGAAGCGGTTTTGATGCGGGCCGGGGTACCGGTCTTCAGCCGGAAAGTGCGGAAGCCCAGATCACGCAGCGACTGGGACAGATTGAAGGTCGTCTTCTGATGGTCGGGCCCTTCAAAGGTGATGTGATCGGAGATCATGACCTTGGCGGACATGTAGGTGCCGGTGGTCAAAATCAGCGCCCGGCAGCAGAGTTCGCTGCCGTCTTCGGTCCTGATGCCTTTTACCTTCCCGTTTTCAGCCAGTACCTGCTCGACCACGCACTGGCGGACTTCCAGATGCGGCTGGCGGGCGCAGATGTCCTGCATATACTTCTTATAGGCGATCTTGTCCGACTGCACTCTTAAAGAGCGGACGCCCGGTCCCTTGGTGGTGTTGAGCATCTTGAACTGCAGGGCCGTGGCGTCGGCGCTCTTGCCCATCTGGCCGCCCAGGGCATCGATCTCCCGGACCACTACGCCCTTGGCCGGTCCGCCGATGGACGGGTTGCAGGGCATGGAGGCCATCCAGTTTCTGTCCAGCGAACAGAGTACCGTTTCCAGTCCCCTTCTGGCGCAGGCCAGTGCTGCTTCAATGCCGGCGTGTCCGCCGCCTACGACGATTACATCACAGTTATTCATACTGCCTAAAGTATAGCACAGAAAAAGCCCTCCCGTTCAGCGGGAAGGCTTGGGTCGGTGTCTGACTTACAGATAGAACGGCTCGATCTGAGCAATGGAACCGTTGTCCATGATCAGGTCAGGTTCGCCCTGGATCAGCGGCGTGCAGTATTCATAAAATTCCCTGGTCATGCCCTGATAATCGGGGAGGATCCATTCAGCCGGCACATGCTTGACGAAGTTGGCAACTTCCTTGGCATCGACGGTGAAGAAGATCGGGTTGTACGGACCTTCTTCCGGACGCTTGACGGCGACCATCTTGCCGGTGAAGGCGGGATCCATGGAGTGCATGTGCGCGCTCATGCCCAGACGGAAGGACTCTTCGACGTCGACCTTGCTCTGGCACGGGCTGTAGCATCTCTGCAGGGTGCTCATGTCCTGAACCTTGGCTCTCTTGGCGATGCCGGATTCCAGGATCATGTTCTTTACGGCATTGCCGGCACCGCCGAGGATGGCGTGGCCGAAGCCGTCGTTCTTGGCTTCGCCGGCAGCCAGGTAGGTACCGTCAGCGAATCTGGCGCCTTCGGAAACGACGATGTAGCACTTGTTCTTGGCGTCGATGCATCTCTTGACTTCCGCCAGGAACTTGTCCTTGTCAAAGACGACTTCCGGCAGAACCAGCAGGTCGACCTTGCCGCACAGTACGGCGGAGGCGGCCAGCCAGCCGGCGTCTCTGCCCATGGTCTCCAGGATGAAGACTTCCTGTCTGGTGTAGACGTTGACATCCAGCCAGGTGGTCTTGGCTACGTTGACCATGAACTTGGCGGCTGAGGCATAGCCCGGGCAGTGGTCGGTGATAACCAGGTCGTTATCGACTGTCTTCGGGCAGCCGATGAAACGGTGATTGGTGATGTTGTGCGCTTCCGCGTATTCGCTTAAGGCCGCAACGGTATCCATGGAATCGTTGCCGCCGGTATAGATCATCGTGTCGATGTTATAGGCGTCCATGATGGCAATGATCTTCTGGAAGTCCTCGACATTGTCTCTCTTCAGCTTGTAGCGGCAGGAACCCAGAGCGCTGGCGCAGGTCTGCTTCAGCAGCTGGATGCCCTGATCGCTGAGATTGGTGAGGTCGACGAATTCCTCGTTCAGAATGCCTTCAATGCCGTGAAGACCGCCGTAAACGTGCTCATAGATCGGATTCAGCTGATTGGCCTGAATGACACCGGCAACAGTAGCGTTGATGACGCTGGTCGGACCGCCGGACTGAGCAACTAATAAATTTCCCATATTTTTCCTCCTAAATATAATGCACCTTTATTTTATCACTTATTCAGCTGATTGTGTATTTTTTCAGCTGTCTTACCCATTGACGGTAATCGGGGCACAGCTTCTCCAGAGCGCTGTAGAAGGCCTTCTGATGATTGTGCACCTTGAAGTGGCAGATCTCATGGCAGATGACCTCCCGGATGCAGCCTTCATCGACGCAGCCCAGCAGATAATTGAGCACGATCAGGTTCTTCCG
>JAFZBT010000003.1 GCA_017561615.1 Erysipelotrichaceae bacterium
TCCTTCTTCTTTATGTTGTTTATGTTGATGCCGTCATAGCGGATCTTGCCGTCGTCAACATCGTAGAAGCGGTTGATCAGGTTGGCAATGGTGGTCTTGCCGGCGCCGGTGGCGCCGACCAGAGCGACCTTCTGACCGGGCTCAGCGTAGATGTTGATATCGGTGAGCACCTGCTTGCCTTCGGTGTAGGAGAAGTCGACATAATCGAGCAGGATCATGCCCTGCAGCTTAACCAGGAGGTCGTCCTCAGTGGCTTCGTCCTCATTGACGTTCCACTTCCAGGCCCAGGTTCCGGTATGCTGGGGAACTTCGTGCAGGAAGCCCTGTTCGTCCTCGACGGCGTTGACCAGGTTGATGTAGCCGTTGTCGACTTCCGGCTGTTCGTCCAGGAAGGCGAAGATCCGGGAAGCGCCGGCCAGAGCCAGCACGATGGAGTTGAGCTGGGCGGCGACCTGGGAGATCGGGTTGACAAAGTTGCGGGAGAGGGTCAGGAAGGAGGCGATGTTGCCCAGGGTCAATAAGCCCACTCCGGAGAGCGAAAGGTTGGAAATGCCGTGAATGGACATGTAGCCGCCGATGATGGCCAGCAGGATGTACTGGACGTAGCCCAGGGCAAACATCATCGGGTATACCGAGTTGGCGTGGCCGTTAGCCAGACCGGCGTTGGTGCGCCAGGTGTCGTTGAGCTTCTGAAAATCCTCAACGGACTGATCTTCGTGATTGAAGACCTTGATGACCTTCTGGCCGTTGACCATTTCCTCGACAAAGCCGTTGAGCTTGGCCAGGGAGTCCTGCTGGGCCATGAAGTAATTGGCGCTCTTGCCGGTGACCCGGTTGATGAACTTCAGGATGACAAAGACGCACACCAGCACCACCGCCGTCAGGGTAACGCTCACTGACAGCATGGAAACGAAGACCATGATGATCGTCAGCAGGGAACTGAAGCCCTGAGGCAGGGACTGGGAGATCATGTTGTCCAGGGCGTCGGTGTCGTTGGTGTAAAGCGACATGACCTCGCCATGGGAATGGGTGTCAAAGTACTTGATGGGCAGATCCTGCATGTGGATGAACATCCGGTTGCGGACGTCCCGGAGAACCCGCTCCGAGATCATCTGCATGATGAACTGCTGCAGGAAGCTGCCGATGATGCCTACGCCGTAGATGCAGGCCATCAACGTCAGGGCCTTGAAAAGCGGGCCGTAGTCGGGATCGCTGACGCCCAGCATGGGCAGGATGTACTTGTCGATCAGATCCTGCAGGAAAAGCGAGGAGCGCACCGAGGCAAAGGCATTGGTGATGATGCACAGCGCTACCAGTACCAGCAAGAACCAGTAAGGCTTAAGGTAGCCGATCAGTCTCTTGAGAGTGGTCTTGTCGATCTTTCTCTTCATTTCCGGTCTCTTCTCAGTCATTCTGATCATCTCCTTTCCGGGTCTGGGACAGATAGATGCTGCGGTAATTCTCACTTCTGGCCATCAGCTCGTCGTGGCTGCCGCAGTCTTCGACGCGGCCGTCATTCATCAGCACGATCTGATCGGCGCTCTGGATGGAGGCGATGCGCTGGGCGATGATGATCTTGGTGGTATCGGGTATGTATTCCCTGAAGGCCTTCTGGATGCGGGCGTCGGTACGGGTATCGACGGCGCTGGTCGAGTCGTCAAGGATCAGGATCTTGGGCTTCTTCAGAAGCGCCCGGGCAATGCACAGCCTCTGCTTCTGACCGCCGGAGACGTTGGCGCCGCCCTGCTCGATGTGGAAGTCGTACTTGTCTTCCTTCTGCTCGATGAACTCATCGGCGCAGGCCATCTTACAGGCTTCAATGATCTGTTCATCGGTGGCATCCGGGTTGCCCCAGCGCAGGTTTTCCTTGATGGTTCCGGCAAACAGTTCGTTCTTCTGCAGAACCATGCTTACGGCATCGCGCAGGCTTACCAGGTCATAGTTGCGGACATCGACGCCGCCGACCAGAAGCTGACCGTCAGTCACGTCATAGAGACGGGGGATCAGCTGGACCAGGGAGGTCTTGGAGGAACCGGTAGGTCCCAGGATGCCGATGGTCTGGCCGGAGAGGAAATGCAGGTTGATGTCATTGAGGACTTCCTTGTCGGCCTTGGAAGAGTAGGCGAAGTGGACATCCCTGAACTGGATGTCGCCGTCCCTTACTTCATATACCGGATCCTCAGGCGAGAAGATGTCGGACTCTTCATTGAGGATCTCGGCAATGCGCTTGGCGGAAGACATGGAAAGAATGATCATGATCATCGCCATGGACAGCATCATCAGGCTCATCAGGATCTGCATGGTATAGGAGATTAACGCCATCAGGTTACCGGTGGTCAGACCCAGATCGGGGCTGTTGCCGGAGGCGATGATGGCATGGGCGCCCAGCCAGCAGATGACCAGGTTGATGCTGTAGACGCACAGCTGCATCATCGGGTTGTTGAGAGCCGTGGTATGAATGGCTCTTAAGAAGTAGTGGTAGATCTGTTCGGAGACTTCTGAGAACTTGTTGATCTCATGGTCCTGCTGATTGAAGGTCTTGACGACCCGGATGCCCCGGACATTCTCCTGAACGATCTGGTTCAGCTTGTCATAGGTGTTGAAGGCCTTGACGAACAGCGGGTGAGCCATCTTGGCTACCACCAGCAGGGTGATGGCCAGAATCGGCAGGGCGATCAGGAAGACCATGGAGATGGAATGGGAGATCTTAAAGGCGGCGATCATGCCGAAGATCAGCATGAAGGGA
Organism: Erysipelotrichaceae bacterium; assembly: GCA_017561615.1. The sequence goes on from JAFZBT010000003.1 coordinate 2,747, forward strand.
GCGCGGATGGCCATCCGCATGCTCATCTGATAGGCCTGCTGAATGCGGGCGGTATCGGTGGTCAGTCTGGTGATTATCGAGGAAGTGGAAAACTTGTCGATGTTGCTGAAGGAGAAGGTCTGGACCTTGCGGTACATGTCTTCCCTCAGGTTGGCGGAAAAGCCGGCAGCCGTTTTGGCGGAAAGCCTGGCGGAGAACATGCCGATGGTCAGCTGCAGCAGCGCTTCGATCAGCAGGATGACGCCGAACTTCAGCACGCTGGGCATGCTGCCGCCATAGACGCCGTAGTCGATCAGCCTTGACAGAGTCAGGGGGATGAGGATCTCGAATACGACCTCCGATATGGAGAGGATCATGGTCAGGAAAGTTCCCCATTTGTATTCCCTGACGCTCTTGAGAATGGTCTTAATCATCTGAATCGGTCCTTTCTAAAGACTTTCATATACCTTGATGAGCAGCTGCTTGAGCTCAAGCAGTTCCGCTTCGCTCAGCTGCCCGGTTATCGTCTGATCGTGATGTTTGAAGATGGCGGTAATGTCATCGTTGAGCCTTTCCGCCTTCCGGGAAGGGGTGATCAGCCGCTGACGGCGGTCGGCCGGGTCAACGTTAATGCTGATGAAGCCTTTATGCTGAAGCCGGGAGAGCAGGCCGTTGACGGTTGGGTGGCTCTTGCCGCTCCAGTCTTCGATCTGTTTCTGGCTGATTGGCTGTGGCTGCTTCTGTATGTAGTGCAGGATCATGGCCTGCGAGGGAGTAAGCTCCTCCGCCTGCAGCCTCTGGGCCGGGGCTTCATGGAGCTTGCGGTCCAGCCGGGAAATGATGGTTCCCAGATCGTCATTGGTGGTGATCATGCGATCCCTCCTTTCAAACTGTAGCATACTACAATTTTATAACTTCTGCGTGATTAGTCAAGCAATGAGCGCTGAATTCCGAGAATAAAAACCGTTCTGTATGAACGGCTTGGGCGAGTCCTGTAGATGTGATGATCGGAAATAATGGCAGTCAGTTTTCGATTTCTGAGGATTCCTTAAGCAATCGGCTGATGTCTCTTCGGCTGTTGACAACCCGATATATTCTTACCATGAGATTTTCACTATCTGGATAATAAAGCACGCAGTACTTATCAACAGACATGATTCGCAAATTGCGACTGTACCAGGGCTCTTCCCAGTATCTTCTGTTTCCTTCCGGGAAAAGTTCAAGATTATGCATTGCGGCTGTCAACTTTTTAATCAATTTACTAGCGGAATAAGGCGAATGAAGTTTGATAGCTATGTATTCGAAAATGTTCTCCAGATCGCTCTGTGCCTGATCAGTTACGATTACTCGGTAAATCATCATATTCCGTATTTCTTACGGAGTCTGGCGATAGCTTCATCAAGGGGCATATATCTGCCCTCAAGGAAGTCATTATATCCCTTTTCGATTTCCCTGTTAAGTTCTTCGGGAGTCAATTCGGACATGTCGAGAGGTTCTTTAATCGGCAGGCATGCTTCAAAGGGCAGACCGCCATGAAGAATGATCTGCTTGTAAAACATGTTAATGGCGCTGGAAACGGGAATGCCGAGAGCTGAGAGGATCTCTTCTGCTGTTTCCTTTATTTCGGGTTCTATTCTTACTGATATGTTTGCGGATTTCTGAGTCATGATCATATCTCCTTATATAGCATCATTATATGCAAATGTATGGCAAAAAGCAATACAATAGCGATACATAAGCAGAACCGAATCCTAGCCGGTGCCGTGATCCGTTACTTTCTCCTTTCCGGTTACATTATTCTCCGGCAATTCCGTAAATCCTGAAATACCGGAAAGACACATTCATATGTCTGACTGCGTCAATGAAGGTATTTCTGTTATAATTTAATATAGAAACAAGGTAAATGACATGAAGACAGAATGGTATAAGAATGCGGTAGTCTATCAGATCTACCCCTTCAGCTTTTGTGATAGCAACAATGACGGCTGGGGCGACATTGAGGGCATCATCTCCAAGCTTGACTACATCAGGGATCTGGGAGTAACAGCCGTCTGGTTCTCCCCGCTTTACACCTCTCCGGACTACGACTACGGCTACGACATTGCCGACTACAGGGCCATCGATGAGAAGTTCGGCACGATGGCCGACTTTGACCGGCTGCTGGGGGAGTGCCACAAGCGCGGTCTGAAGGTGATCATGGACATGGTCATCAACCACACCTCCACTGAGCATCAGTGGTTCCTCAAGGCCATTGAATCGCCTGATTCGCCTTACCGGGACTACTACATCATCAGAAAGGGCAGAAAGGAAAAGGGAAAGCTGCTGCCGCCGACCAACTGGGCTTCCGTCTTTACCGGCAGCGCCTGGGAGAGGATCGGTGACAGCGAAGACTTCTACCTCCACCTTTTCTGCAAGGAGCAGGCTGACCTGAACTGGGAAAACCCCAAGGTCAGGGAAGAGATCATCGACATATTGAAGTTCTGGCTGAACAAGGGCGTTGACGGTTTCCGTTTCGACGTCTTCAACATGTTCTCCAAGGTCTACCCATTGCAGGATGACAACGACAAGGGCGGGGTCATGAAGGGCGGCAAGTACTTCATTGACGGACCGCGGATGCACGAATTTCTGAAGGAACTCAACGAAAAGGCGCTGTCGCTTTATGACAGCTATACGGTCGGCGAATCCTACCACCCCTCCAGAGAAAACGCCCTGGCTTATGTTAAGAA
>JAFZBT010000028.1 GCA_017561615.1 Erysipelotrichaceae bacterium
ACCTCTAACTTCTGCCCCAAGGCCTCCGGCTTCAAGAACTTCGTCGACCTGTTTACGGCCACCTATTACGGCGTGCCCAAGGCTTTCCCGAGATGGATGCTCAACACCCTGCTGATCGCCATCATCGACTGCGTCATTTCGACCTTCCTGGTTCTGTCCGTGGCCTACTGCATGTCCAAGCTGAAATTCAAGCTGCGCAAGCCGTTCATGAACATCTCCATGATCATCGGTCTGTTCCCGGGCTTCATGTCCATGATCGCCATCTACTTCCTGCTGAAGTCGATCGGCCTGACCGGTAACCCGTCTCATCCGGAGTATTCCGTGATCGGCCTGATCCTGGCTTACAGCGCCGGTGCCGGTCTGGGCTTCCAGGTCGCCAAGGGCTTCTTCGATGTCATACCGAACGCCCTGGTCGAATCTGCCAAGCTGGACGGCTGCACCAACTTCCAGATCTTCATGAAGATCATCCTGCCGCTGGCCAAGCCCATCATCATCTATCAGGCGCTGATGAGCTTCACCGGACCGTGGATGGACTTCATCTTCGCCAAGGTCATCATCGGCGCCGACAATGCCGCCTACTGGACAGTCTCCGTCGGACTGTACTCGCTGCTGTTCGGTACTCACCCGGACACCAACCTGTTCACCCAGTTCGCAGCCGGCTGCGTCGTCGTTGCCGTACCGATCGTCACCCTGTTCATGTTCTTACAGCAGTACTATGTCGAGGGTGTTACGGCCGGTGCCGTAAAGGGCTAAGACCTGTATCTCAGAACAATATAAAAGCCTGGAACTTTCCAGGCTTTTACTTTGTCTTGCCGAAACACTCCGGCAGAAGGATTCTCCTACTTTTTCTTCTTCAGCAGAGCGACAACGCAGCCGATAACGACGACGGCCACGATGCCGATGATGTTCCACAGGCCGGCATTGCCGATTGGGCCCAGCGGATCAGGAGCGATGTCAAGAAGACCTAAAATATTTTCCAGCATAATAAACCTCCTATGATGGACAACAGGTTGGCGGCCAGTGACAGCAGCCAGCCGTTGACATCTTCATCTAAATTATAACGATATAACAGCGCCTCGACAACCACAACCAGCGGTTCCAGTACCAGATAAAGCACGGCTCTTCTTCCCGCATCGGCCATACCGAAATGATACATCAGGTAATTCAGCAGGTTGATGAGCGGGTTGGTGATCGCATTGGCCAGTACGACGGTCAGCAGATCGGAAGGTTTTCTGATCTTAAGGCACCAGGCCACGGCGGCTTCGATAATGACGGTCAGGACCAGCGGCAGGATGAAGTTATTCCAGATCATCTTTACACATCCTCACGGCCGGCAGCAGGGCCGCCAGGGAAACCAGGGAACACACCGCTCCCAGTAACGGCGGAAGACTGCTGGCATAGCCGTAGGCAACCGGCAGCCAGCCGACATACAGCGCCACGGTCAGCAAGCCGAAGGCCGCGCCCGGCTGATCCGGCATGACCCTGGCCATCAGATACAATGTAAGCGGCATGGACATGTTAAAGCTCAGCAGGGCCAGTAAGCCGCCGATGACATTATTGCCTGCCAGAAAGCCTGCAAAGGCCGTCAGAAGCGATATTATCATCGTCTTTCTGATTCCGACGCGGGCTGCGATGATGCCGCCCAGCATCTTTCCCCCGGCCACGCACACCACGCTGAGTATCGTCAGCAATGTGGTCGTCTTCCAGCTGAAGCTGACCGCCATGCCCACCAGAGAACGCATCGTCACCACGGCAAAGCACAGCAGGGCAACGATGAGCGCCTTACCGGCTGTTCTTTCTTCCGGCTGCCGGTAGGCCATGCGGTTGCGTCCGTAGCAGCTGATTATCAGCATGCTGATGAGCATCATGATCACGCAGACGGCGATCTTGACGGGCACATAGGCAGCTGAACCGCTCAGAAGCCGGCCGAAAAGCAGACCCAGCGCTCCCGGGGCGACGAAGACGCCCAGAGCCGCGCCCTTAAACCCGCTGCGGTCATCCTCGCGGATGGCCAGGATCCCGCCGCCGACATGGAACAGCGCATTGCCCAGCCCGGCCATGACCGGGGCATACCAGCTGCCGGCCATCGTCAGCATGGTGCCGGCCAGCACCATCATCACGCTGCTCAGCAGCCGGTCATGGTTTCTTTCCGTCAGCCGGTCGGCCAGAATGCCGAAGGGCAGCTGCAGCACGAAGGCCAGGAAATTGTAGATGACATAGCCGGCAAAGGGCAGGGATGTATCATGGTAAAGCCCATAGGCGCACAGGAAATCCACCAGCATGTGCTGGAGTGATAACAGGGCGATCATTCTGACTGCCATTCTGCTTTCTTTCATTTTCCTTTTCCTCCCTTCACAACGGTTCCACGGTATTGGCCATGAAGTCAGCTACGCTCAGCCACTCCTGGCTGAAATGAGCCGTTTCACGGTCAAGCCGTCTGACCGTTCCGTTCTTATTCAGAATAACGCGGTCGCCATCGCCGCAGCAGGCGATCACAATGCCATTTCTGTCTTCCTCAGCCAGCTCTTCACTGAGCATGTCATGACGGTAGCTAACGGTTTCCTTCCGGGACTCCCGATAGCTCAGAAACCGGTACTCTCCGGTTTCATCGATGCCGAAGCCGTCAGCGAAAGCGTAGTAGGGAAGCAGAGTGAGGTAGGGATCTTCCCTGACCTCGTTCTTCTGATCATCGGTCATGCGCTTATTGAAATCCTCAGGCATTTCCTGCTTTCTCTTCCTGAGCAGCTGCAGCGCCATTCTGTCGGTAACCTTTCTTGCCGGTCTTTCTGAATTCACAACCTTTTCATACTCCAGCAGACGCTGCTGGCAGACTTCCTCATCAGGAAACATCCGGACAGCCGATTCTCTGATCCGGCTGCCGGCATAAGGCTGCTTCAGTACGGCAACCGGGATAAGCGATGAGCGGCTCACAGCGCCTTCCCTTATCATTCCCTCAGCAATGTCCTTACGTATCAGGATCTGCAGGTCTCTGGTCGTTTCCATTGTCCTGCCGCAGAAATAACCGACGCCTTCCTCAGGCATGTCTTCTTCCAGATAACAGGCATCGACATTGATCTTCAGGCTCGCAAAGACCTCCGCCAGCCTTTCCAGGCAGCCTCCCAGCTGACTGACGGTTTCTCTTTTCAGCGAACGGCTGAGCGGACCGGACCAGCTGCCCGTGAACTCCAGTCTGCGGGCTATCCGCTTTTCGGGGAGCATGGAGAAGTACTGTTCCCCGGCTTTCCTTCCACAGTCTCTGACCCAGCAGAAGCGCAGGCTGTAGATGCCTTCTGCGATGCAGTAACGGCGGAAGCGGTCCGGTACAAAGACGCCGTACCAGCAGTGCTCTCTGGGCTTTCCGTCGATAATGCCTGCCGCCCTGATTACCGGCAGGCTCCACTGTTTCCTGTTATCGACTCTTTCTATTTCATTGTTGGTTTCCGCAGCGTAAAGATGGCGGCATTTCAAAACATACCACTGACTGTCGGAGACGTCATATTTTCTTTCATAAATACCTTCAGCCCTGACACCGTTTTTCATACAGCAATCCTCAATGGCCTGCAGAACGCGCTGAGCAGATGGGGAATGGAGATCCAGTCTGCTGGAGCCGACGGTATTGCTCTTCTGACCAATTGAACGAACGAAATCAATCTGTTTTCTGATTTCTCTGTCTTCCTTCTTCAATTTCCATCTGATCGTCCAGGTAAGATACTCTGAATATTTCATTCCGTTCTCCAAAGCGTGTGGCTTAAGAAGCCATGTTATTCATTCACTACCATTATAGCACCCCATTCTCTTCCGGAAGATTCGGCTTTGCCTGAACATAAACATGATGTGATGGTTATTGTATGCAACATCGTGAAAAAGTGCTAATATATCTATGTGCCTTTTGGGGGATTAGCTCAGCTGGAAGAGCGCCTGGTTCGCAATCAGGAGGTCACGGGTTCGAATCCCGCATTCTCCACCATATCGAAAATGACATGCACCTGCTGCATGTTTTCTTTTGACGAAGGCTCATTCAGGTAATACTTATGATATGAAGAAACTGCTGGAAACCGAAAGACTGTTACTTATTCCGATCGATGTCCAGATCATCGATGCTCTTCTGGAGTCAGACGAGCGGTTTCATAGCTTCAAGGCTTTACCGGTCAACGTCACCAGTGAAATCGGCCAGGCATGAATCCGGCTTATTGAGGCAGAGGTTACATGAGTGAAGCCCTGAAGGTCATGATGGAGTATGGAAAAGATAACGGCATCAGTCTGGTAATTACCAGGGCCACTCAGGACAACGTCAGATTGAAGAACATTCTGAAGAGAGAAGTTTTTTCATTAAGGAAATCAGAGAAAATAAACTGCTTTTCGAGAAGATCAACAGCTGATAGCTGATCATCACGCAAATGAAAACCGGGAATAAGAATTCCCGGTCATATGACATGACTTGCAGGAGGCAATGACCTTCTGCTATTTTTCTTCGACGTGGTAGTTCAGCCACTTCAACACATGATAAATGTACTCAGCCCAGAACTCCCAATGGTGACCTCCCTCACCATCCTCGTAGGTAACTTCAGCTCCGCATTCACGCAGTGCGCGGGCAATTGACCGGTTGGCTTCGAAAAGGAAATCCTGTCTGCCGCAGGCGACATAGAACTTGGGAAATTCAACACCGTTATCAGTCATTTGTTTCATCAGGTAGCGGGGATTGCGGTCGCTGTTTCTGGTTTTTTCCAGATCACCGAAATTCATCAGCTCACCGATGGTATTGCCTTCGGTTTCCACGACATCCTGCGGATATTCATAGAAATGCAAAGCTCCGGAAAGAACGGCGGCCTTGCCGAAGACATCATGATATTTCAGAGCGTTACGCAAAGTACCGAAGCCGCCCATGGAAAGACCGCAGATGAAGGTATCCTCCTTCCGGCAGGACAGCGGAAACATTTCCCTGGTTACTTCAATCAGTTCTCTTCCGATATATTCCCCGAAATCACCCAGTGCTCCGTTTTCCACCAGGATGTCCATGTAAAAGGAGTTTTCCGCTGAAGGCATGACGACGGCCAGACCGCTGTTTTCAGCCAGTCTTCTGATGTTGGTGTTCATCAGCCAGGCATTACAGTTCTCCTTCAGACCGTGCAGCAGATACAGTGTCGGGTAAGGCCCCTTGAATTTCTCATAGGGCAGAATGACATTGAAGACAACATTTCTCTTCAATGTCTGTGAGCGATAATCAACTTGTAAAAGCGCCATATTGGTCCCCCTTTATTAGCCTTTTTTCTGTCTATGAATGAATTTTAACACATGATCTTTCTTAATCTCAAACAACATGACCTGCCAATTTAAAACCGGGAAGCTGATGCTTCCCGGTTCTCTTTGTCATGAACTTACTTAACGCTCAGTGAGCCTAAGCCGATGATCTTGCCTGTGCTTCTGGAGAACAGAATCACTTCGTCTCCCTTGAAGTCGACGCTGGCCTTTTCACCCAGCTTGTAGGCAACGCCGCCGAACATGACGCCGGTCAGGATGTAGTTGCCGACTGCCACGCGTACGGTGGTCTCCATGCCGGTGGGCATCGATGAATAGATCTCGCCGGCCAGCTTGCCCTTGGGACTGATCGCAATGAATTCCGGTCTGACACCGATGACGAAGTCTTCATCAGTCAGGACCACTTCATCGCCATAGTCCTCCACCTCATCGACCAGGGCCAGGTGATACTTGAAGACGGTATCCTTGTTGCCCTTTTCGACGTAGTTTTTCTGAGCAGCCTTTTCTTCCTGAAGCCTCTGGGCTTCCTTTTCGGACTGGCGCTCGGCCTTGTACCATTCAGCAACGCTCAGCGGTTCATTGAACCTGAAGGTGACCTGCTTGTCATCGAAGATGGTCAGATCCAGCTCGCCCTTGCTGTTCTGAGTGCCCTTGGCCTCAATGAAGTTGATGGCCGGGTTGCCGACGAAGTCAGCGACGAACAGGTTGTTGGGCTTGTTGTAGACGTCCAGCGGCGCATCGTACTG
>JAFZBT010000029.1 GCA_017561615.1 Erysipelotrichaceae bacterium
GCTCATCCTGATACTGAAAGGCGTCAGCCTGCAGGTCTCTGACAATAATGTCATAGATCTCATCGACGCTCAGCTTATCCAGCTGCTCCTTAGAATATTCATTGACGACCCGGCCGAAGATCTTGCCCCGGCGCTTGGTCCTGGCCCAGCGCGGTGAGCGCAGATAGCCGCCGTCAAAGCGGTAGGTAACCAGGCCGCAGTCAGCCTGCTTGAGGATCTCCGCCGTTCTTTTGGAGATGAAGCCGGTGGAACCGTCCCAGGACTTGTTGCCCTCGGGGAACATCGCCACGTCGATGCCGGCGTTGAGATTGTCGACGATCAGTTCAACGGTGTTGTCAGCCGCCGCGCCCTTTTCCCGGGGGATCAGGCCGATCAGAAAGCGGATCAGCTTGCCCAGGGCGCCGGACATGATGTTGGCGCTGCCGACGAACTTGAAGTGTCTCTTAAGGGCGATGACCATCAGCAGTCCGTCAAAGTCGGAATTGTGATTGGACAGCAGCAGTACCGGCTTGCCCTTGATCTTATAATACTCGCCGGAAAAATCACGGAGAGCGGCGATCAGCCAGCCGGCCGTGATCCTCAGAAAGTGATAGACAAACTTATGGCGCCATAGCCCCCGGCGGACGTCGTTATTCATTTTCCTTACTGTTATTCTTCTGTTCCAGGTAGTCTCTTCTGGCGTTGCGGATGGGAATCAGCACTAACGGCATCCATAAGGCCGCGACGATGAAGGTCACCCAGTTGGCGGAATAACCGGCCACACCGTATTCATTGGCCATGGCAAAGCCGAAGTGCTTGATCAGAAAGGAGCCGATCGGCGTACCGATGCACATCGGAATGACGACGTAGAAGACCTGTCTGATGCCTTCCGACTGGCCGTGCATGCTCTTGGGCATGCAGTTCTTCAGCATGACCATCAGCGCCTGATACATGCACATGTAGCCGGTGCCAAACAGGAAGATGCCCAGGCAGGTGACCACCGTGCTGGGGATCCAGACGATCAGCAGACCGGCAATGGTCAGCGCCACGGAACCGTACATGATGTAGTGGAACTTGCCCTCATCCAGCCAGCGGGAGCACATGAAGGTAAAGGGCAGAGCCGCGATCAGCGGCAGGCCCAGTACCAGTCCGGCGTTTCCGGTTGAATAGCCCTGGGTATAGACCAAAAAGTTAGTCAGATGGGAGAAGTACATCTGGAAACCGATGAAGTAGACGGCGAAGATGATGCAGACATCCTTCATCAGTTTATTCTTTTTCAGAAGCGAGAAATCAAAGACCGAGAAGACCTGATGCCAGAACCCCTTGGGGTCGCGGTTGGGAGTCAGGTCGGGAGCGTCCTTGACCATGAAGTGGACGCCGATGCTCATCAATACCAGGAAGACGCCCAGGACGATGAAGAACTTGAAGTAGTCGATCTTCTCAATGATCTTGCCGAACAGCAGTCCGCCCAATATCGTTCCGGCGACCGGCAATACGGCCACGACAGCGCCCATCTTGCCCCGGTTGCCTTCTTCGGTGATGTCGGTTGTCCAGGCGATGAAGCCGGAGTCGTTGGCCATGGCGCCGATGAAGCTCATGACGCAGTCAGCGGCGACGACCAGAGCCGTCAGCATCACCAGGTTGGAATGGTCGACATATTCGGTCAGACCGAACAGCACGACGGTAATGCCCCAGGCGGCGTAGCCGATCAGCATCTGCGGCCTTCTTCTGGCCAGACGGTCACCCATGGTTCCCCAGACAAAGCAGCCGAAGGTCGAAGCCAGGGCGCTCAGGGCAACCATCCAGGAAATAATCGAGGCATCCGGCGCGATCTTGGCATAGACGAAATTGGGATACCAGGTGTTCTCTACGCACCAGATCAGCTGGCCGGCCAGGCCGACGATCACAACAAACAGCCATTCCTTGCCGGTCAGCACCCGCTGACCTTTTTCGTTGTGATGGATCTCCAGGGTTTTCTTGTTTTTCTTCTCACTCATAAGCATACTCTCAACATTCTAAATGAAATACTCTATCGATAATTATAACATGGCCGGGGTTTCTGTTTACTGATTGTTTTGTGAAAATGAAAAAGGTCCTGCGACCTTCTGTGTTTACCATGGTGGAGAATACCAGGATCGAACTGGCTACCTCCTGCTTGCAAGGCAGGCGCTCTCCCAAATGAGCTAATTCCCCAAAAAAAATGGTGGGCCTGAATGGAATTGAACCAGCGACCTCGCCCTTATCAGGGGCGCGCTCTAACCAACTGAGCTACAGGCCCATTTTCTTTGCACCATCCCCAGTGCTTTTCTATAATATCACACATAATTATTTGTTTGCAAGCAAAAAAACAAAATATTATCATTAAAATATGAAGCGATATTACGTGATTTTTGAGGGTCAGGTACAGGGTGTCGGCTTCCGCTGGGTGATCAGCCGGCTGGCCTCATTGTACAATCTTACCGGCTGGGTCCGCAACCGCGACGACGGCCGGGTGGAC
>JAFZBT010000030.1 GCA_017561615.1 Erysipelotrichaceae bacterium
GCGGCCGGCGGACTTGGACTTGATCTTGGAATTCAGCAGGGTGGAAAGCTTGAAGCCGATGATCCTGTCCAGCATCCTTCTGGTCTCCTGGGAGTCAACCAGGTCCATGTCGACCTGACGCGGTTCGCTGATGGCCTTCTGAACGGCCGGCTTGGTGACCTCGTGGAAGACGATGCGGTTATCCTGATCCAGCGGGATGTTGAGAGTATTGGCCAGATGATAGGCGATGGCTTCACCTTCCCTATCCGGGTCGGTTGCCAGTAAGACGTTATCGGCCTTCCTGACCTCTTCCTTCAGCTGCTTGACGATGCTCTTCTTGGCCGGGGAAACCACGTATGTCGGGGCAAAGTCATTCTCGACATCAATTCCCAGATGTCCCCTGCCGCTGGTAGCCAGATCGTTGATGTGGCCCTTGGAAGCGACAACTTCGTAGTCCTTGCCCAGATATTTTTCAATCGTACTTGCCTTGCTCGGCGATTCTACAATTACTAAGTTCTTGATTTTATCCATAGTTCTAATCCACCTGTGATATATTCTTTACCATTTATCCTTTATTTGTCAACACTCTGGTTTTCCTCCCTCAGCCGCCGGAAGCTGCCGTCTGAAAGCATCAGAGCCCCGGAGGCGATCAGTTCATTGCAGCCCTGACCGCTGGCGTCGTCATAGGGATAAACCAGCGCATGGACACGCCGGTTCAGCTTTATCGCTTCCGCCGCCGTCAGCAACGATCCCGATTTCCGGCCGGCCTGCATGACTACGGTATCATCGGCAAGGGCGGCGATCAGCCGGTTGCGGAAGGGAAAATGATAGCGCCGCGGCGGACTGTCCAGCGGATATTCGCTGATCAGAAGCTGCTTTTCACGCATGTACCGGTACAGGCTGCGGTTTTCCGCCGGATAGTCGTAATTCAGGCCGTTTCCCAGTATGCCGATCGTCCTTTCGGCGCTGCGGTGGACGATGGCGTCAATGCCTCTGGCCATGCCGGAGATCAGCGTATAGCGTCCCTTCAGAGCATCCACCAGCTGCTTGGTAGCGTGAATGCCGTAGTAGGTCGGGTTTCTGGTGCCGACGATTGACAGGCACTCAGTCTTCAGAAGTTCCCGGTTACCGATGTAGAAAAGCACGTAGGGCGGGCATTTAAGATCGCGGAGCTTAGCCGGATAATCCTCATCCAGGATGGTCAGCGCCCGCTGTACCCTGATTGTGGGATCCGGTTTCTCGTGATTCTCCAGAGCCCTTTTCAAAGCTCCGTATTCACCGTTATGCTGGATGGCCAGCCTGATCAGATCATTGCGCATAAAGAAAATCTCCTGCCCGATAATTGGCAGAAGATCGGCATTTTCCTAAAACAGCCTGCCCTGAAGGGTTTCCATGACCGGCCGGTAGGAACGGCGGTGAATGTCCAGCACGCCGTACTTTTCCAGGGCTTCCAGGTGGTCCTTGGTGGGATAGCCCTTGTTGTTTCTGAACCCGTATTGTGGGTAGAGTTCGTCCAGCCGGTACATGATGTGATCTCTGGTCACCTTGGCCAAAATCGAACCGGCCGCAATGGACACTGACTTCTGGTCACCCTTGACGATGTCGATGGTCGGCTTGTCAATGTACAGCTTCATGGCATCGGTCAGAACGATCTGGCAGGGCGCCATCAGGGCAATGCGGCTCATCGCCTGCCGGGTGGCTTCCAGAATGTTCAGCTCGTCGATGGTTTTTTCATCGACGATCTCGATGTCGTAGAACAGGGCATCCTCAACGATGCGGGGAAACAGTTCTTCCCTTTTTCTTTCCGTCAGTTTCTTGGAGTCATAGATCTCTTCGGACTGATAGCCGGCCGGAAAGACAACGCCGGCGACTACCAGCGGGCCGGCCAGCGGACCGCGTCCGGCCTCATCTATGCCGACGACCAGCTGTCCTTTACCCCAGTATTCCCTTTCGTATTCGTTACTCGTCTGCATCGGGTTTCTCCCAGGAAATGCCGCCGAGACTGCCGTCGCGGATATCCTTAAGAATCAGCGCATAGATGCGCTTGTAGTCATAGCCCCCTTCCGCCAAAAGGCAGCCGCGGGCTTCCCCGATCCGGTCGATGACGCTGAGGGCGTCGCCTTCAGTCTCAATGCCGTAGCGCTGCGCCAGCTTTTCCGGATGGTTCTTCAATAATTCACTGACCGCATAGCGGACGACGTCTTCAATCGGCAGGATATTGTCATTGATGGCCCCGGTAATGGCCAGGTTGAAAGCGGTCTTCTCGTCGTCGAATTTCGGCCACAGGACACCCGGGGTATCCAGCAGGGCAACGTCCTGGCTGATCTTGATCCACTGCAGGCTTCTGGTGACTCCCGGCCTGTCTGCCGTCTTGGCAGCCTTCTTCTGGGCCACCGAGTTTATCAGCGTACTCTTTCCGACATTGGGAATGCCCACGACCATGGCCTTGATCTCCACGTGCTTCATGCCTCTGGCCTTGTACCTGGCGATCTTGTCAGCCATGATCTTCAGACAGGCTTCCGAGATCTTCTTGCTGATGGATCTGTCAGCGACCAGGTTCAGGGCGATGGCCTCGTGGCCCCTGTCACGGAACCAGTCGATCCAGGCAGCGGTAACCTCGTCTTCCGCCTTGTCCTTCTTGGATATGACGATCAGCCGCGGCTTATTGGCGGCGATCTCCCTGAGCATCGGGTTTTCGGAAGAGGCGACGATGCGGCCGTCCCGGATCTCGATCACCAGGTCAACGTTCTTGATGTTTTCGCTCATTTCCCGTCTGGCCTTGGCCATGTGCCCGGGGAACCAGTTAATGTTGGTCTTGTTTTCCGTCATTGTCCTCTCCTCCTTTCACATTAATTAACGACTATTCAATTGTCAGCTGCAGGCCGACACCGACTTCCTGAATGTCCAGCTTTTTGCCCATCTCGATCTTGGCCTTCAGGGATACGCAGTGGCAGGGATAAAGCAGCGGGATGTTCTGCTGCTGCAGATATTCGATCGTTCTTTGCAGCCGCTCATCGTTTTCAAACAGATGGAATCCGCCGATCACACCGGTGATCCGCTCATCGCGGCAGACCTTCTTGGCATGTTCGATGATGTTGCAGATGCCGGAATGGGAACAGCCGGTGATCACGAACAGACCGTCCTTCCCCCTATGGACCAGGGCGGAATCATCATAGATGTAGTCGTCTTCCAGCCGGCTTCTGATCATTGACTTGCCGATGCGGTAGCAGGGTTCGAAGTCCAGATACTGGGGTATCTCTCCCAGAAAGATCAGATGTTCGCTGACCTCAACCGGATCCCGGCTGAGCTGCAGCGTGCACCTTTCTTCCAGGTCCATCAGACTGAGCGGCGAGGAAATGGTCAGACCGGCGTCGTCCTGACGGTACAGAAAGCAGTCAGGATGGCCGATGACGGTCAGCCAGCGGTTGAGCTTCAGCAGATGGGTCAGACCGCCGGTATGGTCATTATGGCCATGCGAGAGCACGACCTTATTGACCGTCTTCAGTTCAATGGCCTGCTTGCGGGCATTGAGCATGAAGGCATCGGAATAACCGGTGTCAAACAGGATCCGGTCCTTTCCGTCTTCCAGATAAAAGGACAGCGCCGGTTCGCCCAGATAGTACATGTCAATATAGGTGTTGTTATCAACCAGGACCTGCAGTTTCATGTGTGTTTCCTCTTACAATATATATTATCATATTGTCACGCCGGGATTAATGCCCATAAGAAAACTCCGCCGTCAGATGACAGCGGAGTCACTTTCAGAACAGTAATCAGTTTTCCGGAGAACCCAGATGATCAAACGGCCAGAGCACGAAGATTCCCTTGGCCATGATCTGATCGGCCTTGAAGGGTCCGTAGCTGCGCGAATCGATCGAAACGATGCGGTTATCGCCCAGGCAGTAGTATTCGTCTTCGCCCAGGGTGATGACATCGGTGTTGGCCGTGAAGTCCTCACGGTTCCACTTGTTCTTCTGCTGCTGAACATAGACGGCGTCGAAGAAGTCCTCGCTGACCGGCGTGCCGTTGACGTACAGGGTGTCATTGACATACCAGATGGTCTCTCCGGGAAGACCTACCACTCTCTTGACCAGATTCTCTTTCTGGTCGTTGATCCGGATGATCACGATGTCGAAGCGCTCTATTTCCTTTACCCGGCGGGTGATGATGCTGGAAAAGCCTACCGACTTGTTTTCAATGGTCGGGTACATGCTGGTACCGTCAACGCGGACCGGCATGAAGAAAAAGTTGGTGAGCACAAAGCAGACCAGTATGGTCACTACGGCGGTCACTGCCAGATCAATGATGTCATCCAGGGCCATCATCAGCCACAGGATGATGGTGCCGAAGAAATCGGCGATCCTGATTTTCAGCTTTTCCAAATTTCCTCTCCTTAAACAAAAAACTGGTTGCCCAGTTTTTTATCTGCGTTTTTCAACAATTCTGCTTGCTTTACCAGAACGGCCGCGTAAGTAGTAGAGCTTGGCTCTTCTGACCTTACCAAAACGAACAACTTCAATCTTATCAATGATTGGTGAATGAACTGGGAATGTTCTTTCAACGCCTACGCCACTGCTCATCTTTCTGACAGTGAAGGTCTCGGCGATGCCTGAACCATTGATGGCGACGACGACGCCTTCAAATACCTGAATACGGGTCTTGTCGCCTTCCTTGATCTTGACATGTACCTTTACGGTGCAGCCAGGTTCGAAGTAGGGGATGTCGTTCTTCATCTGTGCCTTGGTAATTTCCTTAACCAGATTCAAATTCATAACTTTCTCCTTTTCCATGCATGTATTCAATAGTTCATGTACCATCGGCCAGCGGAACTATCTCAGCTAACGCTTAATTATCTTATCACAGTAAAAATCAATAATCAACAGGTAATTTCCGCCTCAGATCAGCCTTCCTGAGCGTTGTTTTCTTCCTCAACTTCCCACCTGATCTTCTCCAGCAGATCCACTTCCTCATCCGTCAGCGGACGGCTGGCCAGCAGGTCGGGGCGGTTGAGATAGGTGAGCTTCAGGCTTTCGTAAAGACGGTATCGGCGGATGTTTTCGTGATGGCCGCTTAACAGCACTTCCGGTACTCTCTTGCCGTCATATACTTCCGGCCGGGTGTACTGGTTGTACTCCAGTAAGCCGGTCTCAAAGGACTCATCGACCAGTGACTCGGCAGCGATGACGCCGTCGACCAGCCTGGTCAGCGTATCGGTGATGACCATGGCCGGCAGTTCTCCGCCGGTCAGGACATAGTCACCGATCGATACCTGCTGATCGGCATAATCGTAGATGCGGGCGTCATAACCTTCATAATGGCCGCAGATGATCACGATGTCCTGCTTTTCCATCAGCTCATGAGCCATCTGCTGATTGAAGACTCTTCCGGCCGGGGAAGTCAGCAGAACGTAGGAATCCTTGGAGGAATGTTCCTTTAGGGCATCCAGAACCGGCTGGCACATCAGTACCATTCCTGCTCCTCCGCCATACGGATAGTCATCTACCCTGTGCGAGTTATCCCGGGAATAAGCCCGGAAATCGACTACTTCGATGTCAATGAGGTTCTTCAGTCTGGCTTTCTTGATGATGGAGGTGTTGAGGAAGCCCTCAAACATCTCCGGGAAGATGGTCAGAATGGTTATCTTCATAACATGCCCTCAATGACATTGACGTCAATGCGCTTGTTTTCGATGCTGACATTCTTGATGAAGGCATCGACGTAGGGGATCAGCACCTGCCGGCCCTCGTCGTTGCCGACGCGCAGGATGGTCTGATAGCCGCTGTCGACTCCCGAGACGGTGCCGATGAACTGGTTGTCGGAATAGACGGAACAGCCCTTCAGTTCGAAGTAGTAATACTCTCCCTTGTTCAGCTTATGGACTTCGTCCTTGGCAATGAAGATCTCGCAGTCCTTGTACTTTTCGACCAGATTGATGTTCTCCAGGTTGTGGAACAGCACCAGGGCAAAACCCTTGTGCATGCGAAAACTCTTGACCACCACCGGTTCAAACTTCTCCTGGCGGCAGATGTAGAGCTGCTGCTCGGGCTTGAAGCGCTTCTCGGTGAAGTCGGTCAGCGGTCTGATCTTCAGTTCCCCTCTGATGCCGAAGGTGTTAACTATGATGCCAATCTTCACAAATTCCATAGACTGTCTCCAAAAAAGGATGCATCAAGCATCCTAGTATGATTCAAACTTTATCGTTATCTTCTTGTTATCCAGGCAGGAGCATACCGACATCATCTGCCGGATGCTGCTGGCCATTGCGCCCTGTCTGCCAATCAGTCTGGCGATGTCAACGCTGGATGCATAGACATAAAGCAGAACCTCGTTCTCATTGACGCTTTCCATCGTCTGAACGCGGATGTTCTCCGGTTCATCAACCATTGGTTTTACTAAATCCAGTAAGGTCTTTTCGTAGTCAATCATCTTAATCAATTACTTTGACTCATGAAACTTCTTCATGATTCCCTGCTTGGACAGAAGGGAGCGGACAGTGTCGGACGGCTGAGCGCCGGCGGCGAGCCACTTCAGGGCCTTCTCTTCATCAATCTTGATTTCAGCTGGATTAGTGCGCGGGTTGTAGAAACCGACGATCTCAATGAAACGGCCGTCTCTCGGAGCTCTGGAATCAGCTGCGACGATGCGGTATGACGGAGCCTTCTTGGCGCCCATTCTCTTTAAACGTAACTTAACCATAAATATACCTCTTTAATTTTCCTTTAGTATATTAACCTGTCATTTCAGGCCTGTCAAGCATTTTTACTTAACAGACTGATTATTTTTCTAGAATCGGCGGTACTTGCCCAGACCCATCTGCGCCATCATCTTGCGGGTGCGGTCAAAGGAGTTGATCAGCCGGTTGACATCCGATACGGAAGTGCCGGAGCCCTTGGCTATCCGGTTCTTGTGGGAACTGCGCAGTTCTTCCGGATGCCTTCTTTCGTATGGGGTCATCGAACAGATGATGGCTTCAAAGGTCTTCATGGCTCCTTCGGTATCCTGGCTTTCCACCATGGAAGCCACCTGATTCATGCCCGGCATCATCTTCAGGATGCCGCTTAACGGACCAAGCTTCTTCATCTGGCGCATCTGAACCAGCATGTCATCCAGCGAGAAGGTGCCGTTCATCAGATTGGTCATCGCCCGGGTGGCTGCTTCCTCATCCAGCTGGCTGGCGGCCTTTTCAATGAGAGTGTCGAGGTCGCCCATGCCCAGGATGCGGGAAGCCATGCGGTCGGGGTAGAAGACATCGATGTCATCGATCTTCTCACCGGTACCGACAAACTTGACCGGAACATCGGTGACCGCCCTGACGGAGAGCACGCCACCGCCTCTGGCATCGGAGTCAAACTTGGTGACGATCAGACCGGTGATGTTCAGCAGATCGTCAAAGCTCTTGGCGACATTGACGATATCCTGACCGGTCAGGGCATCGACTGTCAGCAAGATCTCTTCCGGCTTGAACTTCTTCTTGAGAACGGAGAGTTCATTCATCAGTTCCTTATCGACGTGCAGACGGCCGGCGGTATCGATCAGCACGGTATCATAGCCCTTGTCCTGAGCGTACTTCAGACCCTGTTTGACGGTTTCCTCGGCCTTTACCTGGGTTCCCAGGGTGAAGACTTCGACATCGATCTGCTGACCGAGAGTCTGCAGCTGCTCGATGGCAGCCGGACGGATGATGTCAGCCGCGATCATCAGCGGCCTGCGGCCGTCCTTGTCGCGGATCAGCTTGCTGATCTTGGCAACGGAAGTCGTCTTGCCTGTGCCCTGCAGACCGACGACCATGATGGTGGTAATGCCGTTCTGCCGGTAGGCCAGCTGCGCCTGGGATTCACCCAGAAGGCTGGTTATCTCATCGCGGACGATCTTGTATACCTGTTCGGAAGGATTGAGAGCCTGGGATACGGATACCCCGACCATCTTCTCCCGGAGGGTTTCAATGAAATGTCTGACCACACCGTAGTTGACGTCCGCTTCCAGTAAGGCAACGCGGATCTCCTGCAGCATGGCGTTCATGTTCTTTTCGGTAAGTTTGTCCTTACCGGCGATGTGCTTGAAGGCAGCGGTCAGCCGGTTGCTTAATGAATCAAATGCCATAGTGATATCACTCCCCGCTACATTTTACCATATTTTGATTATTATATTTGAATCACCTCCCCATTATTGGGTAAAATAGAGATGACAGAGAAAGGAAGATGAATAATGAAAGTATATCGTTGTCCGAAGTGCGGCAACATGGTTGCCATGATTGAAGAGCATGTCTGCATTCCGCATTGCTGCGGCGTAGCCATGGAAGAGGTCGTCGCCAATACCCAGGATGCGGCCGTTGAGAAGCACGTTCCCTTCGTTGAAGTTGAAGATAACAAGGTGAAGGTCAGAGTCGGTGAGGTCGATCATCCGATGATCGAAGCCCACTACATCACCTGGATCGCCCTGGAAAGCGAAATGGGCTGGCAGATCAAGTACCTCAAGCCGGCTGAAGAGCCCAAGAGATGCTTCCATCTGTGCCCCAAGGATAAGCCGGTAGCCGTCTACGCCTACTGCAATCTCCACGGCCTCTGGAAGAAGGAACTGTAAGACACATTAAAAGGACAGATGAACGTTGTACTCATCTGTCCTTTCTTATGCCCTGTTACAGGATCTCATCGGCCTCGTCGAATTTCGAGGAGGGGTTGATGATTACGGTATCCATTTCCGCGATGGCCTTTTCCAACAGCGGCTGCCAGTCGAAGCGGGATTCAAACATCTCGCATTTTTCCCGCTTGGGTTTGGTAACCGGGTCCTTGGGGTCGAAGATCGTGCAGCAGTCCTCATAGGGCAGGATGCTGGTCTCGTAGGTGCCGATCTTGCGGGCCAGATCGATGATCTCCAGCTTGTCATAGGCGACCAGCGGCCGGATCACCGGCATGTCGGTAACGCAGTTTATGGCCTTCATGGAGTCCAGAGTCTGGGAAGCAACCTGACCGATGCTCTCGCCGTTGACGATGGCCAGACAGCCGCGCTTTTGAGCCAGCATCTGGGCCAGCCGGTACATCATTCTTCTCATGATGGTGATGGCATAGGATTCATCGGCGTATTTGTAGATCTGCAGCTGGATGTCGGTAAAGGGGATGACGTGCAGACGGATCTGCCCCTGATAGGGGCTGATCAGCCTGGTGAGTTCCTTGACCTTGTTCAGAGCTTCCTGGGAGGTATAGGGCATCGAAGCGTAATGAATGGCCTCGATCTTCACTCCTCTCTTCATGGTCAGCCAGCCGGCCACCGGCGAGTCAATGCCGCCGGAAAGCATCAGCAGGGCCTTGCCGCCGACACCGACCGGATAACCGCCGGCGCCCAGAATCGTTTCCACCATGATGTAGGTGAAATCATCGCGTACCTCGACAATGACCTCATGATCAGGATCATGAACATCGACCTGCAGCCTTTCTCCGAAGTTCTTCAGAATGACGCTTGCCACCTGGCGGTTGATGTCATCGGAATGAAGCGGGAAGCTTTTATTGGCTCTTCTGGCCTTGATCTTGAAGGTGCCGCTCTTGTCTTCCATGATCAGGTATGCGGCTTCCTTGATCTTCTCGATGTCGTTTTCGACCTTCAGCGAGCAGGAAAAGCTGCGGATGCCGAAAACGTTTTTCAGGATGGGGATGATCTGCTGCGGATCAGTGCCGTGCAGATGAATATAAATGTGATCACGGGTCTGCTGGAAGGTCAGCGCCGGAAAGCTGCTCAGCGCCTGGCGCATGTTGTTGGCCAGGGCGGCAATGAAATCCTTCTTGTTCTTTCCCTTGGTAGTAAGCTCACCGTAGCGGATGAGAATGTTTTCGTATGTCAGATCAGCCATAGATCCTGATCACCTCCCTGATGGCATCCGTAAGAGCCATCACGTCTTCCAGCGTATGCTCGTAGCTCAGTGAAATGCGGATGGTGCCCTTCAGACGCTCCGGCTCATCATACATGGCCGCAATGACCTTGCTGACAGCCTCATTGGAATCGCAGGTAGACTGGGCTGAAACCTCAAAGCCCCGGGATGCCAGGGCATTCATCATGACCTGCGAGGTCACGGTAAGGGCTGAGAAGTTGACCAGATAGGGTGTGCCGTCAGCCGGTGAGTTGATGACCACCTTGTCCATGCCGCTGAGCGTTTCATAAAGGGTGTCATGGAGCATCCTGATTCTGTCAATCTGCTGTTCTCTTTTTTCCAGAGCCAGTCTGACGGTACGGGCCAGCACGATGTTGGCCGGGGAATTGGCGGTACCGCCCCGCAGATGGTTCTCCTGCTGGCCCCCGGAGATCAGTTCGGCCATCTGAACATGCTGCTTGGCAACCAGAAAGCCGGAACCCTTCAGCCCGTTGATCTTGTGGGCGGAGAAAGAAGCCAGATCGACATCCTTCAGATCGATGTCCATCTTGCCCAGCGCCTGCACGCAGTCGACATGCAGATAGCAGTTATGATGCTTCTTGACGATTTCCCTGATCTCTGCCAGCGGGTTGATCGCTCCGGATTCGTTATTGACCAGCATCAGGCTGACCAGGATGGTGTCCGGCCGCATTGCCTTTTCCAGGTCTGCCGGATCAACGGAACCCTTCTGACTGACCGGCAGATAGGTGACTTCAAAGCCGAAGTACTGTTCCAGCCACCGGCAGGAATTAAGAACGCTGGAATGCTCGACAGCGCTGGTGATGATGTGTTTCCCGATGCCGCTGCGCTTCAGGGCCGTACCCTTGATGGCCAGATTGTTGGCCTCCGAACCGCCGGAAGTGAAGATGATCTCCCGGGGAAGCACGGATAAAAACCGGGCAATCTGGCTGCGGGATTTCTCCATCAGCTTATGTACTTCCAGGCCGGAAGGATAGATTGCCTCGGAATTAACATAGTACTTCCTGAGTACCTGATCGTAGGTATCTAAGACCTCATCAGCGACCTTCGTTGTTGAGGTATTGTCAAAGTAAATCATTCTATGCTTCCTTCTGCATGGCGATCTTCTTGTCGATGCTCTCCGAAAGCTGGCTGGCCAGTTCGGGGTCGACGGAGGAGAGGGCGCTTACGGCCATCTTGCAGGCCTTGGTGTATTCACCGTTGCGGTAACAGACCTCGGCGGAATAAAGCGAGGCGTCAACGTCCGGATAGTAGGGACGGTACTTGTTGCAGGTAATGATGAATTCCTCGATCTCCTGAGCGGTGGAGATCAGGGAATTGACGTTCTTGTAAAGGCTGATGATCAGCTTCTGCGCTTCATTGATGGTCTCGTTGAGACGGTCGATGTCCACTGAAGGCTGCTGCAGCTGTTCATTGATGTCAGCGATGTACTGCTCGCTTCTGGCGATGTCCTGATCGTACTTGCTGGAGATGTTGGGCAGCTTGGACAGCTTGATGGAAGCCTTTGACTCATTGAGCACGACCACGAAGCGGCTCATCAGTTCCTGAACGCGCAGTTCGCTGGTGCGGGTGGTCTCCAGCTTGCCGGCGATCTCGCGGGCCTGTTTCTGGCACTCCATGATGTCGTTTTCCACTTCCTTGAAGGTGATGATCAGCGTGGTGGCCGGGATCGATCCGCAGTTCTGCGCCGTTAACAGCGACTCATAGGCGCCGTTGGCTTCCTGATAGCGGTTCTGGGTATCCTGGAACTGACCGCTGAGGTCATTGAGCCCATAGCGGTCGAAGTCAGCCAGGAAGTTGTCCCGGACCTGTTCAAGGGTTTTCCGGACGCTTTCCAGCCGGCTCTGGCAGTTCTCCTGACAGACGACCAGGTCACGGAAGGCGTTCTTCTCATCGGCCAGATTGGAAGAGATCTGATTTATTCTGGTATCGCAGTCGATCAGCAGATCGTCAATGCCTTCGAGTTCACAGTTCTTGATCTTGGTAAGTATCTCATCCAGAGAGGCGTTAAGGGTCTCCAGATTGCCGTTGATGTTCAGATGGCCGATGTAGGCGCCCTGGCTTTCCAGCAGGGTCGCTTCATTGCGGCACTCGTTAATGCGGCCGGGCAGGGTGTTTCTGCTCATCTGAATGACTTCAGGCAGCTTCTGCACCAGGGCATTGAGGTCTTCGATGGAAACGCCGATGTTTTCCGCGATTTCCGTGGCATTTTCATACATCGAGGCATCCATTACCGACTCAAAGTCGGAGAACTGATGGGAGATGCCGTTGGTAAGGCGGTCCAGGGCTTCCCAGCAGAAGGTGTAGTTATTGGGATTGTCATTGATCATGGACTTGATCTGGTGGAATTCGTTCTTCAGTTCGTTGATGCGCTTGCGCTGGATGGTCGACTGATTGAGGACATTGGCGAGTACGCCGTCCAGCTTTTCCGTCAGCAGCTCGGTCTGCTGGATAAGCTGTTCGTTTTCGTCCAGTTTCTGGGCGCAGAGCTTGAACTTGGAGGCTGTCAGAAGCTCGTTGGCATCCTGAAGATTGACAACGATGTCCTTGATGTTGTTCTGGATCTCCTCAAAGTCCTTCTTGCACTGGAAGGCAGTATCGCGGACATTGGCGTTGACCCGGGCGATGGCATCCGTCTTGGCGATGTCTACCGCAAAGGGATGGCTCTTGAGGCCGTTGATCAGAATCTGTCCCTGCTCAATGCGCTTCTGCAGTTTCTTTCGGCGGCTGACGATGACCAGCACCAGCACCAAAAGCAATACAGCGACCAGAATGATCACGTAAAGCCAGATCGATGTCTTCAGCTTTTCCCATAATTCCGTATATGACATACATACCACCTCAATTTATATTGTATCATAAGACCGGATGATTGGTTAGTTCCCAGATGATACTTTTACTGTACAAAAACGCCTTGAAAACGCCGGAAAATACCGCAGAAACCGTTTGACATTAAGCGGCGATAATGGTACATTAATAGGGCCGATAGCAGCACGTAAAGGTTATTTCCCCGCGTTGGCATGTTGAAAAGAGTAGCTTGCTGTTAAAGTGAAAGGCCAACACGCTAATAATTGATTTACGCCTGTTAGTAGAAAAACTAGGAGGAAGAAAGAATGGCACGTTACACAGGTCCAGTATGGAAGCAGTCAAGAAGATTAAACTTCTCTGTTCTCGAAACTGGCGAAGAATTAGCCAAGAGGCCCTACATTCCGGGTCAGCATGGCGCACCGAACAAGAGGATCAAGTACTCAAACTATGGTCAGCAGTTAGCTGAAAAGCAGAAGATCCGTTTCACCTACGGCGTCAACGAGAGACAGTTCTCCAACACCTTTGACAGAGCTGTCAAGGCCAAGGGCGTTACCGGAACCGTATTCCTGCAGCTGCTGGAGTCCAGACTCGACAACATCGTTTACCGCATGGGTCTGGCCAGGACCAGAAAAGGTGCAAGACAGTTCGTCAACCACGGTCATGTACTGGTTAACGGTAAGAAGGTAGACATCCCTTCATTCCAGGTTAAGCCGGGCAGCACCATCGAAGTCAAGGAAAACATGAGAAACAACAGAGTTGTCCTCGAAGCTCTCGAAGCAACCCTGAATACCCCGGCATTCGTCACTTTTGACAAGAATACCATGAAGGGCACTTACGTCAGACTTCCTGAACGTAATGAACTCAACCCCGACTTCAACGAACTGCTGGTAGTTGAATACTACAACAGAAAGAAATAGTCATTCTGAGGTAAGAGGCGCAAGCCTCTTTTCCTTATGCTCTCTTCTTTCAAACCATTCTATTATGAAAAAGCGGCCCTGAGGCCGCTGTGTTACTTTTTGAAGATCCTGCCGCTCAGCAGATCGCTGATGGAGTCTCTTGAGATTTCCACGTTGAACAGATGCTGGGGAACGTTGAACTTGGCGCTGACGATGAAGTACATGCCGAATATCAGAATGCCCATGACGCCGGTGTACATCAGCGTTACCAGACGCGACTGCTCAGTGATGTCGAACTTGACCTGGGTCAGCACGGCAGCCAGAATCAGCATCGGCAGTAAGGCCAGCCAGGACAGCGTGCAGTTGTCGAAGATCTTCCGGAAACTGGGCTTGAAATGCTTCTCGATGAAGTAGCAGGCCCCGATGATGAATACCACGTATTCGATGGCCTTGCAGATGTAATAACCGTTGACGCCGAAATGACCAAGCCAGAAAATCAGCGTCGTGGTGACGAAGACCAGCTGTACCAGGCTTAAGGCAATGTAGATCTTTCTGAGTTTCAGGGCTACCAGGATGCTGGAAAGCACCATCACCACGATCCAAAGCAGCTGGATGATCAGCGATCTGGCCAGCAGATAGGCGCCGACATCGAGGTTGGCATTCCCATACATGACGAAGTAGATCTCCCGGGCGAAGAACACCATGAAGAATACTACCGGTACGGCCAGATAGTTGACGGTCTCCAGAACCTTCTGGATCATCTCCCTCACCTTGCCTTCATCGTTACGGGTAATGGCCTCGGTGATATGGGGGATCAATGCCAGCGAAAAGCCGGTGGCGATGACCTGGGGGATGGAACAGATCTTATGGGCTTCATAGTTGATGATGCCCTGATAGGTAGTGATCAGATAGGGATCAGTTCCGTATTTCTGCAAGCCTGTCGACAGCATCAGCAATATGAACAGGCCGGAACTGTTGGTAACCAGCGTGGAAATCAGATAGGGAACGGCATATTCCATGAGTTCCTTGAAGATGCCCTTAGGGGTGACTTCGCTTTCCTGCTGCTCTTCAGCCGGTTTTCTTCTGTGTTTGGCTTCATAGAACAGGAAGTAGATGATGGTCGCCACGGCGGAGATGCTGGTGGAAGCTACGCCCATGTAGGCCGCCCAGATCTTGTCCATGTGCAGGACATAGACGCAGATGGCGCTGGCGCCCAGCAGGAAAGTCACGCGGATCAACTGTTCCAGAACCTGGGTAAAGGCATAGATCCTGAGATCCTTGAAGCCCTGGTAAACACCCCGGAAATAGCTGAGCAGCGGCACGGCGATCATCGCAAAGGACACGATCACCAGGACCGTCTGAGTCTTGACGATATAGTCCTCACTGACGCCGTCGGGAATGACCAGCATGGCAAAGGGCTTGGAGAACAGGATCAGAGCTGAACAGGCGATGAATCCGAAGATCAGCATGACCGTTCTTGAGATCCTTCTGACCATGTTTACAGCCTTATAGTCATTCTTGGCTACGTACTTGCTTACTAGGGCGGCAATCGCAAAGGGCATGCCGGAAAGGCAGATCTGCAGGACATAGTCATAGATGGTATAGGCATAGGAATAGAAGACGGTATTGTTGCCCGCCAGTTTCTTGAATGGTATGACATAAAGCAGGCCGATGGCCTTAGTGATGAACACGCCGGCTGAACCCGTCAGAGCACCGGCGATTATCGACTGTTTCTTTCTGTTATCCTTTACAGTTTCACTCATTTGGTTTCCTCTTACTTATAGCTGGCAAACAGCGTGATGTACTCCCGCTTGCTGGTGACCTTGCTGCTGTCGACATATTCGACCATCAGACCGATGCGCAGCTGAGGCTGATCGGAAACCAGTGAAAGCGTCACGCCGGCCACGAAGCCCTTGTCCTTGTTGACGACATTGGGCATCATGTTATAGACGGCATCGTCAAGAATGCCGATGGAAGGCATCATGTTTTCCGGATCGATCTTGCCAGACAGATCGTCAATGACAGCCAGAGCTCTGATCTGATACATGGCTACCCGGGGATTGTCGATGATAACGTCATAACGGTAGGTCCCGTCTTCCAGAGCATTGACTACCAGTTCGGTATCATAACTCTGTGACTTGCTGAGCTTGTCTTCCTCCTCAAGAATGGACTGATAGTATGTCATGTAGGCATCATATCTTTCCTTGTCGATTTCCCTGGTTACATCCGACATGCAGCCGGTTAGCAGCAGTACCAGTATTACGGTAATTAATTTCTTCATCATTCACACCTGCCATCTTATAAAGTATCGCGCTGATACGGTTATGCTCTTTCGTACTGTTCTATTCTACCATACATGAAATAAATTAGCACTATAAAACATGGATGATGAGAAAGCCGTGATCACCCAGTCTGCCATAGTATGAACGATCGTTATCCGTTTGACAGAAGAAAACGGGCAGTTCCGCAGAACACCCGTCTTTTCTGATTTACCAATGGCAGTTTATTCCCTGGCCCGATTTCTCTTCAGCATGATCATGGCAACGAAGCTGTAGAAGCTGAACATCATCAGGCAGATCCAGGCTGACAGACCGTTATCGGCTGTTTCCGGAACCTTCGGCGTAATGTTAAACGTTCCTTCAACAAATACGACTGTATAGTTTCCCTGTGCTTCTTCTCCGCTGGGAGTAATTATATAATCGCCGGGCTCCTCGCCTTCTTCTCTTTCCAGAGAATACTTGATGAGGTCTTCAGAGTCGCCTTCAACCAGGCCTTCAATCACGGCTTTCAGTTCGGGATCTTCATCGCCCTGAACTTTTCCGTCATCCTGAGCGGTAACAGTCACTTCCTTGGGAGTGATGTTAAAGACAGCGTCATTGAACTTAACGGTGTAATTACCCTGAGCTTCTTCACCCTTGGTGGAAATGGCGTATTCACCAACGCTTTCTCCTTCTTCTCTCTCCAGAGAATACTTGATGAGGTCAGCAGATTCGCCTTCGACCAGGCCATCAATAACAGCTTCAAGGTCAGGATCTTTATCTCCATATACTTTGCCATTGTCCTGGGCGGTAACGGTGACCTCCTTGGGAACGATGGTGAATTCTGCTGTTTCTGTATAAATATCATACTTTTCGGGATTACTGCGCTTGGTGTTGGAAGGATAAGTCGTAGCAGTGAAACCGCCAGCGACGAAAATCTCATATTTTCCGATGTCTTCACCGGATTCTCTCTTGAGTTCGTAACTGCAGCTGTCATCTTCAGCCAGGCCGGTAACTTTCGCTTCCAGCTCAGGTTCGGGATCGCCATAGATCTTGCCGTTATCCTGCGGGGTAATGGTTACCTTGTAATGAGCATATGCATCAACGATCTTTCTTTCGACCGGTTCAGTAGTGAGAGCGGGAATCTCAGCTACTTCGCTGTCACTTATCTTATTGCCTTCAGCGTCAAACCAGCCGGTGAATTCCAGCCCCTGATGATCAAAGGTATAGTCTGTACAGATGTTGATGTTCTCGAAAGCTTCCTTTTCTTCTCCGTACAGATTACCCTGGTAATGGTATCTTACGGTTACGGATGGCTGATAAGTAGCATAGACATAGATATCCTTGGTCTGGCCGCTGGGAAGCTCACTGGCGCTGTAGGTCAGTTCATCTTCGGCAACATAGGTCAAGCCGCTATCCGTGTCCTTCCAGTAAACAAACTGGTAATGGCTGACTGGAGAGGGATTCTTGAATGTATGCTTATAGGAATTGACAAAGTCCTGATTGCTCCAGGCACTGGAGGCATTGGAGATGTTGTCAACATAATGGTAATTGAGATACCAGCTGGCAGTAACGCTGTAAACAGGAGATATGTACAGAGTATTGGTATCAGAAATAGTTTTTTGATTACCATCGCTGTATGTCAGAACGATATTACCTGTACTGGTGTATTGAATCTTGGTAATGGTAATCAAGTCACTAGCCGCTGCCGCCGTCACCACCGTTCCATCGGCAGTACTCTCTACAAATGCCTTCAGGAATTTATAGCTATAGCCCAAGCCAATGGCAGTTATGTTCGCACCGCCTACATAGCTGAATGCACCGGATCCAGTCATGGTTTTTGACTGGCCTTTAATCATGGTAAAGGTTTTTTCACAGGCAACCGCATGACCATTGACATTCGCAAAATTCGCGTTAAGAATGTTGTTGATCACAACAGTCAGTTTGTCATCATCAGCAGCACGTACCGTATTATCGGACGAATTCACATGAATGCCCATCATGGAAACTGTAAGAATCAGAACTAATAATACCTTTAATACTCTCTTCATACTTTCTACCTATTCATACCCCAAATCTTATATATCTATTACCACATTTTCCTATGAAAGTGAACAAAAATCAGTTATAGTTACACTTCACCATTTCGTGATAAAAAGTTAACATGAGTATCGTAAAAAAACAGAGCCGCCTGAATGACGGCTCCGTTTCATTTTGGAAATCAGTTCTTGGTTGAAGCTTTGCGCTCGTAGATGTAGTTCAGTTTATAGTCTCTTTCCTTGACGGGTTCACCGTTGAGCATCTTGGTCATGACACGCATGGCCAGAGCGCCCAGGTCATATGACGGAATGACGAACGAGGAGATCCTCGGTCTGACCATGTCGTTGATCCGGGAATCCAGTACGCTGATAACATCAGTGTCTTCCGGAACTCTGATGCCGTTTTCCTTACAGGTATTAAGGACGGCGACGGCCTGGGAGTCACGCATGCTGATGACTACATCATGCCGGTGCTTGGAGAAGTACTCGTTGAGGTACTCGTAGGAGTTATGGTACTGTTCGGGGATCTCAACATATCCGTCAAACTTCTTGCCGTGCTCCTCGTAGGCTCTGGAGATGCCGCTGATGATCTGATTGATCGTATCAGGGTTCTTCCGGTCTTCCACCAGGATGATGTCGTCAATGCCCTTGTTCAGATACTCGCTTACCAGTTCATAAAGAGCCTGGGAGTAATCGACGTAGACGTTGCAGCTGGAGACGTTGGTCGTCTTATGTCCGATATACACCATCGGAACCTGGAAAGAGTTCAGCACATCACCGTCGCTCTTGGACAGCGATTCATTGTAGATGATGACGCCGTCGGCACGCGACTTGACGATGTTGTCAATGATTTCTGACATTTCATTGATCGAACTGCTGGTCGTGTGCAGCGTGATGTTGTACTTGTAAATCTTCGCTACATCAAGTAATCCATTGATGATCTTACCAATGTACAGGAAACTTGAATCGGGAACCACCAGCGCGATGGTCGTGGTCTTCTTCAGAGCCAGACCCTGGGCTACGGCATTGGGCCGGTAACCCAGCTTGACGATGGCAGCTTCGACCTTATCCTTGGTCTCCTGCTTTACCAATCCAGAATCATTTATGACACGAGAAACCGTAGCAAGAGATACTCCAGCCTCATTGGCTACCGAATAAATTGTTACTTTCTTTTTCTCGCTGTTATTCATAAATAATTACTCTTCTTTGCTTTCTTCTTCCTTGACTTCTTCTTCCTTGGGCTGTAAGGCATCCTTGACAGCTTCGACGGCCTTGTTGTAGGCGCCGCTGACGGCGTTTACAGCACCGACGACGGTCTCTCTGACCTTCGGATCATGAGTGAAATCATGATACTTCTCGGCAAAGTTATCGGCGACGTTCTTGACGTTTTCGCCGACCTTGTCGGTAGTGGCTCTGACCTGATCGTTTTCCCTGGCCTTGTTGTAGGCGTTGGCAACGCTCTCCTTGACGTTTTCGGCAACCTTTTCATAGGTCTCTCTGGCCTTGTTGTAGTACTCAACGGCCTTGGGGTTCTCTCTGACGGTCTTGTATGTCTTGCTGACATTCTCGAACACGTCGCCGACAGCCTTGCCGAAATCATCCAGATATCCCTGAACCTTTTCCTTGCTGAGGTCTACCGTTGACAGCTTGGCCTTCAGATCCTCAACCGTCTTGGCAATGCCGGCCTTGACGTCGTTTAAGGCATCCTTTACCTTGCCGACAGCGTCGTTGAATTCCTCATCTTCCAGTCCTTCGATATCTTCGTCGAGATTTTCTGCAGTTTCATGTAAATTCTTTTCGTTATCCATTTATACTTCCTCCTTTTTCTGTTCAACTATCGTAACTTCGTTTCCCTTCTTAGTCAGACTCTCCAGGATCGAAGTTAACATGTTTCTGATGGTCTCGTATTCCTGAGCCCACTTCTTGATCGCCTTGGTGATGAGAGAAGTCAGGGTCACGCGGACGCTTTCAACGGACATTGACATGTTGTTGACCGCTCTCACCGTGGTATTGAATTCTCCCAGATAGCCCTTTACCAGATCCAGTGACTCATTGGCCGCTCCGACCGTGGTATTAAGGCCGGAAACGATCTTGAGGATCTTGACAAGCAGGACGATCAGGATGATCAGGGCGATTACGCCCAGTACCGGCAGAACAAGGCCGAATACCTTGCTGATCTTTTCTAAATTTTCCATAGTTTATACCTCACCTACTATCATATAGTAAAATGAAAGCATTTTCAATAATGCTTATCGTATTTTCACAGTTTTTATCAGCTATTAATTCCTAATTGCCCTTCTTGTCGGAGATCAGCGGCTTGATGGCATTGTAAAGCTTGCCGCCCTTGGTCGTTCCGTAGACCTTGGCCAGAGCGTTGTTGAGGCCCTGCTTGGTCTTGTACTTGAGGATGTACTCGGTGCACAGCTTGGCGTCCTTCTCGTCTTCCACAGCCTTGCTTACTTCTCTGAGCATGTCCTTTTCCCGCTGCAGGACATCCTGCTTGGTGAGGTCAGCGACCAGAGAGGTCCTGATGTTGCGCTTCTGCCACCACTTGATGACGCTGGAGAAGCCATGGTCGTTGCTGACGATGACGTACTCATCCTTCTTGTCTTCACATATGAGATAGCCCAGATAGCTGACCAGCTGGAAGTCCAGGGCATTCTTGGTGCCGACTTCCACCTTGAAGTACTGTATCTTGGCCTGCGATTCATTGATCTTCTTATGGAGAGAGAAGGTGATCTTGTCAGCGTTGACACTGTAGAAGATGAAAACACGGTCGTTTTCCTTGAGATTGCCGATTCCGTTCAGGCCGTCACTCTTGACGTTTTCGAAATCAACGAGATATGCTGTCATGATTAATCACCACCTTTCTTATTCATTTTATCACATATTTAATCTAGAATATAACTATAGTGAACCGGGAGGTGCTGCATGCTCAATAACATCAGAATCGAGGTCTGCTGCGGCAGTCTCACCGACGTTCTTACCGCCATCCGACAGCCAATCGACCGCATCGAACTCAACACGGCACTGGAACTGGGCGGTCTGAGCGTCAATCCTGCTCTGCTCAGGGAAGTGAAGAAGGTCACCAGTCTGCCCGTCTGCTGCATGGTGCGCACCCGCGCCGGCGGCTTCTGCTACTCACAGAAGGAGTTTGAACTGATGCTGAAACAGGCTGAAGACCTCCTTGCTGCCGGAGCTGACGGCATCGTCTTCGGCTTTCTGAACGAAGACTGCACCGTCAACCGGGAATACAGCGAGCGGATGATCAGGCTGATCAGGAACTATCACCGTGAGGCGGTATTCCACAAAGCCTTTGACCTTACCATCATGTCCGACGCCATCCGCGATCTCATTGACCTCGGCGTTGACCGGGTACTGACCTCCGGAGGCAATAACTATCCCAACATTCTGGCCGGGGCGCCGCTGCTAAGAAGGCTGGCCATCCGCTATGACGGATTCATCCAGATCCTGCCCGGCGGCGGAGTGAGAGCTGAGAACGTGGCTGAACTTCTCCAGACCACCGGGCTCAGTCAGGTCCACTGCTCCGCTTCCAGGCGCCTGATCGATCCCACCGATCCGCTGACATCCTATCAGGCAGTTGACGAGGATACCCTGATCGGCATCCTGACAGCCATATCGCACATCCGCAACCGCTGAGTAAAGGCATAAAAAAGACAGTTCAGAATTTCTGAACTGTCTTTTCATTTATCCTAGTCCTTGCTTCCGAATGACAGCACGAAGCTCAGGGTCAGACCCAGAATGGCTGCCAGGCCGATGTCGACCATGCCGACGATCAGGACGATGGAGGCGATGGCGATTTCCTTGGCGCCCCAGTTGACATCCTTGAGCATCATGATGCCCTGGACGGCGATGGCACCGAACAGGTAGACTTCCAGACCGCCGATGACCGCCAGCGGGATGCCGTAGATCACGCCGATGAGCGGCTTGAAGAAGGAGATGATCATGGCCATGATGCCGGCTACGACCATGACCTTGGTCGAGAAGACCTTGGTAATGGCCATGACGGAAATATTCTCGCCATAGTTGGTGCCGGCCGGACCGCCGACAAAGCCGGAGACCATGTCACAGATGCCGTCGCCGATCAGGTCCTTGTCCAGCATGTCCTTGATGCCGGTTTCCTCACCGGTCGCATTCTTGATGATGGCATCAAGCTGAATGGTATGAGCCGATGATTCCGGGATGGTCGCCAGAGCGATCGGGATGATGCTCAGAGCGGCGGTATTGGGAATCGGCAGGTTGAACAGCGGAACGGTGAGCGGGCCGAAGGTCGCCAGACCCTTGACCGCCTCATCAGCGATGGCGCGGAACAGGTTGGTATCAATGCCGGTAAAATGCAGCACGGCAGCGACCAGACAGCCGGCCAGGGTACCGATCAGCAGAGAGAGCTGGCCGATGAAGCCCTTGAGGTATCTGGTGGAAAGTACGACGGTTACCAGGGTGACGACGGCGACCAGAATGTATGACCAGTTCTGAGTCTTGATGCCGAAGTCGCTGACGGCGTTGGAAGCCAGTGACAGACCGATGGCTGCGGCGACGCTTCCGGTGACGACCGGAGGAAGGAATTTCTGCAGGATCTCATTTCCCAGTTTTCTGACCAGAAGACCGGCGAAGATGGAGACGAAACCGCTTAAGACGATGCCGAACTGCGCCTTGCCGATGACTTCGACCGGCAGGACGATCGGCAGTTCCTCAGCCGTACAGCCGAGTTCCGCGCAGGCCAGTGAGAGAACGGCGGACAGATAGGCAAATGAGCTTCCGTAGTACATCGGCAGCTTGCCCTTGGTCAGAACGGTGAACACGACGGTCGCCAGACCGCTGGCGAAGATCGTGGTGCTGACCGGGAACTTGGTGATCAGGGCAACGGTAATGGTTGCCGGGAACATGACGATGACCTGCTGAATGGCGTACAGCAGCAGCCGTCCCAGCGGCGGCGTCTGATCCGGAAGATAGCTTTCAAATCTCTGAGAATTAGTTTTCTGTGTCATTTGTAATCCCTCCTTAAAGTTCGTATATGACCACATTGTTCACACCATCGGTTTCCTGAAGATGTACGGCGACAACTTCGTTCAATGATGTGGGAATGTTCTTCCCGACGTAATTGGCTCTGATCGGCAGCTCGCTGTGGCCGCGGTCGATCAGTTCAACCAGCTGTACTCTTTTCGGTCTTCCCAAAGCCATCAGCGCATCCAGAGCTGCCCGGGCAGTACGGCCGGTAAAGATGACGTCATCGACCAGAATGAC
>JAFZBT010000031.1 GCA_017561615.1 Erysipelotrichaceae bacterium
CGTGTCCCCCTGTTATGAGGAAATTATAAAACAAAACCGCCGATTTCACCAAAGGAAAAGGATGCTGCTAGGCATCCCCGCCAGTTGACTTGATCAGTTGCCGCTCAGGCATTGAATGATGTATTCAACGGTCAGCTGCTGTTGCTGCTGCGGTCTTATGACAGCTTCCCGGTCACCGGATTGGGCGCCGTAATTGCCGAATTGGGCATGGTTGCCTCCGGGAATTACGTATTCAAACAGATGATCAGAAGAATACTGTCTGCCGTCGATGACCTTATCAGTGTTCAGTACACCATCCAGTGAACCATAGATCACGATTTCCAAATCGTCTTTGTCCAGCGGCTTTGTCGGATAAGCCGCCAGCAGAATGAGACCGGTCAACTCAGGATGATCGGCAGCGTACAGCGCTGCCATGGCGCCGCCCAGAGAGTGACCGCCGATGAACCAGCGGTCATACTGGTAAGCCGAGATGATGCCATCAGCTCTGTTCTTGCCGAAGACAGCCAGCCGGAATGGCATACTGATGAGGAAGGTGTCAACACCATGCTCAGCCAGCTGGCGCAACAGAGGGGCATAGGCGGTTTCTTCAACCTTGCCGCCGGGATAGAAAACCAGGGCATCAGCTGTTCCCGGACCGTCAAAGAATAATCCCTGGGAGATCCGGCTGATAGAGACCTTATCGTCGGACACCAGGGCTTTTGATGCCGAATCGTCGGCGGAATAGTAGATCCCGGTGTAGATGAAGAAAGCCCCGAGCAGCAGCAGAGCGATAAGCATGGGCAGCAGTTTCCAAATCAGTCTTTTCTTTCGCGTTTTCATGCCCGTATATCAATCCTTTGAAAGAAGCTCTCTGATGTCATCTTCACAAAGCAGCTCATACAGACCGTCCTGTGACAGCACGCCTCTTTTCAGTTGCTTTGGTAACATTCCCAGTTCATCCAGCTGGTAGTCAGCCAGCCAGCGCCCGCTGTCCAGATAATCGGCCAGCTTTCTGGCTGCCTGACGGGTTTCATCCGTGGCTTCCGGATGGCTGGAGAGCAGGTCAAACAGTCTCTCCATTTCACTGATGCGGCTGACTGCCTCTGACAGGTCGCTTTTCAGGATCCCGTAAATGTAATAGTCGCACCAGCTGCTGACCATCTTGCCCTGGCGGATCAGGCCTTCCTTGGTAAAGCCGCACTTTTCCATTATGCGCTGGCAGGGAAGGTTGCGGACATCAACCTGCGCCCATAATCTCTGCAGTTCGGTATTCGCGAAGCAGAAACTGATAATGGCGCCCAACGCCTCGCTGCCGTAGCCGTTATTCTGACAGGCCGGAGAAACGCGGATCGCTACTGATGCCATGCGGTCGTTTTCGATCAGGTAGACCCAGAGGTCGCCGATTATCTGTCCTGACTGCTTCTCTTCCATGCCCAGATGAAAACTCTTGGCCGGTCTTTCCTGCTTTTCAAACATCAGTGCGGGATCTCGGTCGTCCTTGCTGGGGCCTTTGCCCCAATAGGTGTAAATTGATTTATCGCTCAGCCATTTCCGCAGCGCCGGGACGTCACCGGCGTTCATTGGTCTGATGATCAGCCGCTGAGTTGCGATGACAGGTTTGTCGTTGATGTAATCATTCAGTGCCATGTCTTACCTTCATTTCCTTATCTATGACCATTATATATCGGCAAAAAGGAAAACTTAAATGACGGAGAGAAAAAGGCTCTGAATATTCAGAGCCTTTGGATGTCTTATGGGGGCTTGCTGATGCTCAGCAGTTTCCCGTATGGACGTGGTCCAAATACTGGCTGGCGACAGCCGCCAGCTGATACACCGTCTTCACCGGCGTCGGCTGCCGGTCAGCCATCTTATAGGCCGGAAAGAAGCGGGAAAGGTGATAGGGAATGCCTCTGTCCAGAGAGGCGATCCAGGATGCCATCTGCCGGACTTCCTCTTCGCTGTCGTTGACTCCGGGGATGAGCAGAGTCGTTATCTCAACATGGGCGCTCTTTACCGCCTCGGCGACGAAGCTTTTGACCATGTTCAGATCACCGCCCAGTACCTCGCGGTACCAGTCTTCGCTGAAACTCTTGAGGTCGATGTTCATGGCGTCGATATAGGGTCTTATTTCTTCCAGCACTTCCAGGGTGGCCATGCCGTTACTGA
>JAFZBT010000032.1 GCA_017561615.1 Erysipelotrichaceae bacterium
AACGGCAGGCGGCATCTGCGGGTGTCCGGCAGACATGCCGATAACAGCGAAAAGGAACGCCCGGTCCCCGTCGGACTGGTCATTGACTGAAACAGTCAGGAGGCAACCATGGAACAGAAACAGATCATCGAAGCATTCCGCGCAGCCGATTACGATCCCGCCTTTGACTATCCCAAGGCCGGCGTATACTTCAAAAGAGCCTATGAGTTCTACCGCGCTTTCCAGCAGGGAACGGCCAGTGAACTGAACTTCTTCGATTATACGATCACCGTCTTTGACGAATGCCAGGAGCCCCAGAGAGAGCCGGACTTCACCTCACCCAGCGGTTCGCGCTACTGGTACAGCGGGGAAGGAGTCATCCGGGGAGCCAATCACTGGGGCAACGGCCTGGACAACTGTGACTGGGCTTACCGCTACCGCAATGGCCGGATGATCTACGGACACGGCTATAACTACTTCCGCTGGTTCCGCAAGCCGATGTTCGGCTTTTCGCCCTGGAAGGACTTCGTGCTTAAGCCCCGTATCTTCACCATCGAAGGTCAGGAAATCATTACGACCTTCGACAATTTCATCGCCAGAGAGATGGTCATGATCGACGGCCGGATCATGAAGAGAATCCAGACGGTCAGCGATGACTGGCAGGAAGTCAGACAGCCGTAAGCAATCCTCTGCTCTTGTCAGCGCAGGGGATTTGTCGGATAATTAACCGGGAGGGAAAAAGACATGCGACAGGATTTCAATTATCATACCCATACCATCCGCTGCGGGCATGCCGTCGGCAGCGATGAGGAATATGTCAGATGTGCCGTTCAGGCCGGCTACCGCCTTCTGGGTTTTGCCGACCACGGCCCCAACCGCTTTTACTCCAATCCCCGTTCCCACATGGAATGGTCACAGATCGATGAATACCTTGGATCCATCGCGTCCCTGCAGCGCCGCTACGAAGGGCAGATCCGCCTTCTGGCCGGCTTTGAGACCGAGTACTTCCCACAGCTTCATGATGAGAAGGTCTTCCTGAAAAGAAAATCCGACTACCTGATCCTGGGCCAGCATTTCCTTCACCATGACGGTCAGGGCAGTTTCTTCAAGACCAACAGCGAAGAGGAAATACTCGAATACGGCCGGGCCGTCTGCCGCGGCATGGAAAGCGGACTCTTCATGTATGTCTGCCATCCCGATCTGATCATGTACCGGCAGAGTGAATTCACCGACGCCTGTGCGCAGGTCGCCGACATGATCGGCCGCAAGGCCGCCGAAACCGGCATGCCGCTGGAGGTCAACGTCCACCGCATTGCCAAGGGCCGCGTCGAATTTGCCGAAGGGCCCCGCTTCTTCTATCCGCACCGGGAATTCTGGGAGATCCTGGCCCGTTATCCAGTGCGCTGTCTGTTCGGCGTTGACGCCCATGACCCCCACCAGCTGGCCGCCGGCAGCGACATGGAAACCGCCTATGAAGAACTGCAGGATCTCGGACTCAGCTTCCTTACCGAGCCGCTGATCTGAAAACGTAGTTCATCCGCTGATGAACTTTTCTTTCGGGCATTTTCCCTGAATAAACCGATGTTGTATAATGGACATGTAAAGGCAAGGTAATCCAATGAACCAACCGGAAAAGACCATTGATGAACTGCTTGAAGGCAGTGAACAGATGAATACCGACCTGACTGTTCAGGACATCATCATCAGTTTCAGCTGCCGCTTTTCGCTGGAAAAGGTTGCCTTCAGTGACGAAGAGGGCTTTGCCGATCACAATTACCAGCTTAACGCTGAACTGTACCGGGATACGGTGCTGGTAACCTACCGGGCCGCTCAGCACAATGAAACCGTGCCTTCTCTGACTTTCCAGAGCATTGTCGACAAGAGTTTCATGAATGAACTGGACCGGATCATCAGCGAAAGCGATGTCCGCAAATACAACGGCATGCACCGCCACACGGCCGGTCTGCCGGAAGGCTACGGCTGTTCTCTGGAAGTGCGCTATCTCTTTGGAAAGCAGATCTCCCTGAGCAACAATTCCTTCCTCTACTTCTCCGTTGACTTCGTCCAGCAGCTGATCAGGCTGTTCTACCGCTACTCCGGCGCCATGGTCGCCGATGCCGGCAACCATCTTAACGGCGTCAGCTACCGCATCATTGAAGGCGGAATGTGTACCTTCCAGGCCTACCTGCTGCTCAA
>JAFZBT010000033.1 GCA_017561615.1 Erysipelotrichaceae bacterium
CCCCAGATGTTCAGCTTGGTGGCGATCAGACCGACGATGCGGTTCATCCGGCCGTTTCTGACCAGATTCTCGAAGCTGCACAGCGAGAAGACGATGTTCAGCCTGCCGACCAGTTCATTGGCCCTGGTCACGATCTCATCATAACTGAACCCTTCACCGGCCCAGTCAGCGATCTTCTCTACTACCAGCATCAGGGATGGGCCGGTACCCAGCGGATCGACGATCTCGATCTTCTTTTCCGGATGCTCTTCCAGAACCATCTCCTTAGCGGAAGAAACGCTGTTGAAACTGCCGGAAAGGTGCTTGGAAATGCACAGGGCGATTGTTTCATCGTAGTCTTCAAACTCGCTGGCCCATAAGCCGGGAGCGGGGCAGGCCGATGACGGGGTCGAATTAAGGGATTCGAGATATGACGTCATCTCTTCGATGTTCAGATCGTCGGTATCCACGAAGTCTCTTCCCTCGCCGGAAAGGACAAACGGTACCGTCACATAACGGACATCGGGATTCTCATTTTCCAGTTTCTTGAAGTCGCAGCTGGAGTCGCAGACAATATTCAGCATGGAAGATCACCTCCTTCTTTATCGCACAGCTGACGCTGTCTTTTTTCTCTAGTCTCTGAACAGGATGTCCTGAGCCACGGGCTGATAGAACATCTTTCTTATTTTTCTGAATTCCGTGGTCTGGGCCAGGATCCACATCAGCTTGGTCACCACCGCTTCGGTAGTCATGTCATAAGCCTCAATGATGCTCTTCTGACTCTTGAGATGATGGCCTACCTGATAGATGGTCATGTCGCTGCCCTCATTCTGAACCTGGGTGCTCATGACCAGCGTCCTTCCATTGGCTACGGCATAGTCGATGGCGTCCTGGAAGCCATACTTCTCCAGCATCGGCAGACCGCCAACCCCGTAGCTTTCCACTACCAGGGCATCGTTGCGCTGCAGGAAGTACTTCAGGTATTCGCCGGTGATCCCCGGTATCAGCTTGATCAGCGCTACCCGGTCGGACATCTGCTGATAGAACCGCGGCTGTCTTCCTCTGGGCTGATCAATGTACTGGATGATGTGATCATCCTGAATGACCGCCAGGTAGGGATAATTGATGCTGGCAAAGGCCTGGAAGCTCTTGGTGTTGATCTTGCGGGCCCGGGTTCCCAGGATGACGTTTCCCGAAAAGACGATCTGAACGCCGCAGGAACCATCAGCGCAGCAGTAGCGGAAGGAATCCATCAGGTTCATCTTCGCATCGGTGACCGAGAGGTTGATCGGCCGCTGTGAGCCGGTCAGCACGATCGGCTTGGGACTGTCCTGGACCAGATAGGACAGAGCGGCGGCCGTATAGGCCATGGTATCGGTGCCGTGGGTGATGACAAAGCCGTCATACTGATCATATCTTTCCTGAATGCACTGGCTGATGGCCAGCCAGTGATCCCGGGAGATGTTGGTCGAATCCAGAGAAAACAGCTGGAAGTTGTCGACATCACAGATATCGCTTATCTCCGGCAGACTGTCGATGAGCTGCTGCGAAGAAAACAGGGGTTTCAGCCCTTCCTCACTGTTAGCCGAGGCAATCGTGCCGCCGGTGGCGATCAGCAGTATTTTCTTCTTCATGTTCATCCTCTGATTTCATTCTATCACATGCGCACTGACCGCGCATTTCCGTTACCCGCTGATGATCTTCCTTACTTCCCTGGCCAGATCGCTGCGGCCGTCAAACAGCTGGACGTAGCCCTGCAGGCTTTCCGCCTTCTTGCGCAGGTTTCCTTCCACGTCGTAGACGAAGATGCGGGCCTTGCCCTTGCCGTTCCTGGCTTCCTGCATGACGTTGACGCCGGCAGAGTTGCCGTCAAAGCCGATGACGATCGACGGACGGCGCTGGAAGACTTCATGGGATATGCTCTTGTAGATGCCCATGGCCGCGCTCTCAATGGAGACCCTTATGCTGACATTGGCCTTCATGAGCCTCTTAAGGCGGCCCTTGTCAACGACGGTCGGGCACATGGCAAAGATCTTGAAGCTGCGGTTGTGGTCGACCAGATACTTCTCATAGCCGGACAGGGTGTCACCGATCAGGAAGAAGACTTCCTTCTCATCCAGCTGATTGAGCAGCTGGTCGATGATGGCCATGCCCTCGGCGGTCATTCTGGTCGAGCGTTTTTCGGTATTGAAACTGCCGCCCATCAGCACTATCGGATAGCGGTCCCAGGGCAGTTCTTCGATTTTGTCCTTCAGTTCCGTCTGGACATCGTAGATGCTCTCTGTTGCCCAGAGTTTCTGGGAAAGCTGGACTTCATCCTGCATTCTCTCCATCAGCACTTCCTCCAGGCTTCTTTCTTCCAGCAGCTGCCGGAAGGCGGCCTGCTTTTCAGCGAAGGCTTCCAGGGACTTTTCCATTACCAGGCTGTCGGCCTGCTTCATCTGCATGAGTTCCTCGCGGCTGAGCATCAAAGTTCTTTCCATGGAAAGCTGCTCGTCGATCGGGCAGGTTCCGTACAGCGCGGCGCCGTCGGTGCCCTGTACGCACATGATGCCGGCCTTAAGATACTGGCGCAGCGGATGCTCGTCCAGCGAGATGAGGTTATTGAGACGGACGTTGGAAGTGATCTGGAATTCCAGAACGATCCTATTGTCCCTGAGATTTTTCAGCAGACGGCGTCCTTCCTGGGTATTAAGGTTGGCGGTAAACAGACCGTGGCCGATGCGCATCAAAGGCATCCGCTGGCCGGGAGCCAGCGATGATCTGACGCATTCGATGGAGTCGCCGACATTGTTCGCCTGGCTGTCGTTCTCTCCGGCATGCACGCGGAAGACGAATCCCGGATCATCTCTGGCGATCTTGACGATCTCCTTTATTACCGGTTTGAGTTCGCGGATGCTGTTGATCTCTTCGCCGACGATGTCGCAGCCGGCCACATAGGGATCACAGGCGACGGCTCTGAGCACCTGCAGGTTTTCCTGCAGATAGGTCTGCGGGGTGACGTTGTCCTTCAGGATGGTCAGCGGGATCCGGCGGATGGCCGCCAGAAAGCGGATGGTGACGCCGGTCTCTTCTCTGATCGCCGGGAAGACCTCGTGGACCTCGTTGAGCATCCTGATGGATTCATATTTCTTGACCAGGGTCGTATCGCTCATCTCCACATACCTGATTCCCTGGCTCTGGTAGACGCGGGCGACCCAGAGCATCTTGTCCTGGAACAGGCTGTTGTTCTGATAGCGGGGATCCCGGTCATCTTTGAGCATCTGACGGACGTAGCGGATGATGTCGCTGTCCGGTATTCGGTTAATGCCGTGAAGGCGGATCGGCTTTTCCGCCGGCTTGCCGCGGGTAAAGACGTAGCGGTAGAGATAGACCTTCTCCAGGTTGGTGAAGACCGCCTGACCGTCCTTCAGGATGGTCAGGGAAGAACGGATCTGGACGATGTTGTAATGAGCGTCCTCAGGGTTGTTGAGGATGAGGTCGGCCAGATTGATGAAGGTATTGTCGTCGATCTTGCGGTTGAGGTACTTGCCTTCCAGAGGTGAATCGGCAAACTGCCGGGCGACACGTGCGCGCTGCTGGTCCAGAGCCTTCTGCTGGCGCTGCGACAGCCTCAGATCCAGCTTGCGGATGTAATAAAGCGGATATCTGATCTGATGGACGATACCCAGGGCGATCAGGATGTCGGGATGCAGGTTGCCGTTGGTGTGGGTATGAAGATCCGTTTCAAACTTGTAGTCACGGATGATGTAGGTCTTGATGATGGTCTTGTTGGCGTCCAGAGTATATTCCTTGGTCTGACTCATCAGCGTCTTGGG
The DNA here is from genome assembly GCA_017561615.1 of Erysipelotrichaceae bacterium. Next base: position 3,798 of record JAFZBT010000033.1, read on the forward strand.
AAGGGCGGGGATGGCCGCCTTCATCTCCACGCTGCCGTCCGGGAAGATGTTGGCCACCTTGGTGTTGGCCAGACGGAAGATGTAGATCTCCCGGTTCCGGGAATCGATGTAGCAGGGTACTTCGCCCCTGATGATCTTCAGTCCGTTGTCGTCATAGCTGATCGGCAGCTGGCAGAGTTTGGCCAGGTTGGTGATCAGGTTGCCGCTGTGATGGTTGGGAGTGGACAGGACATAGTAAAGCCTGTCGTCTTCCTTATACAGATCGACGATGATGTCCTTTTCATTGTCCAAATAGAAGCGGCCGAACTTTTCCATACATTCTTTACCTTATTTTTGTATAGTATAATACAAAAACGGTTCTTTGGGGGATTTCTTTGCGTTTCTTCAGAATGTTTCAGCCGAAATAGTTTTAGTCTATAATGTTTTTGACGACAATTTTGCTATTCCGGTCGTTATATAGATAGGAGGGACTGAAGTGGCAGTCAACTACCAGATAGCCCAGCAGCAGTTCGCGATGCTCTATGAGCGCAACTATCAGCTGGTCTACCGCATCTGTTACACCTACATGAAGAATCAGTACGATGCCGAAGACTGCCTGGAAGATGTCTTTGTCAAGGTCTACACCGGCAACATCGAGTTCAACGATGAAGACCACGAGAAGGCCTGGCTGACCGTTGCCAGCATCAACACCTGCAAGGACCATCTGAAGCAGTTCTGGCGCAAGAAGGTCGTCGCCGACGAGACGATTGAAAATCATGGAGTCAGTTCCCGTAAGGACAGCTGGCTGCTGCAGGAAGTGATGAACCTGCCGGAAAAGTACAAGGACGTCATCTATCTGCACTACTATCTGGGATATAAGAGCGAGGAGATCGCAGACATGCTTAAGCGCACCGCCTCAACCGTCCGCAATCAGCTGGCGGAGGGACGGAAGCTGCTTAAGATCAGACTGGAGGAGATCGATAATGAGTGACCTGAAGCAGTTCAAGGCTGCCATCGATGAAATTGAAGTCACCGAGCAGCAGAAACGGAAAATGTACAGCAACATCATCGCCAAGGCGGAAGCCAAGAAGAAGAGATTCTCTCTTCCTTCCCTGGCATTGCGTCTTGCCCCGGCTCTTTCGCTCTGCCTGATCGTCGTTCTGGCCGGCAGCCTGTGGCTTAATCAGTCCATGAGCTTCGCCGGCAGGAAGGCTGCGGACGGAAACGGCCAGGTCTCCGATGAGATCCAGCCCGGCGATGTCGCCGTCAATGCGCCGGCTGACGAAACCTCAGAGAAGATCGAGATCGACGGGATCGTCTATACGCTAACCCTGCGTACCTATCCCAGCAGCGAAACGACAAGCACCTCTCTGCCTGCCGGCATAACCGACAATAAGGCAACCCTGACATCCATCAGCTGGACCGACGAAAACGTGGTATTCACGCTCTCCAGCGATCAGGTTGCCGATGAGGAAAGCCTGCTGAAGGTCAGGGACAAGGTTCTTGAAATCTTCTATCAGAAAGACTGATTTAAATACCCGAACACCCCGGGATCTGCCGTCAGGCAGGTCCTTTCATTTATCCTTCCGGCCGGAAAAAAGCTCCGGGGCATTCGCCTTCGGAGCTTTCGATTCATGAATTTTATGCCTGTTCTTCTTCCTTGCGGCGTCGGAAGGTCAGGGCGATCTGCGACATGCCGGCCAGAGAACCGGTCATCATGACCATTCCCAGCGCCAGGGTATCCGGAGAGCCGGTCGGCGGCGTGCCGGTGTCCCACTTGGCGTAGACGATGTTCTCCTGATCTTCGTTGATGACATCAAGCAGGATCTTGCTGAGCGGTTCGCCTTCGCAGGCTTCATTGTCATACCAGCCGCCGAAGGTGTAGCCTTCCGGTACCGGCAGGCCGGTAACTTCGGTAAAGCCTCCCAGCTCAACAGTCACGTTATTGGGCAGGCCCTCTACGGTGATCTCACCGATGGCGCGGACATTGAAGTCAGGCTGGACTTCCTGGCCTCTGCCGTCATAGACATAGGTCAGCTTGGTGTACTGCGGATCGCGTCCGTAGCGGGCCTTCAGCAGGATCACGCCGTCCTTGATGGTCTTATCGGAAACCAGCAGGACTCTGTCACCCTGATAGAGCTTTCCGTCGGCGGCTTCCCAGCCGATGAACTCCATTCCCTCAGGGGGAGTAACTTCATCGTCATAGGCTACCGGGAAGGCAGCGCCGGTGCAGTAGAGGGAATCATCCTTCGGCTCGGTGCCGCTGCCGCCGTTGAGATCATACTTGACCGGAGTACCCGGGAAGTCGGAATAACGGGCGTACAGGGTAACGGTGGTTTCCCCATCGCCCAGATCTTCGACAACTTCCTTGGTAAGGAGCGTGCCGAAATAGTACGGTGAGTTGTCAGCGGTAAACCAGCCGACAAATATCATGTCGCCATTCTGCGGATCGGCAGGCTGAGCTACGGAATTGCCGGAAGTGACGGTCACGGTTTCCTCGCCGTTAAGCGTTCCGCCGTTGGCATCAAACTTGACCGAATACTCTTCAGCCTTCCAGATGCCGTAGAAGGTGTAATCCTTGTCCGGGAACACTCTCATCTTCGCCATTTCCTCTTCCGCGATCGGTTCGCCGTTTTCCGTCTGGCTCCAGCCCATGAAGCGGTAAGTGACGTTTTCAACCGTCTTGATCGTTTCACCGATCACCAGGCCTTCGTTCTGAGGCGGATACTTGGAGATCAGATCATTGAACGGTACTTCGCTGTAAACCGTATCGGCATAGTTCTTGCCGGGAATGTAGCGGACTTCATCGATGTTGCGGGTGAAGAAGACATTGGACGGGGTTTCCATGGACATGTCAAAGATGGCATACTTGCTTTCGTTGTTGCTTTGCTTGGTATCACGCTGAACGACTCCCTCGCCGTTCACCACATTGCCCTTGCCGCGGACCAGATGGAAGCCATCCGGACCGATGTCTACCTGTCCGTCATGATTGGTGGGCAGCCAGACAGTATAGGTGGAATCGAGATAATAGGTCTTGGTGACGCCGTCACTGTCAGTGTGTTCAGTTCTATCGGCACCCTGCGGCGTGGTTTCCTCATCAAGGTATTCAAACCAGTTGTTGATCACAAACGGGTATTTCAACGTTCTTTCCGTAGCCCTGATGGTCACGGTTTCCGGGAAGCCGAAATTGTTTCTCATTTTCCGGAAGTGCATGTTGTAAGTGTTGGGATCCAGCCAGAAGCCACTCCACCAGTCCGGATTCCAGTAATACTTCGAGAAGCCGTTTTCATCCAATATGGCATTGATCTCCTGGACGCGGGGATCGCTCCAGACCTCGGTGTCCCAGAAGGTGAAGCCGGCATATGTCCAGTCATCAACGTCGTACTTGACGTTTTCAACGCGCTTGATTTCCGTTCCGTCGATGTCATAGACGATCAGGGTATGACGGGAGCGCTGCATGTAGATGCGGGTAACGGTTGAACCGTCGCCGTTGACTTCAATGTCGGCGTATGGCGCGGTGAGTTCTTCATTAAGTACCAGAACGGTATGTCCCCAGCGGTCTTCAACGTAGTCAGCCGCCAGTTCCTGCAGATATTCCGAGGTAATGACCGTACCGGCGTAATCATTCATTTCAATCGTTTCTTCCAGATAATAGCTGTCATCGGCATAGGTAGGAGCTTCCTGCCAGACCTCAATGTGGTAAAGCACCTTATTGGCAGTCCAATGAGCGGTCAGAGTCTTGACGCCATCCAGCGTATTTCCGAAGGTGAACTCAGCTTCGCCGTCATACCAGCCATCCAGCGTATAGCCGTCGCGGGTAGTGGTTACTTCCTGAGTAGACTGGCCGTAGGGAACGAACTGCGGGTCGAGATAGACGCCGCCGGCGCAGTCGAAGAACAGCCAGGAACCCTTTGACATCACCGGATACAGGTCAATGACCTCGGCGGTTTCCTCATCTGTCTTGATCGGGTTGTCCGTGGAGTAAACCGTTCCCTCGCTGTCTTTCCAGCCGGTCACGACCAGAGCGATGTTGTCTTCAGAGCGTTCGGAGACTTCGGTATCGCTTGGGCGCGGAGAATAGGAAGTGCCACGGACAACAACGGCGGTATAGAGAACGCTGTCGGTCTTGCCTTCAGCAGGTTCATCATCATGATAGTTGACGTAGATCACGTCAGCAGCGTCGACAAATTCGGCATGCAGCTTGGTCACGGCTCCGTCAGTCAGAGCCTTCTGTTCGCCGAACCCGGTATAAGGCTGTCCGTCATCGGTAAACCAGCCGGTGAAGAAACATCCTTCCTTTTCCGGCTTGGCCGGTTCAATGAGTACGTCCGTATTGCCGTCTGCGGATTTCAGTATTACGGTATGCAAAAGCTCGTCATCTACGTAGAACTCAAAGGTCTCCGTGGTGACCGGTGTTTCACTGACATCGGTTATGGACGCCCGCACGTTGATGCTTAAGGTGCTCATGAAGAGCAGTCCTGCCAGGCAGGCGGTCAGGCATTTCCTGATCAATGATTTTCTTCCAACTTTCATACTGAATTCTCCTTTATTCCGCAATAAACAAATCGGACATACTCCGTCGATATTATTATAGACTTTCTACCGTAACATTTACAGTATTATCCGTCATATTTTCGGCCATTTTTCCGTCGCTGACGCTTGATGATCGTCCGCTGCCTTCCCGATCATCAGGCAAGGAAAAAGCGGATCACATGACCCGCCATTTCTTAAGCTTTTCTTCACGTTCCTTCTTTCCTCCGGGAGGCTGCCAGAAGAACATGCCGCAGGCTGTCGCCAGTTTCTGAAGCAGTGTCCGCAGCCCTGCTGAAGGATTGAATACCGTCATATAGGTATCATTGGAATCATAGGTGATCAGCGCGTCCGCGTCTTCAGCCAGGATGTTCAGATAGACATTTCTTCCCGGATCAGCGAACAGCTTTACCAGTTCTTCCGGGCTGACATTCTCATTCCAGACCTCGCTGTCGCCCTCACATACCAGCAGATCGTAATAGCAGTTCAGCTTCAGCAGGATCTGGGCGAGATTCTCCTGTATTCTGCTCTTCTGCGGCTGACTGAGGAAATACTTTTCAACCTCAGGATACTGACCGGCGCTATGGGCCGGAACCTGTCTGGGCAGAATGTCGATGACCCAGTATTCCTTCTGAAGAAGCTGTTCGATGCGGTTCTGTTCTTTTCTGCTCTTCATCAGATTTCCTTCATTACCGGACGGCAGTCTTCTAGCCGAGATTCTGGTTACCGTTGTTCTTGACGATGACGTCATGGGCTCCGCCTTCAACGATCGAGGTGGCAGACACCAGCGTCAGCCTGGCGTTCTTCTGCAGGTCCTTGATGTTGGTAACGCCGCAGTTGCACATCGTGGACTTGATCTTGCTGATGGTCAGATCGACGTTTTCCTTGAGCGGACCGGCATAGGGAACATAGGAATCTACGCCTTCCTCGAAGGACAGGGCTGATTTTCCGCCCATGTCGTAGCGCTGCCAGTTGCGGGCGCGGTTGGAGCCTTCACCCCAGTATTCCTTGACATACTGGCCGTTGACGATCAGCCGGGCCGTCGGTGATTCGTCAAAGCGGGCGAAATAGCGGCCCAGCATGATGAAGTCGGCGCCCATGGCCAGAGCCAGGGTCATGTGGTAGTCATAGACGATGCCGCCGTCTGAGCAGATCGGCACGTAGATGCCGGTTTCCTTATAGTATTCATCTCTTGCCCTGGCGACTTCGATGACGGCACTGGCCTGTCCGCGGCCGATGCCCTTGGTCTCGCGGGTGATGCAGATGGAACCTCCGCCGATGCCGACCTTGACGAAGTCAGCGCCGCTGTCAGCCAGGAAGCGGAAGCCCTCGCCGTCGACGACGTTGCCGGCGCCGACCTTGACGCTGTCACCATACTTTTCTCTTATCCATTCAATGGTCTTCTTCTGCCAGACGCTGAATCCTTCGGAGGAGTCGATGCAGAGAATGTCCGCTCCTGCCTCGATCAGAGCCGGTACCCGTTGCTGATAGTCGCGGGAATTGATGCCGGCGCCGACCAGATAGCGCTTCTTGTCATCCAGCAGTTCATTGGGATTATCCTTGTGGGATTCGTAGTCCTTGCGGAAGACGAAGGCAACCAGCTGCTGACGGTCATTGATGACCGGCAGGGCGTTGAGCTTATGTTCCCAGATCATGTCATTGGCTTCCGAAAGGCTCACGCCTTCCCGGGCATAGATCAGTTTGTCAAAGGGAGTCATGAACTCTCTGACTCTGGTGTCGGGATCCGTCTTTCCCGGGCGGTAGTCACGGGAAGTAACGACACCCAGCAGCCGGCCGTGGGCGCTGCCGTCTTCGGTGACGGCCATGGTGGAGTGACCGCTGGCCTTCTTGAGCGCAAGGACGTCCGCCATGGTGGCGTCCGGAGAGATGTTTGAGTCGGAAAGCACGAAGCCGGCCTTGTAGTCCTTGACCTTCTTGACCATTCTGGCCTGGTCCTCAATGCTCTGAGCGCCGTAGATGAAGGACAGACCGCCTTCCCTGGCCAGAGCGATGGCCATGCGGTCATCGGACACCGACTGCATTACGGCGGATACCAGCGGGATGTTCAGCCTGATGGCCTTGTCGTCAGAGCCTCTGTAACGGGTGATCGTCGTGGAAACGTCGACCTTGTCGGTCGTGCAGTTCTCATCTGTGTAGCCGGGAATCAGAAGATACTCTGAAAAAGTGCGGGAAACATCATTCATGTACTGAGCCATTAGCCAAACCTCCCTGTAATTGAATCTATTATACTCATTTTGCCTGCCGTTTTACATATTATTGAGTTTTTTTCATCAGCTGATTTACTGACTCCTCCTTCTTTGTCTGCCGGCCGTTGTGTGCTAGAATTTACTTATGTGCGGAAGATACTTTTTTGCGGAAAACATTGACACTTCCAGGTATCTGAAGATCCTGGAGGAGAAGTATGATCAGCAGGTCCTTGACCTCTGGCAGAAGGGGGAGATCTGCCCCGGTCAGATCGCTCTGGTGGAACTGGATCAGGACTGCGACCTGATGAAATGGAACTACCAGCTCTTTGATCATGTGCTGATCAATACCCGCCTGGAATCGCTGCGCGACAAGGACTATTATCGCGACGATTTCCGGCATCACCGCTGCGTCATCGTGGCTTCCGGATTCTATGAATGGAAAGACGGGCAGCGTCACTACATCACTGCCGCTCAGCCGATGATCTATCTGGCCGGGATCTATCAGAAGACCGACGGTCTTTCCTGCTTTTCCATCATTACCAGAGAAGCAACCTCGACCAGATCCATCCACCACCGGGTCCCCATCGTCCTTGATCATCAGCAGGCGGAAGCCTACCTGAGAAATCAGCTGTCACTGTCGCAGCTTCAGCAGGTTGAACCGGTTTTGGAAATCAGAAAGGAATACGAAAACCTGTCCTTGTTCGATTAGGTTGTATGTTATAATTTAGAAGTTCAGGAGATTACGTTATGAAACTATCAGACAGTTATTTCTATACCTTGAGAGAAGACCCCAAGGATGAAGAATCCGTAAGCGGCATCCTTCTTAACCGCGGCGGCTTCATCCGGAAATCCAGCGGCGGCGTCTACATGTTCATGCCGCTTGGCTACCGGGTCAAGACCAACATTGAAAACATCATCCGCGAGGAAATGAACAAGACCGGCTGTCAGGAACTGATCATGCCCTGCCTGATTCCCGAGGACGTCTATGTGGCTTCCGGCAGAAGGGACAATTTCGGCTCCTCCATGTTCTCGCTGAAGAACCGCTTCGGCAAGCAGATGGTACTGGGCCCCACTCACGAGGAACTGTTCGCCATCGCCGCCGGCATGAAGATCAAGTCCTACAAGGACATGCCCTTCTCGCTGTATCAGATGCAGACCAAGTTCCGCGATGAACCCCGTCCCCGCTTCGGTCTGATCAGAGTCGTGGAATTCGTCATGAAGGACGCCTACACCTTTGACCGCGACCTGGAGGGACTCGACGTCGCCTACCAGAAGATCTTTGACGCCTACAAGCGCATCTTTGACCGCCTGGATCTGGATTACCGGATCGTCCGGGCAGACACCGGCGTAATGGGCGGCCTGCTCTCCGAGGAATTCCAGGCCATCTCCCCGATCGGCGAGGATACCGTGGTACTGTGCGACAGCTGCGACTTCGCCTCCAACATCGAAGTAACCGAGAACATTGAACCGGCAGATGATCCAGAAGAGGAAAAGCAGAGAGAACTGGTTTCCACGCCCAACTGCACCAGCATGGAAGAAGTCTGCGAATTCCTGCGCACCGACCTGAAGAAATCCGTTAAGGCTCTCTTAATGAACGTCGACGGCAAGCTCGTTGTCTTCTTCATCAGAGGTGACCGTGAACTCAATGAGACCAAGGTGCTCAAGCTGTTGGGCGGACAGGAACTGAACTTCGCCAATGACGAACTGATCGCCTCTTCCAACGCGGTTGCCGGCTATACCGGCCCGATCGATCTGACCGGCTGTCAGATCGTCGTCGACCGCGAAGTGCTGCACATGAAGAACTTCGTCACCGGCGCCAACCGGGAAGGCTACCACTACGTCAACACCAACCTCTCCGACTTCCGCTATGACCTCAGCGGCGACATCGTCAACGTTCAGGAAGGCGACATCTGCCCGCGCTGCGGCGGACGCATCCGCTTCCAGAAAGGCATCGAGGTCGGCAATACCTTCAAGCTGGGAACCAAGTACTCCCAGGCCATGAACCTCTATTATCAGGACGCCACCGGAACCCTGCAGCCCGTGGTAATGGGCTCCTACGGCATCGGCGTCGGCCGTTCGATGGCTGCGGTCGTTGAACAGCACCATGATGACAACGGCATCATCTGGCCTCTCAGCATTGCCCCCTACAAGGTCGGCATCGTGCTCATCAACAGCAGGGATGAGACCCAGTGCGCCCTGGCCCGGAAACTCTATGACGAACTGACGGCAAGAGGCATTGAGCCGATCATGGATGACCGCGACGAAAGACCCGGCGTCAAGTTCAAGGACATGGAGCTGATCGGCATCCCGATGCGCATAACCGTCGGCAAGGGCGC
>JAFZBT010000034.1 GCA_017561615.1 Erysipelotrichaceae bacterium
GCGGAATGCTTCGATGATCTGTTTCTGTTCCATGGTTGCCTCCTGACTGTTTCAGTCAATGACCAGTCCGACGGGGACCGGGCGTTCCTTTTCGCTGTTATCGGCATGTCTGCCGGACACCCGCAGATGCCGCCTGCCGTTAAGCAGGATCTGAGCCGAACCGCCGCCGTCCAGACTGACGGCATTGCGGATGCCCAGCTTTTCGGCAATGTCCGCCGTTTCCCTGAGCGTGGCCCCGCAGCTGTCCTGTCCTTTGCGGTAATTCCGCTTTCCCGGTCCTTCCAGCCACAGGATGACCGGTCTGTCATCTTCATCGGCTCCCAGCACGATGCGGGGAGCGCGGTCAGTGTCATATCCGAGAGAGTAGAGTGCCGGGGGATAGCTCACCTTTTCCAGCCGGCGCAGGTTATAGAAGGGAGAAATGAATCCTTCGCTTTTTACTCCGTCAATGATGACGCTGTTGCCGACCTGCAGACCGAAACTGATATCTTCCATGCCGCCGTAGGTCACCTTTTCGCCGGGCTGATGTTCTTCAGCTGTGCTGATCACAAAGCCGCTGGAAGGGATGCGGGTATTACCGCCGGGGTTAACGGCGATGACGCGTTCGCCGATGATGACGACGTCGTTAAGATCGCTGGCCGGTGTGCGGCGGTACTGCGGCCGCTGATATATCGTTCCCTTTATGCTGATGGTCAGCTCATCGAGGCTGACCGGACGCACGCAGACTTTTCCTTCGCTGCTCACCAGCAGGGCCTGCCGGCCGAACAGCGGCGGGTTAGTGATCATTCCGTCCTTGACCATCAGTCCCAATGGAGTACCGAAGATGTCGTATGGCGAATCGGCATCCATCAGGTCGAAGGTGAAGAAGGAAGAATTGACGCGCAGCTGGGAATGGTTGTTGTCGGAAAGAAAGCCTACGGCCTCTCCATAGGCCACAAAGCTCTTTCTGAAGGGGTTTCTGCCCTTCAGGTGACACAGATATCCGGTCTGCTCAACGGCTTTCAGAAAGGCTCTGGAAGCTTCATCGGGATAATGATCAATGAGGTACTTCCGGGCCGCTGCCTGCCGGTCTCCAAGACCGCTTTCAAAGGGTAAAGTGAGGTCCTGAGGGACATGGAAGATGAACAGATTGCCGTAGATGAGCTCAGCGGCCGGAATGATCTCATCCCGGTAGACGGCGCACAGGCTTTCGAAGGCTTCCCTGGTCAGTGAGGGACGGTAAAAGCCGATGTCGCGGAAGCTCTGCGCCCGGACGATCTGTACCCGCTGGATCTCACCGTTGGGGTATTCAATGATCCTTACTTCACTGGAAGCGATCCTGCTGTTCATAACTTAATTCTACAACAAGACAGCCGGTTTTGGAAAACCGTACGGCAGTGGTATAATTTATTCAGATATCAACATAAATAACAGGAGGTTCTCTCTATGGCTAAGAAGCATAAGAGCGAGCGCGGCTACAGCAATCTCCAGGTCATCCTGGCCAGTTTCTGCTTCAGCGCCTGCATGGTCTTCTGGACCACTTATAATTCCTACGTACCGCTGATCCTTGACTCCAAGCTGCGCGATCTGGGGCCCATCGTTCTGCCGGTGACCCTCATTTCCACGCTTACCGGCTTCATCATGACCATCGACAACATCTTCGGCCTGATCTTCCAGCCCCTTTACGGCCGCCGCTCGGACAACATGCGCTCCCGCTGGGGCAAGCGCATGCCCTATCTGCTGGTGGGCGTACCCTCATGCGCCGTGCTGTTTGCCCTGATCCCGCAGGCTGCCAAGGTACCGGGACTGGCCGGCGTGCTTCTGATGATGGGCTGCATCATCGTCTTCAACTTCATCATGTCCACCTGGAGAGCCCCCTGCGTTTCCATCATGCCGGACATGGTTCCCATCAAGTACCAGGGCGATGCCAACGCCATCGTCAACATCACTTCTTCGGTCTTCACCATCATCATCGGCGCCATTCCGGCGCTATTGAGCAGGGCCGGGCTGAAAGAGCAGATCGACGGAGGAGACTTTACGTCCATCTTCCTGGTCAGTTCCATTGTCTGCATGATCCTGATCGGCATCGCGCTTCTGACCGTTCACTTCAAGGATAACCGCAATGAACCGAAAAAGGAGATTCCCAGATCGGAAGACCGCAAGCTGCTGGCCATCGATTCACTGGGACTGGACGCTGACGTCAAGAGATCGATGATTGTCATGATGCTGGCTCTCTTCTGCATTTCCGGCGGCAATGACGGCTTCGGCACCTATTACACCCTGTTTGCGACCAAGATACTGAACATCGCCTCCACCAAGGCTTCGCTGATCAAGACCATCGGTACGATCGCCGCGGCCCCGATCGCCATCTTCTCCGGCATCTGCGGCCGGAAGTTCGGAAGGCGCAAGACCATCATGCTCGGCCTGCTGATCAGCATCACCGCCTACGCTTCCATGGCTCTGATGACCAGATTCGGTCTCGCAGACTACAGCATTCCGCTGATCCTGTTTTACGGACTGATGCAGTTCGGCAACGGCCTGACCACCTTCAACACCCTGCCCATCATGCTGGCCATCGGCGGTGAGGAACGCTTCGGAGCCTTTACCGGCTACTATTACTTCGGCACCTTCTCCGCTGCCGTCGTCTGCCCGACGGTGATCGGCTGGCTGGTCGGCATCTTCGGAGGCGAAAAGGCCGCCGTGGTCTTTGCGGCGCTGATCTCGGCAGTGGGCCTGCTGCTGATGACTCAGGTCAGACATGGCGAAGCCCCGGTCTCCCAGGAAGTCATTGAACAGTACCAGGACTAGATGATCGTCCGCAGAGAGACGATTCGATATTGAATTAACGGAAATACGGCAGCTGCGGGTGTCCGAAGAACGAAATCTTCCTCACAGCCGCCGTTTTTCATTTATAATGATTTCATCATGAAGACTGAAGAAACCATCTGGATCGTGCCGGAGTATTATCCGGACTTCAAGTGCAAGGCGGACCGGTGCCGGCACACCTGCTGCAACGGCTGGCGCATACCGATTTCCTTCCGGGAGTATACCCGGCTTATCGGCATGCCCTGCAGGCGCCGGCTGAGGGAAAGGATCGACGTTGCCTTCTGTCAGCCGCCTGAAGTCAGCGAGGAGCGCTACGCCCTGATATCCCATGACTGGATGGGAAACTGCCATCTGCTGGAGAACGGTCTGTGCATGCTTTACACGGAGGACCGGCTGGATTACCTTCCCAGGATCTGCGACCTCTATCCCCGTTCCCTGCGGCAGATCGGCGATCAGCAGCTGGCCTGCTGCTCGTCAGCCTGCGAAAAGGTCGTGGAAATGCTGATGGAGGCGGACAGTCTGAACATGAAGAAGGTTTCCCTGGCCAGCGAACCGGTCATCAGAATGGATGCCGGAGCTGTCTCCCTGAAGCTGGTCATGAAGTTTCAGCAGATGCTGAAGGACAGAAGCCTGCCTCTGGCCCAGCGGATCAGAAACATCTGCCTGCAGGTCAATGAAGAGCAGTTCACCGCTGATTATCACAACAGTGCTGATCCCCTTCATCTGGTCATCGACATTCTTAACCGGCTGACGGAACGTCAGAGTTATCTTTATGAGATCGTTGAGCTTCTGGCCGAGCGCTATGAGACTTCGCCGCAGCTGTACGAACAGGACAGAGCGGTCTTTGAAAGCCGTTTTCCTGACTGGATGGCCATCTTCGAGAACGTCATCAACAACTCCATGCTTTATGAGAGCTTTCCGTTCGTGGATGACCGCTTTGACGATACGGAAGCTTACCGGGGGCTGTGCGCTACCTACGGCCTGATGAGAGTTGTGTGCATCGGCTACAGCGTCAGCCATCCCGAAAGAAGCGATCTGGTCGATGCCATTGCGGCCCTGTTCCATCTGATCGAGCATACCCCCTTCTATTACAACAGCAACGTCATCGTCAGAAACGGTGCCGTCCTGCTGAAGCTTTAGAATTAAACGGGACCGGTTTTCCGGTCATAGAAAGGCAAGCCATGAAATACTACATTTCCGATCCGCACTTCCATCACCGCTTCTGCGAGGACATGGATCACCGCGGCTTTGAAACGATGTTTGAAATGCATGAATACATGATCCGGAAATGGAACGAGAGAGTCACCGATGATGATGACGTCTTCGTGGTCGGCGACTTTTCCTTCGGCAACGGCCGGGAGACCTGGGAGATCCTCAACCGCTTACGGGGGAAGATCACGCTGGTCGAAGGCAACCATGACGGCTTCTACCTGGACGACCGGGAATTCACCGACACCTTTGAAAACGTAGCTGTCTATTATGAGATCAGGGACGGCAGCCGGGAAGTCATTTTGTGCCACTATCCGATGCCGTTCTACAATCACCAGTACCGCCGGGACCGGGAAGGACAGCCGCTGACCTACATGCTCTACGGCCACATTCACAACACCTTTGACGAGTATTATCTCTCAAAGGTCATTGAAAGGCTTTCGGAAGTGGAACGCTACGGCATAGACGGCCAGATCGAAAAGACACCCTTCCGGCTGATCAATACCTTCTGCATGTATTCCGATTACGTGCCGCTGACGCTGGATGAATGGATCGTAGTAGACGGCCGCCGCCGTCAGCTGGTCGCTGACTACGAAAGGCAGCTGGGACGGGAACTGACAGTTGATGACTGGGAGAAGCTCAACGAGGTCATCGTCAGGCGCAGCCGGGAGAAATGGCAATAGTCATTAAGACTGCTGAGGCAGTCTTTTTTCCGCTTTGGGTTTTCCTGGCCGCAAAACGCGGTTATAATTATGTCAGAAAGGCATTCTCAGGCATAAATGACCAATATTGCTCAGTATCTGCAGAACTGTTCGGAAGTGACCTGCAGCATTGTTTCCCTTGCCGTGATGATGATCGGCGGCTACCTGATGACTTACCTTACCAGACTGGTGAAACTGCCCAATGTCACAGCCTACATCGTTTCCGGCATCCTGCTTGGACCGCACGTCCTGAACGTCATTCCGGTCAGTTTCATTGCGCACAGCGATTTCGTCGGCGACATTGCCCTGGCGTTCATCGCCTTTTCAACGGGTGAATACTTCAAGGTTGAAGCGATCCGTCGCAACGGCTTCCATGTTCTGGCGATCACCTTGTGTGAATGCCTGCTGACGATGGCGGCGGTTTTCTGCGTGATCCGTTTCATCTTCCGTGTTGACCTGGGATTCTCGATCGTTCTGGCGGCTCTGGCCTCGGCAACGGCTCCCGCCAGCACGATGATGACCATCAGACAGACCCGGGCCCGCGGCGAATTCGTCAATACTCTGATCCAGGTCATCGCTCTGGACAATCTGGTCGGTCTCATTGAATACAGCATCGTCATCTCGGTCGTCTCGGCCTCCCAGGCCGGCAGCATCAGCTTCCATTCCGTCATCCTGCCTCTGATAGAAACGGTCCTGCTGATGTTGCTGGGAGCAGCGATCGGCTGGCTGCTGTCCCGTGTCATGGATGATCTGCCCAAAGATGAGCGGCTGATCGTCACGCTGGCCAGCATGCTGATCTTCTGCGCCGTCTGCTCACTGTTCAGCATTTCGCCGCTGCTTGGCTGCATGGCCATGGGAGCGCTCATTTCCAACCGCAGCAGTGATGCGATATTTGAGCAGATGAACAGCTTTGCCGTACCGGTACTTCTGCTGTTCTTCGTCCGCTCCGGTGCCAATCTCAACATAGCAGCTCTGGTCAATGGCAGCGGCTCGGTAGCCGGCGCATCCCTTGCCGGCATCGTTACTGCCTATTTCCTGATCAGGATCATCGGCAAGTATGCCGGAGCGTATGCCGGCTGCATCATTGCCGGAAAGAGCAGAACGGTCAGAAACTACCTGGGTCTGGCTCTGATTCCGCAGGCCGGTGTAGCCATCGGTCTGGCAGCACTGGGAGCCCGCGTCCTGGGCGGCGAGACGGGCGAAGCCCTCAGCAACATCATCCTGGCGACCAGCGTGCTCTATGAACTGGTCGGTCCGGCCTGCGCCAAGGCGGCCCTTCATCTGGCCGGCAGCTACAATGAAAGTGATCAATGAATTGCCTGTATCCGGCTGAAAAGCCGGTTTTCAGACGGGGAAAAGCAACCAGAGGTCTGATTAGAGCCGATTTGTTGGAAATTATTGAAAAAATAACGCAGAAATATCGGAAAATTAACGCAATTTGTTTGCATGGAATAATAAGATAGTAGTATACTATAGGCGTAGAAATATTGATTTCAGGGGTTTTAGTGTATGAAAAGAACAAAATTATTAGTAGTACTGTTATCAATCTTCATGGTTATCGGACTGGTTACCCTGCCTTCAAAGGCAGCTACCACGCTCAATACCGACATTGACGTTGTCAAGACTTGGGACGATAACAATAATGAGGACGGAACCCGCCCTGAGAGCATCACTGTGTATCTGAAGAATGGTGACAAGACGGTTCAGACCATCACCATTTCTGAAAACGCAGATCATGAGTGGAAGGGCAAGTTCACAGACGTACCTGTCTACGACAGCAGCACAGGCAAGGTCATCAATTATACGGTTGAGGAAGCGCCCGTAAAGGACTATTCCACATCGTATAAACAGGGTGATGTTGTATACGTCTATAAGTATCCGACAAACATCTATACCGGAACTTATGACATGGATCCTGTGGGCGCCGAAACCGTTGATGTTACCAACGGCTCTGGCAGCTGGAAGATCAATCAGGGTGTCAACACCGATACCATCGTTGCTCCGGGCGTCAAGTTCAATGAGCTGCTGATCAGCAAGGCAACCTTTACTGAGTATGATGCTTCCGGAAAGGAAGTTACCGATGACGCTGACAGACAGTTCAAGGTTGAAAGCGACGGCATCTATTACTATCCGACCATTGCTTCTTCAACGATCAGCAATGTTACTTCGGATCACTACTTCACCGTTACCTTCCCGAACGGCGCAACCATGCTGGATAAGGATAACTACGGTGAGAAGAGAGACGTCACTCTGACGGTTTCCAACGTTGATCTGATCAAGACCAAGTCCGGAAACAAGATGCGTATCCTGCTGAACAATCCGGATAACGATGACGCTCTTGAAGTTGGACCGGTTGATTACCCCCACAGCATTGGCGGCGTCTCCATCGACATCAACGTCAAGATTGATGGAGCTACTTCCGGCAACATGGTCCTTCCGTTTGTCGACATCGACATCGTTGGTCAGTCCGGTGACCCGAGAATCGAAACAGTCATGCTCAGCGAGGGAATTGAAAAGACCATCCATACTGTCAAACTGACTTCTACTGATCCTACTGCGGTAAAGTATACTCAGTTTGAGGTAAAGGGCGGAAAGCTGCATGCCTTTGCCACCGGCAAGGACTATGACACCTTCCAGAGCGGTTTCGTCGGTATCGCCGACCTGAGCGCCAGCGGATTCGATATCGGCTGGATGGGAACCAGATGCTCAACTGTCATCTTCGGCGAGATCGTCCCGATGCTGCTGAAGTGCACCGTTGACGAGCTGATCGAAGGCGGCGTTGGCGGAACCATTTCCGAACAGGGCGACTGGAGAAGCAGAGCCTATGGCGAAGCTAAGGTCATCACCTGCACACCGGATGAACTCTATCACATCAGCCACCTGAGCGTTGACGGAGTTGAGATCAAGATTGAAAACTTCGATGCCAACGGCTATCAGGCAGTTCCGGAAGTCGGCTGGACTAAGGAACTTAACACCGGCAAGGAAACCGGCGTCAAGGCCTATCAGAAGGCTAACGGTGTCGTAGACATCTATCTGCCGATTCAGTATTATGCTGTAAATGATGCTGAACCGTCAGGCCGTGTTGACCACTGGATCGACGTATCCTATGAAACCAACGGTACGGTAACCAGTTATGAGATCATCAACAAGCAGGTCGTTGACTACATCGATTTAGTCGGAACCAAGACCTGGTATGATATCCTCGCTCAGCATGACAACGAATCACTTGTTAAGCTGGATCTGTATCAGATAGATGCTGACGGCAAGGAAACCAAGCTGAATGTCGAACCTGTATGGGACGGCGATACATACACCTTCAAGAAACTGGTTGAAACCGATGCTGAAGGCAACAAGTATACTTACCGTGTTGAAGAACAGCCGATCGACGGTTACAGAACCATCTACAGCGGCAAGGGCGACAAGGACATCACCAACATTGCCATCGCTGACATTGAGGTCATTAAGTACTGGGATGACAACTATGATGAAAACCAGGTACGTCCTGACAGCATTGAAGTCACCCTGCTGCGTGACGGCGAAGTTGTCGAAGACATGGAAGATGCTGTAGTCGAGCTTACGGCCACTGACGGTTGGACTTACACATGGAAGAATCTGTCATTATACGACGATAAGGGTCATGAATATATCTGGTCCGTAAAAGAAGCCAATATTCCGAACTATGAGCTTTCTGAAACGACATCGATCCAGACCACCCTGACGATTACTAACAAATACGTACCTGTTCCGGTGACCGGTGATTCCTACACCAAGTTCTACGTCGGAGCCGGCATGACTGTAATCGGTCTGCTGGGAATGATCTACGTAGTAATGAAGAGAAAGATCGCCAACAACTAACATACTGAAACCTTAGAATATGAGAAAGAGGATTTGCAAAGGCGAATCCTCTTTTGTTTTATTCTTTTCATTTGATGGCATGTTATGGTGAAACATAGGAAAGTATTCTATAATGAAAGTAACATCTAAGTACAACATAATTAAGATATCATGCAATGCCGGGGAAACCCGGGTATGCCGTATATGTGACCAAAAGAAAGAAGGAGACAGCATGAAGGATACCATTAGTAAGATGTTTGAACTGTTCGACAAGCATTGGGCGCTGGTTACCAGCGGAAACATTGACGACTTCAACACCATGACCGTTTCCTGGGGCTCACTGGGAACGCTGTGGTCAAAGCCGATCGTCACGGTCTACATCAAGCCATGCCGCTACACTCATCAGTATCTGGAAGCCAATGATCATTTTACCGTCAGCTTCTATGACGAGAATTACCGGCGTGATCTGGGTCTGCTCGGCAGCACCAGTGGGCGGGACATCGATAAGGTTTCCCGTACGTCCCTGACGCCGGTCAGCTGCGGTGATAGCGTCAGCTTTGCCGAAGCGAAGGCAACGATCGTATGCCGGAAGATCTACTGGAAGGACTTTGATCAGGCAGTCATTCCCCAGGATGCCATGCAAAGATATTACGCCGCTGAAGCTCCTCACACCATGTACATTGGCGAAGTAGAGGATATCATCTTTACCGGAGAAGAAGAATGAAGCTGGTTTCCTGGAATGTCAATGGCTTAAGAGCTGTCTTAGGCAAGAACTTTCTGGAAGTGTTCAATGGCCTTGACGCTGACATCTTCTGCCTGCAGGAGACCAAATGCCAGCAGGATCAGGTAAGTCTGGATCTTCCCGGGTATCATCAGTATTTTCATTCAGCCGAGCGGAAAGGCTACAGTTCGACGGCTGTCTTCAGCAGGAAGGAACCGATCAGCATCATGCTTGATTTTGAGGATAACGGAATCCATCCCCGGGAAGGAAGGGTAATGACACTGGAGTACGACAGCTTCTATCTGGTCAACGCCTATGTTCCCAACAGCAAGGAGCAGCTGGCTAGGCTGGATTACCGGATGCTGTGGGAAGAAGATCTTCTTAAGCACCTTAATAAGCTGAATGAAAGAAAGCCGGTGATCTACTGCGGTGATCTCAATGTCGCCCACGAAGAGATCGACATCAAGAATCCGGCTGCCAACCACTTCAGCGCCGGTTTCTCCGATCAGGAAAGAGAAAAGATGACCCAATTGCTTAA
>JAFZBT010000035.1 GCA_017561615.1 Erysipelotrichaceae bacterium
AAAAGATCCGGTGATTATAGCGAAGTGGTCACACCTGTTCCCATCCCGAACACAGAAGTTAAGCACTTCATCGGCGAAGATAGTTGGGCCTGCCCCTGCAAAAATAGCAAGTCGCCGGTTTTTTTGTGCTTTTAAGGAATATTGATGATCTCCGACAAGAATAAGGTGCAGAGCGGAAATGCCTGTTGAAAATATAGGATATATCCTATATAATGGAGGAGTCATGAATGTTCATTATTGAGTTTTTCCAGGAGAATGACGGAACCTGTCCGGCTGAGGAATTCCTGCGCAGTCTTGATAAGAAGATGAAGGCAAAAGTGGAAATGATAATGCAACTTCTGGAACAATACGGAAACCGGGTTACCGAACCATATTCAAAGCATCTGGATGACGGAATCTTTGAGATCAGAGCGGCTTACAGTTCAAACTCTGTCAGGATCCTGTATTTCTTCTATTATGGCAAAAGAATAATCATGACCAATGGCTTTGTTAAGAAAACACAGGAAACGCCGCCTCAGGAGATAGAATTAGCAAAAAAGAGGAGACAGCGTTTTCTGAGCAGAGGAGGTAAGTGACGAAATGCCCAGATATTTCAGAGATATTCTGAATGAGGATCTCAAGGACCCGGAGTTTAGGAAAGAGTGGGAGGCTCTTCAGCCGGAATATCAGATCATTAAGGCCATGATTGAGGCCAGAGCGACTACCGGAATGACGCAGAAGGAATTATCTGAAAGAACCGGCATCGCTCAGTCTGACATCAGCAAGCTGGAAAACGGGACGGCCAATCCTTCCATCAGAACACTGCAGAGACTGGCGGAAGGACTTGGCAAGATTCTGGTCATCGAATTCCGGTAACAGCGCTTTAAGGCATGCAAAAGGAGCAGCATTTGCTGCTCCTTTATGCGTTATCGGTAATGTTTAACCCTTCTTGGCGTTGGCCTGGTTGGCGACGGCGTTGACCTTGGCAGCGATCTCGTCGGCATTTCCCAGGTAATAATGGGTGACGGGCTGGAACTGTTCGTCCAGTTCGTAGACCAGCGGGACGCCGGTGGGGATGTTGAGTCCGACGATCTCCTCATCGGAGATATTGTCCAGGTACTTGACCAGCGAACGCAGGGAGTTGCCGTGGGCAACGATGATGACCTTCTTGCCGGCCTTCATGTCTTCCTTGATGGTTCCTTCATAGTAGGGAACGACTCTGGCGACGCAGTCCTTCAGGCATTCGGTCAGCGGCAGGTCGGCGGGATCGACATCGGCGTAGATCGGCTGATTGGCCGGGTTGCGCTTGTCATCCGGTTCCAGTGCCGGCGGCTGGACGTCATAGGAACGTCTCCATAAGGTGACCTGTTCCTGGCCGTACTTGGCGGCTGTCTCAGCCTTGTTGAGGCCCTGCAGGGCACCGTAATGTCTTTCGTTGAGTCTCCAGTGCTTGATGACCGGGATCCATTCCTGATCAAGTTCAAACAGAACGTGGTTGGCGGTATGGATGGCTCTCTTCAGTACGGACGTGTAGCAGACGTCAAAACTGAAGCCGGCTTCCTTCAGAAGCTTGCCGCCGTTGGCCGCTTCCTGGTGTCCGGTCTCGGTCAGGTCTACGTCTGTCCAGCCGGTGAAGAGGTTCAGCTTGTTCCATTCGCTTTCGCCGTGTCTGACTAATACTAATTTATAGGTCATAATATCCTCCTGTGTTTTCTTTTTTCATTATACCATTCTTTTGGGTTTCTTAACTAGAATTTGAAGAGATTGAGCCCGGTGAGAGGATCCCTGAAACGGTCTACCGTACCGTCGAGAACGTAGATGAACATCTCGCAGGTAGCCGAGACGACGGCCCGGTTGAGGTGGCCGCCGAAGGCCCTGCCTTCTTCATCGGCCGCGCACATGTGCAGGTGGCTGTAGTATTCGCCGTCCATGGTGTTGACTGAGCCGGTCAGCGAGACGATCTCATAAGCTCCCTGAAAGTCGTTTCGGAAGTACTGCTGCCTGTCGACGTTATAGACGCCGACGGTAAAGTCGTCAACGGCGCCCAGGGCATTGATGTTGGCCAGGGTGACGTTTTCCCTTTCGGCGATCAGCCTGAGGGTTTCCACGATCTCCTCCCCGCGGTCAATGCGGGCAATGATGACATTATCGATGCGTTTGTATTCCATGATGCTTTCCTTCCTTTTTCCCTATTGTAGCACGCTGAAGACGGCTGAGTGACCGGTTTTCTGCCTTCCGGGCGCCGGTTTCCGGAAAAAATACGGAAATTTCATTTGACAACGGAAAGCGGATATATATAATTTAGTATTAATAAAACTACATAGAGGTAGCGGCGCAGATGAGTAGCCAGGGGAGCCGGCAGGCAGAGAATCTGGTGAAAGGCAATCGCCGCCGAACGGTAATGCCGGCAGGCATTATGCGTGGGGGCATGGAGAAGATCCATGTCACTCCTTCTTAACGGAAGAGGCGCTATTACATATGATCGTTACTGTTTCATTAATGACCGTACGTGATGGCATGTACGGTTTTATTGTTTTGAAACAAGGAGGACATCATATGAGTTTCAAGAAGGTTTTAATCATTTTATCAGTTGTTTTACTGCTTGCCGGCTGCAGCCCGTCCGGCAATGACCGGCAGCCGTCCGAAAAGCCGGTCTTAAGGGTAGGCATGGAGTGCAACTACGCCCCGTTCAACTGGACGACCACGACCCCGGGCGCTACGACGGTCGCCATTTCCTCGGTTGACTACGCCGACGGCTTCGACGTCGTCATCGCCAGCCTGCTGGCGGAAAAGCTGGGAATGGAAGTACAGGTCGTCAAGCTGGACTGGGATAATCTGATCCCGGCGCTGCAGCACGATCAGATCGATGCCGTAATTGCCGGCATGACCGACACGGCGGACCGCCGGGAAGTCGTCGACTTTACCACTCCTTATTACGTATCGGAAGAAGTGATCATCGTCCGCAAGGACGGAGAGCTGACCGGGATCGGCAGCATTGCCGAGCTGGCCGGCCATAAGGTTCAGGGCCAGATCAACACCGTTTACGACGACATCATCGAGCAGATCCCCGGCGTCATCCACATGCCGGCCGCCGAGACCTTCCCGGCCGCCATTCAGGCCTTATTGGCCGGCGGCATCGACGCGGTCACTTCGGAACTGCCGGTCGCCATCGGCGTCACCGCTGCCAATCCCTCCCTCACCTATGTGCGCTTTACTGACGGCAGCGGCTTTTCCGGAAGCCAACAGGACGCTTCCGTATCTATCGCGGTAAAGAAGGGCAACACGGAGCTGCTCAACAGCCTTCAGGCGGCCCTTGACAGCATCAGCGAAGCCGACCGCCAGCAGCTGATGCTGGAAGCTACGGACAGACAGCCGGCAGGTGAATAGCCTTGTTCATCAGCAACATCATAAAGATCCTCAGGAAATACGGCACCAGCCTTCTGCTGGGGATCCGGACGACCCTGTCAGTGGCCCTCACGGGAACCCTGGCGGGCCTGGTGATCGGTCTGATCGTGGGCGGCATAAGGGCCGTAAAGCCGGATCATAACGCCTCCCCGGCTGCCCGGATCCTGAAGAAGATCGTCAACATGATACTGGGCATCTACATAAGCATCTTCCGCGGCACCCCGATGATGGTACAGGCGCTGTTCATCTATTACCTGCTGCTGGATGCTCTGCACTGGAGCTGCCTGCAGGCAGCCATGGTCGTCATATCCGTCAATACCGGCGCCTACATGGCCGAGATCATCCGCTCAGGCATTCAGTCCGTGGATGTCGGCCAGTCGGAAGCGGCCAGGGCACTGGGCATGAGCAACCGGCAGACGATGATGAAGGTCATTCTTCCCCAGGCGCTGAAGAACGCCTTCCCGGCGGTCGGCAACGAACTGATCGTCAATATCAAGGACAGTTCCGTGCTGATGATCATCTCCATCACCGAACTGATGTTCCAGGCCAAGTCGATCGCCGGATCCACGTTCCTGTTTACCGAGACCTATTTCCTTGAGGCCCTGATCTATTTCCTGCTTACCGCTGCCGCCAGCGTCATTCTCAACTTCATCGAAAAGCGCATCAGTCAGGACAGCGTGTCGCTGCCGATGAGCGATACCAACCCCCACTCCATGGCCCTGGCCATGAGCGGCAGAAACGAAGGTGACCGCCATGTCATTGGTTGAAATCAGAAACATTCACAAGCGCTTTGGCCGGCTGGAAGTTCTCAAGGGCGTGGATTTCAATGTCGAGCAGGGAGAAGTCGTCTGCCTGATCGGCCGCAGCGGCTCGGGAAAGTCGACCCTTCTGCGCTGCATCAACCTGCTGGAACTGCCGGACAGTGGCGAGATAAGGGTGTTCGGCGAAACATTCTGAAGACCGGGGACATCAACGCCTACCGGGCGCAGGTGGGCATGTGCTTCCAGCAGTTCAACCTCTTCAGTAACATGAACGTGCTGGAAAACTGCGTGATCCCGCAGCTCAGCGTGCTGAAGACCGGCCGTAGGGAAGCTCAGGAAAAGGCGGTCAGTTATCTTGATAAGGTAGGAATGGCCGGCTTCGCTCAGGCGGCGGTCAGCACCCTGTCCGGCGGCCAGAAGCAGCGGGTGGCGATCGCCCGGGCGCTGTGCATGGAGCCCAGGCTGATGCTGTTCGACGAACCGACGTCAGCCCTTGACCCAGAAATGGTTCAGGAAGTGCTCAATGTCATGCGCGATCTGGCGGCTGAGGGGCTGACGATGATCATCGTGACCCACGAAATGAGATTCGCCAGGGAGGTGGCCGACCGGATCGTCTTCATGGATGAAGGCGTCATCGTCGAGGATGACCGTCCGGAAGTCATCTTCAGCGCTCCCGCCAGCCCGCGGACAGCGGAATTCCTGCAGGCCTGCATGTAAGCATTCAGAGACAGAAAAGAAGAACCCGGAAGGGTTCTCCTTTTTGTCTGTCTGTTTGCCGCTTTCTAATAGAAAGTCGCCACTTCGTTTTCCGGCTTTTCGCATTCGCTGGCTTCGACGATCTCCAGCACCGGTCCCAGGCCACCATAGCCTTCGCTGTACTTCTCCACGACATCGGCGGCAACGTCATACCAGTGTTCCATCTTCAGTTTCCTTCCGGTCCGGTTTTCGCACATCAGGCCGCGGAAGGTGATGTCGGCTACGCAGCAGGTCATGACCGGCCGGCCGATGGTGTACTGGTCGTCGGTATAGCGGTTTCTGACGATCTCGGCCGTGAAGTGCAGCCGCTTGCCCTCATAACGGGAATAGTCCTCGGCGATGTCGCGGTACCAGACGGCATAATCCTCCAGGTCGATGGCGATGTCCTTCTGGGAAAAGTCGAAGGGCAGCTCATCGACGGTATCGTCATACTGCGTGGTGCCGTCGGGGTATTCGTAGCAGATCTGCCGGCGGCGGTTGACGGCCCGGATCATGGCGTGCAGCAGGGTGACGTCGCGGTTGGGGTCGACCCGGTTGAAGATCACCAGTTCGCAGTTGTTGATCTTCTCGACCATCAGGTTGCGGAACATCTGGTTGTAGGCTTCATAGGTAGTGGCGTCGATGAACATCATCGACTGGTAGATCAGCCAGTGGTCAGGCTTGTTGTCGAAAAGGGTCTTCAGCTGCCACATGCCGTTGTATTCGATCAGGATCTGGGTAGCCTGATAACGGTCTTCCAGCTCCGTCAGATACTCAGCGCTGAGGTCGGACTCGCTTCTGATGTATTCCAGATGGCAGCTGTCCATGTACTTTTCGTCCGGTTCATATTCGACTTCGCCCTGTTCGCAGACGATGATCAGCGTCGAGCTGCCGTCATTGAAGGAAGGGTCGTGCAGAGTCTCCTTTATGAAGCTGGTCTTGCCGGCTTCCAGAAAGCCGGTGATCAGATAGATCGGTACTTCTCTACGCATCTTGCTTTCCTCTTACCCCCGGAAGAGCTCTTCCAGAGCTTCAAAGTTCATTTCCGAACCGATGACGCAGAAGCGGCCGCGGCTGATGGCGTTGCCGGTGCGCACGCTGATCTCTTCGGGAACGTAGTCAAAGTGGATCCAGCTGCCGTCCTTGCCGGCCACGATGCCCTTGGCTCTTAGGATGAAGCCGTAGCGGTCATGGTCATCCAGCTGCTTCAGGATGTCTTCGATCTCCTGACGGTCAAAGCGGCGGCTGGTCTCATAGCCGAAGCTGTCAAAGATCTCGTCGGCGTCATGGTCATCGTCCTCATCGCCGTGATGATGGTGGTGATGGTGGTGCTCATGCTCATGTTCTTCTTCATCATGTTCATGATGGTGATGATGGTGTCCGTGTTCCTCTTCCTCTTCGTCCTCATCATGGTGATGATGCTCATGTTCATCATCTTCGTCTTCCTCTTCATCATGATGACGGTGATGATGTTCATGTTCCTCTTGATCTTCATCGTGGTGATGATGGTGATGATGGTGATGTTCTTCTTCCGTGGTCTTTTGAGCCAGCTTCTGCAGCTCGGCCTCCAGGGTGTTGCGGTGCTCCAGGGTGTCGAGGATGTCCTGTCCGGTCAGCTGATCCCAGGGGGTGGTGACGATGGTGGCCTTGGGGTTGGCTGCCCTGAGCAGTTCAACGACTTCCTCGGTCTTCTTCTCGTCGGTATTCTGCGTGCGGCTGAGAATGATGGAGTTGGCATGCTGGATCTGGTCGTTGAAGAACTCGCCGAAGTTGTTCATGTACATCCGGCACTTGTTGACGTCAACGACGGTGGTGAAGCTGTTGAGCTGCAGCTCATCGCTGCCGACCTTCTGGACGGCGCGGATGACGTCGGACAGCTTGCCGACGCCGGAAGGCTCGATGATGATCCTTTCCGGGTGCATTTCCGCCAGCACCTTGCCTAGGGCTTCCCGGAAGTCGCCGACCAGCGAGCAGCAGATGCATCCCTGGCTCATCTCCCTGATCTCAATGCCGGCGTCCTGCAGAAAGCCGCCGTCAATGGCGATCTCGCCGAACTCGTTTTCAATCAGCACGATCTTCTCCCCGGCGTAGCTTTCCGCAATCAGCTTTCTGATCAGCGTGGTCTTGCCGGCGCCCAAAAATCCTGAAAAGATGTCTACCTTTGTCATGTTTCTCAGCTCACTTTCCTGTTTTTCTACCCTGTTATTATAGCACCGTTTTCCCGGTTGCGTCTGCCTGGCGCCCCGGTAGGGGACCGGGAAAAAAGGAACCTTGTGAAGCGGATGGATTCCCTTAACAAGGTGGCTTTCGCTATTTAATTCGGAAGGGAAAGATACTATAATAAAAACGACAAGTAATTAAGAGGAGGAAATTATGAAGAAAATCTTAAGCGCATTACTTGCTGTACTGTTACTCTTCTCCTTCGCCGGCTGCTCCGGTGAAAAGAAGCCGACAGAAAAGGTCAAGGTTACTTTCTGGCACACTCTGACCGACCATGACGAAGAAATGGTTCAGGAGATCGTCGAGGCCTTCAACGCTTCTCAGGACAAGTGGGAAGTCGTTCAGCAGACTCAGACTCTTGAAGGTTTCGAAGCCAAGGTCTACTCATCAGTTACCGAAGGAACCGGCCCGAGCCTTGTCTGGTTATATCCGAACACTGCTCAGGACTATGTAAATGCCGGTCTGGCTCTGGACTTCGGCA
>JAFZBT010000036.1 GCA_017561615.1 Erysipelotrichaceae bacterium
CTGATCTTTCATTCCGGCCTGCCTCGGCAGGCCTTTTTCTTTTTTTCGACCGATAAAATTAATGTATAATGGAGAAGGTCAATGCAACTGATAAGAAAGGAAAGCAGTCCGATGGGGCTGCACATGTTCACATGGATAAGAAATCATTAATGGAAAACTTTGCCCGTAAGGCGCATGAAAAGGGCTCCTTCAACGGCGTCTGGCTTTATGTCGAAAACGGCAAGATCGTCTCCAAAGGCGCTTACGGTTTCCGCGATGCTGAGAATAAGCTTCCCATGCAGGAAGACACCATCTTCGAGATGGCTTCGGTCACCAAGATGTTTACCGCCACGGCGGTCATGCTGCTGGTCAGAGAGGGCAAGCTTAACCTTGACGACGAGTACGTCAGATACTTCCCCGATTATCCTTACCCGGGCGTTACGGTCCGCCATCTGCTGACTCACACCAGCGGAATGCCCGACGACTTTGAAACGGAAAACTGGGTTTGCCCGGCATGGGAAGACGAACACCGGATCCCACCCTGCAGCGAGATCCTCAGCTTCATCCGGGAAAGCGGCGAAAAAGCCTCCCACGCTCCCGGAGAAACGTTCCGGTATACCGACATCGGCTACTGCCTGCTTGCCAATCTGGTGGAAAAGCTCTCCGGTGTCAGCTTTGAAGAGTTCCTGAAAAAGAATGTCCTTGAGCCTGCCGGTATGAAGGCTTCCGCCATCTTGCATACACGCAGGGACGGCAGACCTTCCGATTACATTGCCCGTAACATGGTGCTGGAAGCTGACGGCAGCTACGCTCCTTCCGATGTTTCCGAAGAGAGTGCCCCTTATGTGGTAGGTTCGGACGGCCTCAACGGCTGTGACTATCTGTACACCACCATCTTCGACATGCTGGCCTGGGACAGAGCCCTGAGAGAAGAAAAGGTGCTCACTCATGACGAGCAGATGGAAATGTTCACGCCCGTGAAGCTGAACAGCGGTGAGGAATACATTGATGAAGACGATGAAGGCTACGGCTTCGGCTGGTGCATTGAAAATGACGATGATCACGGTCTGATCGTCAGCCACTCCGGCGGCATGCCCGGTCTGGAAACCTTTTTCGAACATTACGTTGATGAGGACAGAGTGCTTATAATCTTCAGCTGCCGCGATTATCAGGACCTCAGAGCCTTCGGAACCTTCTGGGATGGTTTACGGGCGATTGCCCGTGATGAAGAACCCGATCCGGTAGTATCCATAGAGGACATTGCTGTAAAGGATCCTGACAAGTCCAAATGGGAAGGATTCTGCGGAAAATACGAGCATCCTGAAGAAGATGATTTCATCATCGATGAAGTCTATCTGAAAGAAGACGAACTTTATGCCAATGCGCTGATTGACGGTGACGAAACGTCCTTCAGGCTCTATCCTCTGTCTGAAAATGAGTTCGGAAGAAAGCGCGGCATGCTGAAGGTGAAGTTCGGCGACGGCTGTTTGATGTTCGACGATTTCACTTTACGTAAACTGAATTAGGGAAAAGAAAATCGATCTGCATGCAGATCGATTTTCTTTTGGCCTTATGCTTTCATATCTGCGGCTGTCCACTGCCGTACCAGTAGAATACTGTATTATTAGTTGGATGGATCGTTCCGCCCAGTTTCTTATACAGGGCAATGGCCTTTTCGTTATCCTGCTGGGTGATCAGGCAGGTGTAATGGATCTCGTATTCCTTTGAATACTCCAGCAGCATCTTCATCAGCCGGGTCGCGATGCCCTGACGCTGGAACTGTTCCTGGACTAAGAGATGATAGATCATCATCATGTCTCTGCCGTTATCCAGCCGCGGCAGAAGGTAAGCCAGCGTATAGCCGGCGACTTCCTGTTCCTGCAGGGCTGCGGCTACCAGTATCTTCCTGTTGTTCAGAATGTCGGACGCCTTTTCCCGGCTGA
This sequence comes from Erysipelotrichaceae bacterium, assembly GCA_017561615.1. Next base: position 1,923 of record JAFZBT010000036.1, read on the forward strand.
TCTGCTGATGGCGGAAGGTCTGCGTCAGCCTGATCAGCACGTCCTGATCGTTTTCCTTCAGAAAGCGGAATTCCATGATGATTACCTCTCTTCTTACTTAAATTATCGGTTATGGCCGGCTTTTTGGCAATATTGCCGGCTTCAGAGGCAATGTAACCGTGTTCATTCCCCCGGCAAGTTGTCTTTCGGTGTCAACAATATATAATGAGGGTGGTGATATTATGGAAAAACTTGATGTCTGCCTTATCAACGATTCCTTCCCTCCTCTGATTGACGGCGTCGCCAATGCGGTGTTCAATTATGCCTCCATCATTCAGAAAGAGCTGGGAAGCGCCGTCGTTGCCACCCCGGAGCTCCCGGGTGTCCAGGACAACTATGATTTCCAGGTCCTGCGCTATCCGTCAATCGACACGACCAAGGCGGTCGGTTACCGTACCGGCATTCCCTTTAATCCGCCTTATCTTACGCAGTTTAACGAACGCAACATTGACATCATTCACTCCCACTGTCCGATAACCTCAACCTATCTGGCCCGCATATTACGGGAACAGACCAAGAGTCCGATCGTCCTTACCTACCATACCAAGTTTGACATCGACATCCGCAAGGCCATCGATTCCAAGCTGCTTCAGGAAGTCGCCATCAATGCCCTCGTCAGCAACATTCAGGGAGTTGACGAGGTCTGGGCCGTTTCTCACGGCGCCGGGGAAAACCTGAAGTCCCTGGGTTACAAGGGCGACTACATCGTTATGCATAACGGCGTTGACTTCACCAAGGGCGCCAGCAGCAAGAAAGCCGTGGAGGCCTTCCGCAGCGAGCGCGGCCTCAACGACGGCAAGCCCATCTATCTGTTTGTCGGCCGCATGATGTGGTACAAGGGCATCAGGATCATCGTCGACGCTCTCAGCGAACTGAAGAAACACGGCATCGGTTTCCACATGCTGTTCATCGGTGACGGCGTCGACCGCCGGGAGATCCAGCAGTACATTGAAGAGAAGGATCTGACTGCTGAATGCATCTTTACCGGCTCCATTTCCGACCGCAAGCTGCTGAAGACCGCCTTCTCGGCTTCCGATCTGTTTCTGTTCCCCTCGACCTTCGATACCAACGGCATCGTCGTCAGGGAAGCGGCCGCAGCCGGTCTGGGCAGCGTGCTGATCCGCAACAGCTGCGCCGCCGAGGATACCCTGGACGGCGTCAACACCATCCAGATCGAAGAAAACGCCGAAAGCCTGGCCAAGATACTGATCCAGGCCGGCAACAATACCGACTATTTCCACCGCATCGGCAAAAATGCCCAGAAACAGCTTTACATGTCCTGGAAGGAAGCTGTTGAGCATGCCTATGAACGCTACAAGGTCGTAGTTGAGAAATATGAATACCAGCCCCGCAATCCGCTGGATATCTCTGACAGTTTCTTCGGCATGTGGGCTGACATTTCCCAGTCCATCAGCAAGGCCAAGCAGAACCGTCAGGAGTTCGTCCGCAGGCTGGAAGAGACCGCCAGGGAGATCCGCCGGACAGGTGAGATGATCTCCTACCGCCGCGGCGAGATCAAGGAATACCTTGACGACATGATGGACCGCTATCTGTAAGAGGTCATGCTATAATCTTATCGAGGTGAATCAATGCCTAACTGGTTCAAGCTGGATAATGCTGCTCAGATCTACCCGCCGGTCCTTAACAGCCAGTGGGCAGCCATGTTCAGGCTTTCCGCCGACCTGACCGAAGATGTCGATCCGGAGATCCTGAAGCAGGCCCAGGAAAGAGTGCTGAAGAGAATGCCTTCCTTTGCCACGACCCTGCGTTATGGCCTTTTCTGGTTCTATCTGGAGCACATTGACGGCCAGCCGCCGATCAGTGAAGACATCAACAATCCCCTGCAGAGAATCAACTTCCGCAAGAACAACCGCTTCATGTACCGGCTGCTGTATTACCGCAACCGCATCGCCGTGGAGTTCTTCCATTCCCTGACCGACGGCACCGGAGGCATGACCTTCCTGATGACGCTGATCAGCGAATACCTGCATATCAGATACGGAGACAGGGTACAGCCGGGGAAATACATTCTCAGCTGCGATGAGGAACCGGTGGCGGAAGAATATGAGGACGCCTTCAGGCGTTACTTCCGGGAAAAGACCATCGGCATCAGCGAAAAGAAGTCCTATCAGTACTGGCATACCCGCACTGACTTCAATAAGACAATGATAATCTCCGGCAGCGTCGATTCCGAAAAGCTCCGGGAGATCGCCCATGGCTTTGACGTCCCTGTCGGCACCTTCTGCGCTGCCCTGCTGCTGTATTCCGCTCTGCAGCTACAGAAGATGGACCGCCGCAGCCGCCAGAGGAAAAGAATGGTAAAGATCTCCGTTCCGGTCAACCTGCGCCGTTTCTTCCCCAGCAGAACCCTGCGGAACTTCTCCGCCTTCGTCAATCCCGGCCTTTACGGCTCCCTGGGGGACTACAGCCTGAAGGAAGTCGTTGACTTCACCAAAAACTACCTGGGCATCTATGTCACGGAAAAACAGCAGCTGGCCAAGTTTTCCTTCAATGTTGCCGCTGAGCGCCATCCGCTGCTGCGCATAACGCCGCTGTTTCTGAAGATACCGGCTCTGTTCATCGCCTACTTTACGGCCGGCGACCTGCTGTACTGTTCTACCATTTCCAACCTTGGCAACATAACTCTGCCTGAAGAGATAGGCAGCCGGATAAAGCGTCTGGACTTCATGCTCGGGCGGGCCTTCCTGGGCCGCTCGATGCTGGGATGCATCAGCTATAACGGCCGTTGCGTCTTCAACTTCACCCGGAACATCCGCCAGACCGAACTGGAGAGAGTCTTCTTCTCCACTCTGGTTGAACTGGGTGCCGAAGTATTCATCGAAAGCAACGGGAGGGATTAGTCATGTCATACTGCGTACACTGTGGGGTCAAGTTGGCCTCCTACGAAACCGTCTGTCCGCTCTGCGGCACGCCGGTTAGTGATCCTAACGGAACTGAGCAGACCGATCTGCCCCGTTTTGAGGACTATCTGGAGACCACCGACCGTAAGATCAACCGTCATTTCCTGTTCTCCCTGATCACCGGACTGTGCCTGATTCCCTTCCTTATCACCGCCATCGTCGACTTCTGTCTGAACCATTCACTCAGCTGGTCGTTGCTGGTGCTGGGCGGGGAAATCGTGCTGTGGGTCTTCATTCTCGTTCCCTTCCGCTTCAGTTTCTCCCGTCCCTCTGTCTGCATCATCTTTGATACTCTGGCCGTAGCGCTGTACGTGCTGCTGATCAACCTGGTGTTCAGAATGAAATGGTTCCTTCCCCTGGGACTGCCGCTGACCCTGCTGTCGGGAGCGCTGCTCTACGTCATCGTCCGCATACTGATCGAAGGCGAATACCGCAAGCTCATGACCTTCGGATCTCTCAGCTTTGCCCTTTCCGTCTTCCTGTTTCTGATCAACATCTTCATTACCCATTATCTGACCGGGAAGTTCCGGGCAACCTGGGCCTACTGGCCTTCCGTTCCCCTGCTTACGGTCGGTGTTGCCTCCATGCTGTTCTCCCGCAGCCGCCGGATATCCTCCTGGCTGCAGAAGAAACTGTTCATCTGAACTGCTTGGAAAAGAAGGCTGCTCTTCAAGGAGCAGCCTTCTTTGTTTTTTTATTCTTCCGTATTCAGCGGATACTTGGGGGTACCATCGCTGTTGAAGACGTATTTGTAGTAGTCCTGATCCAGCACGGCCAGGGAATACTTCTTCATGCTCTCAACCTTGCCGTTGATCATCTTGACATAGGCATCGATCTCTTCCTGGCTCATCGTGCACTCGTCCGAAGGGACGAACTTCTTGGAGACGGTGTAATAGGTTCCCTGCCTGGTCTTCCAGTTCCAGGAACCGCCCTGAGCCGTCCGGGTATTGATGATGCAGATGTTCTCCTTGCTGGAGAGGATGTCGGTGCCGGTGAAGAAGCGGGAATCGTAGGTCAGACCGAACAGGTTGGCCAGCGTCGGCGCGATGTCGTAGCTGGTGCACGGTTCATCGCAGACTACCGGTTTCTCCATCGAGGCGCACCAGCACAGGAAGTAGTTGCGGTAGACTTCGAAATTGGCTCTGATGTTCTTTTCTTCCAGACCGTACAGTTCCGCCAGCGGTTCATCGGGCAGGCCGTAGGGATAGTGGTCGCAGCACAGGGCAATGACCGTATCCTGCAGCTTGCCGGCCTTTTCCAGTTCTTCCATCAGATAACCCAGCATCTTATCCACCTCGATCTGCGTGGAGATGTAGCCCTTGACCAGGTCGCTGTTAGGCAGGCTGGCGACCTTGTCTTTGTTCCGGCGGGCCATGGCGTTGCCCTTGAAGGTGTAGTTGGTATGACCGGAGATCGTCATGTAATAGACATGGAACGGAGTCGGACAGCTGATGTAGTCCTTGACGGTGGCGACCGCCATCTCGTAGTCTGACTGCGGCCAGGTACTGTGTTCCAGCTTCATGCCGTTATCCGTCGCAATGTATCTCTTGTAGCCCATGGCCGGATAGGCCAAATTGCGGCTGTAGTAGGTCGAAACGCCATCATGATAGGCGAAATTGGTGTAACCGCCTCTTAAAAAGAGGTTGCCCAGGGAAGTATACATCATCTTGCCTTCGCTGTTGGGAAGGCAGGAGGCGTTGGTGTAGAAGTTGCCGGTGATGTTGGAATACTCGCCGGTCGCCGTGCTTCCGCCCCACTGGGAGTCATAGAAGTTAGTGAACTGGAAGCCTTCGCTGTACATCCGGTAGAAGTTCGGCGTCAGCTCCTTGCTGACAGCCCGGTAGGAGAAGCCTTCCAGGGTCAGGAAGATGAGGTTCTTGCCGGCAAACATGCCGGTATATTCATTCTGCTCGCTGGCCGTTACGGAAGCGAAGTACTGGTGCATGTTCCTGATCGTATTGTTGGATGTGCTGGCGATCATCTTCTCAAAGTCGATGCCAAGAGCGTTCTTGAAGATGACCTTGTCCTGATTCACCTGAACGTCAGGGATCGACAGCGATGAAGTACTGTCACCGGAATAAGGGTTATCGGAATAGCTGTTCTGGTAACCGGTAACGACCTGTAAGAGGTCGATGGTGCTGCCGCTTAAAGCGCCGAAGCGCAGGTAGGTGCTGGTCGCATCGTCCTGCGTCCTTCTGAACGTCTTGAGGCTTTCGGCGTCGTACAGAATGTTCGTGACCAGAATTGCCAGAGCCAAAAGACCGCAGGTCAGCTGAATGATGAACGGCTTGACTTTGAACTTCAGGTCCGCCTTACGGAAGAAAACCAGATAGATGACCAGCGGCAGAAGCAGAGCCAGGATCATGTAACGGCAATCCCAGATGCCCGCCAGCGCTTCCCGCCAGAAGGCGGTGACATCGCCGGCCAGGCCGATGGTGTTCCACATGAAGAAGGTGCGGAAGATGTTGTAGTAGACCATGATGGCGGCGAAGATGATCATCAGAATGATCAGGATCAGCGTCATGATTACCTTCTGTCCTCTGCCCCTGAACAGGGAAACGACACAGGAAAGCAGGCAGCCCAGGAAAATGCTGCTGAGCAGATAATTCAGGATCGTCTTATCGAGCGTGAAGCCGAAGATGAACAGATGGAAGATGACTTCCAGCATGAAGATCAATAACGGCAACAGGAAATACTTGACGGCCTTACCTCTGATCATTTCACTGCCCCCATTCTGAACAGCACGAAGCTGTCTTCTTCATAGTACTGATTGAGATAATACTTTCCTTCGGTGGAAACACTGCTGTCCCGTAAGCCGACGACCAGTCCGTCATAGCCTTCCGGAAGCAGGGCTTCGAAGGTAACGGTGATGTTCTTGTAGTAGGAAAGACCTTTCTGAAGCCATTCGCCGTTATTGCAGATGACGCGCAGACGGCAGTCTTCGTAGTCCTTGCCGAAGTAGTTGACCGTGAAGGTGTTGTACTGCTTTTCCTCGTCATACTCATAGGACTTGCTGAAGCTCTCAATGTCATAGTAGTCGCAGATGACATAGTTATAGCGGAAGCCGTACTGATTGCTGGCCTCATTGCCGATCTTCAGTTTCAGGGTCAGAACCTGCCACTGATAGCCGTTTCTGGCCTGATGGGTTTCATCGCTGGCAAAAACCTGCCAGGAAGCAACGCTGACGCTTCCAGCAGTCGGATCATCCGTCTCTGAACAGATGGTATGGTATTCATAGGCAACATCGGCCGTGAGCGGATTTGCCTTGATCTTGTATTTCTCAAAGTCCGCGGTCTTTGCCTCCCCCTGAGTCTGTCCACAGGTTGAACAGGTTGAAGGCTGCTGATAGTTTGCCGGCGCCCAGCTGTGGGAATGTATTGAGGAACAGCCGGTTAAAATCATGACCGCCAATAGTAATAAGCCCAATTTTTTCATATAATTAATATATACCTTTTTAGGAACCAGATAAACAGAAGGTGAGGAAAATGCGAAAGAAAATACTGTTGCTGGCCAACTTCTCCTCCGGAAAAGGCGGCGGCAAAACCCAGCTCGTCAGTCTGATCAGAGAACTCGCTCTGAAGGGCTTTGAGACGGTTTCCTATCCCATCATCCCGGATCAGGGACTGACTTCCGACGCCATCCTGGACAATACTTCCCGGGATTATGAAGCCATCCTGTGCTGCGGCGGTGACGGCACCCTTAATTATCTGGTCAACTATCTCGTCCGCAATGATCTGGACATCCCCGTCGCCTACCTGCCTACGGGATCATGCAACGACTTTGCCTTTTCGCTTTACGGCAAGCGGACGGTAACCAGCCAGGAGATCGTCGAAGCGATTGCCGCCAACCGGCAGTTCCGCTATGACCTGGTCAGAATCAACGACACCTGCTTCAACTATGTCGCTGCCTTCGGCAGCTTTACCGGCGTCAGCTACAAGACGGACCAGAACATGAAAAACACCTTCGGCTTTCTGGCCTACATGCTTAATGCCATTTCCGTCGCTCCCAAGGAACTCGGGCACAGCCACCATCTGGTGCTTAAGTGCGATGAGCGGACGATCGAAGGAGATTTCCTCTTAGGCGCCATTTCCAACTCCACCTCCGTCGGCGGCTTCACCCCGTCCATCATCGAACACAGTAAGATCGACGACGGCCAGTTCGAGGTAACTCTCATCAGCAGGACCGATAATGTCAGGGACCTCAACGAACTGGTCGGTTCGCTGCTTTCCGGCAAGCCAGACAACGTCCTGCTGACCAGCTTCCACGCCGACCATCTGACCATCGACTTCAATGACGAATGCGAATGGACACTGGACGGCGAAAACGGCGGCATCATCACCCATGCGGAATTCTCGCTGCTGAGAGAAAGGCAGAAAACCTTCCGCCTTCCCTGATCGGCGCTAAAAGTACCGGAAAACCTGTGAAAATCGTTGAATCTGCTGTGTTGAATTACGTTTTTCGGTTTGTTATAATAAGTAAGCAATTCAAAGGAGTTTAGACATGTTAGATATATTGATTATGCTCACCTCAGTAGTAATCATCCTGCTGGTTCTGTTACAAAGCGGAAAATCAGCCGGCGTAAGCAGTGCTTTCACCGGTGGTAATGGCGGACTTAACCTGTTCAGCAACCTGAAGGAAAGAGGCCCCGAGAAAGTGATCGCCATGGTGACACTCTGCTCGATCGTCCTGTTCTTCGTGCTGGTAATCATCAAGTTAATCGTTACCCAGAACGCTTAAGACCATCCGGTCTTTTTTTATCAAAGGAGTTATGGAAGAAAAGAATATCAAGGTCATTGCCCTCAACCGCAGAGCGCGCCATGACTACTTCCTCGAGGAGTTCTTCGAAGCCGGCATTGAACTGACCGGTACCGAGATCAAGAGCATCCGTCAGGGTCATGTGCAGTTCAAGGAAGCCTACATCGACTTCAAGGGAAGCGAAGCTTTCATCGTGGACATGCACATCGCTCCCTACGACCACGGCAACATCTTCAATCACGATGAGACCCGGCCGCGCCGGCTGCTTCTTCATAAATACGAGATCAGACAGCTTAGGAAAGCCGTCGCCATCAAGGGTTATACCGTGGTCCCGACCAGGATGTACTTCAAGCGCGGCCTGTGCAAGCTGGAGATCGCCCTGGCCAAGGGCAAAGCTCTCTATGACAAGAGAGAAACCATCAAGGAACGGGACCAGAAGAGAGAAATCGAAAAGGCCATGAAGGTCAGATAGGAGAAAAACATGATCGTAATTGAAATGAATGACGGCGGCATCATCAGAGTCGAGCTTGACGAAACGGCCGCTCCGAAGACCGTGGAGAATTTCCGCAGACTGGTACAAAGGCACTTCTATGACGGCCTGATCTTCCATAGAGTCATCAAAGGCTTCGTGATTCAGGGCGGTGACCCAACCGGCACCGGCATGGGCGGAAGCGACGAACGGATCGTCGGCGAATTCGCGGCCAACGGCCATGACAATCCGCTTAAGCACACGGCCGGAGTCATCTCGATGGCCCGCAGCGCCGACCCGGACAGCGCATCATCCCAGTTCTTCATCATGCACAAGGACGCTCCCCATCTGGACGGCAGTTATGCCGCCTTCGGCAAGGTCGTTGAAGGCATGGATGTGGTCGACCGCATTGCCTGCACGCCGACCGACTTCCGGGACAGACCGCTTGCTCCGCAGATCATTAAGAGCATCAGAGAAGAATAAGCATTGACGGCAGCTCAGACTGCCGTCTTTTTTGCCAACGAAAGACATTTGGTTTATAGTTAAGGAGTAATAACGGAGGTATTTACCATGACTGAGCAGAAGAAAAAACGCGGCGACAGACATGATGGCACTTTGGCTGCCAGCGGCGATCCGATCCATGCCATAATGCCCTATATCTTCGGTGAAAGAGCCGACAACGAAGCCGTTCTCTTCGATAATTTTGACGTATCGGAAGTAGACCGGTATCTGGAGAGAAAGAACGGGGAAAAGCCGCAGTACAAATACACTTATTTCCACGTCATTCTGGCCGCTCTGGCCAAGGTCTGCTACATGAAGCCGAAGATGAACCGCTTCATCATCGGCAACCGTTACTATCAGCGCAAGGACATTTCTTTCTGTTTCATCGCCAAGAACAAGATGACGGAAAACAGCGCTGAATCGGTTCTGATCATCACGGCTGATGATAACGATGTTCCCATCTGCCAGCAGATTCACGACAAGATCTGCGCTGAAGTATACAAAATCAAGACCGAGGAAGCTGTCGATGATACGTCACAGCAGCTTCAGTGGATCTCCAAGATCCCCCGCCCCATACTCAAGGCCTTCATCAGACTGCTGTTCTGGCTCAACGCCAACGACAAACTGCCCAAGGCCCTGGCCACCGTCGATCCCTACAGTTCTTCCTGCTTTGTGTCCAATCTGGGCTCCATCAGGATGTCGGCCGTCTATCATCACCTGATCAACTGGGGCACCAATTCCATTTTCGCCCTGATCAATCAGGCTAAGAAGATCCCGTTCTTCAATGATGACGGTTCCTATGAAATGCGTAATGCCATTTCCATGGGCTTTACCATTGATGAGAGGATCGGTGACGGCTTCTATTTCGCCAGAGCTCTGGAATTGCTGAAGGACATCCTTCTGCATCCCGACATCCTCGACCAGCCGCTTTCCGCTCCTTATGAGCAGCATGATCTGAACTAGACAGAACAACACAGAAAACGGAAACCGCGGTTTCCGTTTTCTTATGAAAAAAGGCCGCTTTGGCGGTCAGTTTTCGAAATATGAATAATCGTCATCAGCCATGGCCTTCAGATATTCAGCCATGATGGTCTCAAGCTGCTCCATGGTGTTCATGAAGTTGATCTTGGCCTTAACCCGGTTGGCCTTGGGCAGCCCGTCAATGTACCAGCAGGCATGACCCCGCATTTCCTTGATGGCCGATCTTTCGCCTTTCAGCTCGCAGAGCCTTCTGGCATGGTCAAGACACTGATCGATCCTTTCCTGAGGTGTCGGCGGATCCAGCCTGATGCCTCTTTCGTCGTACTCGACCAGCTGACGGATCAGCCAGGGATTGCCCAGACAGCCGCGGGCGACCATGAAGCCGTCACAGCGGCACAGCTGTTCCATGGCGATCAGGTCATCAACGCTGCGGATGTCGCCGTTGCCGATGACCGGGATGCTGATGGCTTCTTTGACTTCCCTGATGAGGTTCCAGTCAGCCTTGCCGCTGTAGAACTGCGTCTTCACCCGGGGATGAATGGTCACGGCATCCGCTCCGGCCTTTTCCATCAGCTGAGCCATTTCCACGACGTTGATGCTGTCCGGATCCCAACCGGCTCTCAGCTTGACGGTCAGGGGCTTGCGGACGCTTTCCTTCATCGCTCTGACCAGTTCGTAGGCATGCTGCGGCTCTCTCATCAGCGCCGAGCCGCCGTTATTGCGGACGACCTTGCGGACCGGGCATCCCATGTTAATGTCGATGATGTCGCAGTCGGTCTTCTGATCCATGTATGCGGCGCCTTCAACCATCGTATCGATGTCATAGCCGAACAGCTGCAGGGCCATCGGCCTTTCTTCTTCCAGCACCTCGCACATCTTCAGGGTCTTCTTGTTTTTGTAATGTATGGCCTTGTCGGATATCATTTCGGAAACGGAAAGGGCGGCGCCGAACTGCTTCATGATGCAGCGGAAAGACTGGTTGGATATTCCAGCCATCGGTCCCACAATTATCCGGTTTGCCAGTTCCCTGTCTCCGATCTTAAGCTTCATTCTTCTTCTCTTTGCTCTCCCTGCGCGCTTTGTGGGCGTTGACATAACCCTGCAGGGTCTCCTCGCTGAATCGGTACTTCCTGCCGCAGAACTTGCAGACGACCTCGCAGCCGTGATCCTCGTCGATCATTTCCTGCAGATCCTTTTCCGGCAGCTTGGACAGCACGCGGGCAAAGCGGGCCCTTGAGCATTCGCACTTGAACTGCAGTTCCCTGGTTTCCAGCTCTTCATAGTCGGAGAAGATCGCCTTGGCAATCTCGCTGGGATCCTGCATCTCATCGATGATCTGGCTGACCGGCTTCAGATGGGTGACGATGTTTTCGACGATCTGAATGTCCGCTTCCACGGCACTGGGCATCATCTGAATGATCAGAGCGCCTGCTGACTTGATCGAACAGTCGGTATCGACCAGTACGCCGACGCTGACGGCACTGTTGGTCTGTTCGCTTTCCGCAAAATAGTAGGCAAAGTCGTCGCCGATCTCACCGGACTGCAGCGGCACTTCGGAAATGAACGGACGCTTCATGCTGAGATCCTTCACGACCCTCAGCACACCGTCAGTCCCGACAGCCTTGCCGACATCGAGCTTGTGGTTTTCCTTCTCAAACTGGACGTGCGGATTATCCACGTAGCCTCTGACCGAACCGTCATAATAACCGTCCACGACGACCTGGCCGATCGGACCGTTTCCGTCAATGACGATTTCCAGTTTTTCCTTGCTGTCCTTCAGCATGCTGCCCATGATGCAGGCCACGGAAAGAGTGCGGCCCAGGGCGGCAGCGGCAGTAGGATACAGATCATGTTTGGTTACCGCTTCCTGTACCAGGGCGGTGTTATTGCAGCAGAACACTCTGACGTTGCCGTTGAGCGCTGTTCCTCTTGACAGTTTATCCATGTTGTCTCCTTCCTCTAAAAACAGCACGGCATGTGCTGTTTTTCTTCATCAGTCTTCGGCTTTTTCGGCCGGTGCGCTGACGGTTCCGTATCTGACGATGTTTTCCAGATCTTCCTTGGTCAGGGTCTCCTGTTCCTCCAGGGCTCTGACGATGTTGTCCAGAGTATCGCGGTGTTCGCCGATGATCTCCTGAGCCTTGCTGTAGCTCTGCTGAATGATCTTGCGGACTTCCTGATCGATCTCAAAGGCAACCTGATCGGAATACGTCTTGTTGGTTGTATAATCGCGGCCAAGGAAGACGTTGCCGTCCTGCTTGGAATACTGGATCGGGCCGATGGAACTCATGCCATAGGCGCTGACCATTCCCTTGGCGATCTCGGTGGCTCTTTCGATGTCGTTGCTGGCACCGGTGGAGATCTCACCCAGAACCATTTCTTCAGCTACCCGGCCGCCCAGCAGGCCGACGATCTGGCTTTCCAGCTGGCTCTTGGTGTGCAGCATGTTATCTTCCTTCGGGGTCATCAGGTTATAGCCGCCGGCCATGCCGCGCGGAATGATGGTGACCTTCTGAACCTCATCGGCGTCCTCAAGGAACAGGCCGATGACAGCATGCCCGGATTCGTGAACGGCAACCATGTGCTTCTCCCGGTCGCTGTACTTGCGGGACTTCTTGGCCGGGCCGCCGATGGTGCGGTCGATGCCTTCATCCAGATCGGACATCTGAATGAGGTCGTGGTTATTGCGGACTGCCATGATGGCCGCTTCGTTCAGGACGTTCTCCAGATCAGCTCCGGAGAAACCCGGCGTACGGGCAGCCAGATGTTCGAGATTGATGTCGTCCGCAAACTTCTTGTTGCGGGCGTGGACCTTAAGAATGGCCAGACGGCCCTTCTTGTCGGGCATGGAAACAGTGACCTGACGGTCAAATCTTCCCGGTCTCAGCAGAGCCGGGTCAAGAACGTCGGGGCGGTTGGTCGCCGCGATGACGACGATGCCCTGATTCTCTTCAATGCCGTCCAGCTCAACCAGTAGCTGGTTGAGGGTCTGTTCTCTTTCATCGTTGCCGCCGCCCAGACCGGCACCTCTCTGCCTGCCTACGGCGTCGATCTCATCGATGAAGATCATGCACGGCGCTGTCTTCTGAGCGGTCTTGAACATGTCTCTGACGCGCGAAGCGCCGACACCGACGAACATCTCCACGAAGTCTGAACCGGAGATGGAGTAGAACGGTACATCGGCTTCACCGGCTACGGCCTTGGCCAGCAGGGTCTTGCCGGTGCCCGGAGCTCCGACCATCAGGATGCCCTTGGGAATGCGGGCGCCCATCTTGGAGAACTTGTCCGGATTGCGCAGGTATTCGATGATCTCAGCCATCTCTTCCTTTTCTTCCTCACAGCCGGCAACGTCATCGAAGGTAACCTTGATGTTGCCTTCCAGACGCGCCCGCGACTTGGAGAATTCAAATGCCTTGGCATTGCTGCCGGCGTTCATCCGGTTGATCATGTAGACACCGAAGGCTACCAGCAGCAGCAGGGGAACCAGTTCCGCCAGCGCCTGCATCAGATAATTAGTCTGATACGGATTCTTGACGATGATGTTGGCGTCCTTCACCTTGGAATGAAGCAGCTCCATCAGTTCGTTGTTCTGCGTCTCCGTGTTGGGAACGCTGGCAAGGAAGATGTATTCCGTGTCGTTTTCCTTATAGGTTCCGCTGATGTCGATGACCGTGGAATTCATGGTCAGGGTCACCTTGTTGATGTTCTTGGTCTGAATGATCTTTTCAAATTCGCCGTAGTTAAGCGTCTTGGTACGGCTGGCGTTGGTATAGCTGAACAGCGCCACGATCATCAGAGCCGTTATTATATATGGTATTATTCCTACCAGTCTGTTCTTCTTCAAATATATTCACGCTCCTTAATACTTTTCTTCCTTCAGCACGCCGATGTAGGGCAGGTTGCGGTATTTCTGGTTATAGTCCAGACCAAAGCCGACAACGAATTCATTGGGTATTTCAAAGCCCAGGAAATCGGCGCTGACATCATTGATCCTCCGGCTCTGCTTGTTGAGAAGAGCGGCGATTCTGACTTCGTGAGCACCCTTGTGATAGAGCAGTTCCTTGATCTCCTTGAGTGTCAGGCCGGTATCGATGATGTCCTCGACCAGGACGATGTCGCGGTCAACGACTGAGCAGTCCAGATCCTTGATGATCTTGATGTCGCCGACGGATTCGGTGCCTTCATAACTGCAGGCAGCGATGAAGTCGTATTCGACATCGATGTCAACGTGCTTGATCAGCTCCGCAAAGAAGGGAATGGAACCCTTGAGAATGCCGACAAACAGCAGGTCGTGTTCATTGTCTCTGTAGGCGTCTGAGATCTCTTTTCCCAGTTCGATGCATCTGTTTCTGATGTCTTCTTCGGTAAACAGAATCTTCTTGATGTCCTGATGCATAAGCGTCCTCCCTTTTCGCGTTATAACACATCTATTTTATCATAAAGATAAATTCATTAGTAAAGAAATGATGCCTCTCACAGCCGATGCCGGCTACGAAGATCACCTCGCCGCGGCAGTTGAGAACCACCGGCCATAACAGCCTCTTTCCGTGGGGAATCTTGCGGTCGATGAAGAAGCGGTTGAGCTTCTTGGTGCCGTAACGCAGTTCTATTTCATCGCCCGGCTCGGCGCTGCGGATGGTCAGCGGCCATTCGTCTTCGTTTACGCCGATCCTTTCAATGGTCTCTCCCTGTAAGCAGATGCGGAAGTACGGCGTCTGCAGCAGCTGATTTCTTTCCAGCTGATAGCTGTATCTTTCCGTCACGTCGCATACATAGAAGGTTCCGTAGTCGACAAAAAGCGTATATCTGCCGTTCAGCCGGAGGTGATGGTTGCCCTCGCTGTCCGTAAGCAGCCTGTCGGTCTCGCTGATGAAGTCTTCGGAAGGATTATCCGGCAAAAAGCGGCTGATAAGATGGCGCAGGATGAGATGCCGCATTTCCCTGTCTTCCTGCCGGTAAGCTTCCAGGGAAAGAACGTCTTCATGATAGTTGACCTCAATGTGGCTGATCTTCTGCTGCTGAGCCAGATTCAGTTCCTCGATCTGCCGGCACCACTGTTCGATCTGCGCGTCGTCAGCCTTCTCCACCATCTCGTGGCGGATGCGGTTGCGGCTGTAATGATCGGTAAAGTTCGATTCGTCGTCACCGAAGGGAATGCTGTTATCAAGACAGTACTGCCTGGTCTCGCGCTTGCGCACGTCCAGCAGCGGCCTGATGATCAGCATGCCGTGATGGACTGTCTGCCTTCTGATGCCGTAGTACCAGCCTCTGGAACCCCGCTGAAGGCTCATCAGATAGTTTTCCACGTGGTCATCCTTCTGATGACCTAATAACAGCGCCGTACAGTTTTCCTGAAGGTAGATGCGGCGATAGAAGTCATAGCGGGCTTCGCGGGCCCAGTTCTGGAAGTTTCCGCCTTCCCGCTTTACCGGACAATCAACATGGATCTCAATGCCGTTTTCCCGGCAGAAAGACCTGACCAGTTCCTCTTCCCGGTCAGCGTTTTTCCTGAGTCGGTAATTAACGTGGCAGACAATGATGTCATAGCCCTGTCTGAGGCATAAAGAAAGAAGTGCCATTGAGTCACTTCCACCGGATACTCCGATCAGATATCTGCCCTTTGGATCAAGATTCAGCGCCATTTCCATGGCTTCATTTTAGCACAGTTAACTCTCCTCTTGAATACAGACCAAAAAGCGCTCCCTGATCTGCTGAAACAGCCGGCCGGAGGTGTCCAGATGCCCCTTAACGTCGATGATCCTGGCCGTGTTTATGAACTTGCCGTCATTCAGAAACAGGATCGAATACTTATATAATCCATCCACCTTTCCCAGTCTCATCAGATGTCTTGCCCCATAGGGGTTATACAGCGGGTCGTAGGCCTTCTGAAAGGCGCTGAAACTGGAAGTCATGGGAATGACCAGGGCCTTGGCGTCAAAGACGTTGAGGACCAGCCCGAAATGCTGGTATCCGGCTTCCTGCCGGTAAGCTCTGCCGAAGTCGATGTAACAGACATCACCGGGTCTGATGGTCATGCCGAAACTCCGGCAGGATTTCAGCTGACTGCGGTTCTGATAATTGAGGTCGCTCATCAGCGTGTCCGCCGCCTGCTTGATCGGCATGCTTTCGTATTCGCTGCGGACGGTTTCCAGGTAATCATCGAGAGCGTCCATCAGAATCGGTGATTCTCCTGCCAGCCCTTCCTTCTGTTTCTGCAGATATAAGTCTTCTATTTCCATGTTCCCTCCCAGTTAATGACTAGTCGGGACTTCCCGTAAATCCTAAAACAGACGAAAAAAAAAGAGACATCGCTGTCTCTTGTCTTATCCTTCGCTTTCTTCCTTGCTCTTTTCCCGGGCTTCCTGAATCTCTCTTTCTGCTTCTTCTTCAGCTTCGCTATTGAGATTGCTGCTGTCAAACTGCGCTCTGAACTTGTCCAGCAGGTTGAGGATCGGGCGGTACTTCGGGGAGATCATGCCGGTGTATTCAATGAACATGTCAAACATGATCATGATGATCACCAGCACACACAGAGCCACGCTCTGATTGATAACATACAGGTAGGCAGTAAAGCCAAACAGCGCAGTTACGCAGTAGATGACCAGAACAGCTCCCACCTGACCCAGGCGCATGTTGTTCATCAGCATGTGATGCAGGTGTCCCCTATCCGGACTGGAGATCTTCTGCCCTCTCAGCTTGCGGCGGATGATGGCCAGGAAGGTGTCGGAAATCGGGATGAACAGCAGCAGAATGGGGATGAAAAGGGTAATGAAGGTAGTTCCCTTGAAACCGGAAAGGGAAATGGAAGCGATCATGCAGCCCAGAAGCTGTGATCCGCAGTCTCCCATGAAGATCTTGGCCGGATGGAAGTTGTAGAACAGAAATCCCATCGTACTGCCGGCCAGAATGAGGCAGATCGGGATCATCGTGGTCTGATCGACCTGCTTGCCGAGCATGCAGATGGTCAGAAGAACGATGATGCTGAAACCGCCGGCCAGGCCGTCCAGCCCGTCGATCAGGTTTACGGCATTGGTAATGCCGATGATCCACAGATAGGTAACAATGTAGCTGAGAATGTCAAAGTCAAGGACGATGCCGAAAGGCAGATTGATGGTCGTCAGAGCGACCTTGCCGACGAAGATCACTGCCGTAGCCGCCAGAAACTGACCGACGACCTTAAGAATCGGCTTCAGGTCAAAGGCATCATCCAGGAATCCAAACAGGAAAATGATGGCGGCGCCGATCAGCAGGCCGGTGAAATTCCTGATGTCCTTCAGCATGAACAGCGAACAGCCCATAAAGGCCAGGAAGATGGCTACTCCGCCGATGCGGGGGATGTTGCCATGATGAACAGTACGGTTGTTTTCCTTGGCATACAGGCCGAACTTAAAGGCGATCATCCGGACCGGAATGATCAGTATTGCGGAAACAATGGTGGGAAAAATAAAATACAGGATCTCGCTCATGGTATCACCTTAACTACTATATCACATTTTCACAGCTGGTACACGATGGCCAGCAGGAACTGCGCGCTCAGATAGCCCAGCGCCAGCGACAGAAGAATCAGCAGAAGCTGGGCCTTTGTTCTGCGCCCGGGGCCCGGCAGAAGTACCTTGCCCAGATCGAGCGAACTCAGGGCATAGAAGCTGAAGCCAAACATGGCGAAATGCAGGATTATTCTGGTCAGTTCATTCACGTTGATTCCCATTTGTGCCTCCCCGTACTCTTTCTTTTCCGTTTGTATTCAAGCGATTCTCCTGCGCTCTTACCGATATTTTAACAGAAAAGCGGCAGTTTTTCCTGCCGCTCTTCCTTTTCAAGAAAGGAGGTAACTCTATTTAATGTCAATGTACTTCGTCTTGTCTTCTTCCGGTAATTCGTCCTTGGGGACGCTGATCTCCAGGATGCCGTCATTGAAGTTGGCCTTTACCTTGTTCTGATCGATGTTACCGACATAGAAGCTTCTGGACATCGAACCGCGGTAGATCTCACGGCTGATGTACTTCCTGGTCTCTTCCTTGTTTTCAGTGTTCTTGCTGGCTTCGATCTTCAGATAGCCGTCTTCCAGGGAGATTTTGACGTCTTCCTTCTTATAGCCCGGAAGCTCTACTTCCAGCAGATATTCGTCTTCCTTTTCGGTAATGTCCGTATGCATTCCAGAGAAATTGCCGCGATAGAATGTCGGTGCGAAGAAATCATCAAAGAAACTTCTGTCCGCACTCTTTCTGGGATTTAAATAATAATTCAGCATCTTAATCACTCCATTTCCTTGTTATTTACTTTTTAGCACTCTCTATATCCCAGTGCTAATTATATTATAGCCCCGCTTTTAGCACTGTCAATACCTGAGTGCTAATTATTTGCAGAAAGTTTTCGATTTGACAGTGCTGCCCGGCAAGTATAAGATGAGGTGGTAAATCTTTGGGGCAGAGTGCAATTCTCTACCGGTGGTGACAGTCCACGAACCGCTTGGCGGCCGATCCTGTGCAATTCAGGAACCGACGGTAACAGTCCGGACGGAAAAAGATAACCGTTTTCTTACCTGTGCCCTGAGATTTTGGAGCACTTTTTTGTTCATGGAGGTATTCGTATATGACCAATCAGAATTCCAATCTCAGCAAGACCCGTTATGTGACCGGCTGTTCG
This sequence comes from Erysipelotrichaceae bacterium, assembly GCA_017561615.1. The sequence goes on from JAFZBT010000036.1 coordinate 20,235, forward strand.
CTGCTGATCGCCCTGGCCGTCATTCTGCAGTACGTTGAATTCGCCATTCCGCTGATGCCTTCCTTCATCAAGTTCGACTTCAGCGACCTTCCGGCTCTGATCGGCGCCTATGCCTACGGCCCGCTGGCCGGCATCATCATCTCCCTTCTGAAGAACGTCATCCACATGATGGCTTCTCAGAGCGGCTTCGTCGGCGAACTCTCAAACTTCATCCTCAGCGGCACCTTTTCCGCCGTTGCCGGATTCATCTACCGCAGACACAAGACCCGCGGCACCGCCCTGGCCGGCGGCATTCTCGGCGCTGTCATCATGGCAGCCGTCAGCTTTCCTTCCAACCTGTTTCTGATCTATCCTCTTTACTACAGCATTCTCCATTACCCGGAGGCTCTGGTCCTTCAGGCTTATCAGGCCATCCTGCCTTCCGTTACCAGCGTTTCCCAGTGTCTGCTGATCTTCAACGTTCCCTTTACTCTGATAAAGGGCCTGATCGACGTCGGCATCTGCATGCTGATCTACAAGCGCATCAGCCACATCCTGAAAGGCAACTAGCATGATCAGAAAGGACATCAGAAACGGCCGGGTCCGCCAGGTCATGCGTCAGCTGGGCCATGCCTATCAGATCACCGGCAAGGTGGTCAGAGGCCGGCAGCTGGGGCGCACCATCGGCTTTCCTACCATCAACGTAAACTACGGCCGGCAGCTGCTGCCGGGGAACGGCGTTTACAGCGCGCTGGTCGGCCATGACGGCCGGCTCTATCCGGCCATGGCCAACGTCGGCAACAACCCCACCGTCTCCGACGGCAGCCGGCGTACTCTGGAAGCCCACATCTTCGATTTCAGCGAAGATCTCTATGGCCAGCTGGTTACGGTGAACTTCATCGACTTCATCCGCAGAGACAGAAAGTTCGACAGCGTCAAGGAGCTGACCGAACAGCTGAAAAAAGACAGCGAAGCCGCCCGGCAGACGCTGTCACAGTACAAGCAGCCTCATAATGCAAAAGGCTCTGAGTCATAGCTCAGAGCCTTTTTCTACATGTCTCTTGATGCCAGCATGTCCTGGCCGCTGCCGACGATGTTTCTGACGATCACGTCACCCTTATGGACCGGTGAAGCGACCTCAACGTCCTTCAGCGCCTGGACGGCATCCATGAGCAGAGCCTTTCTGATCGGTCCGCTGCTCTTGACCGGCAGACAGCTGTGGATCGCACCGGTGATCCTGACCGTGCTGGTCAGAACGCGGGTCGGATTGGTCAGTTCATTCTTCCCGTATTCGGCTCCGACCGGGCAGCTGTTTCCGCTGACCGCATAACCGTTCTGCTCGTCAACTTTCAGATGGCAGCCTCGCGGGCAGCCGATACAAATCAGTTCGGTCATTCCTGTTCCTCCTTGACCCTGACGGTCAGATATTCTTCCTTGCCTTCCAGCAGCTTGCCGGGAACGGCGATCTTCTGCAGCTCACCCGGGGTTATGTATTCCCGCTTGAAGCGGCAGATGACGTTGTCGTCCTTATCGGCGACTTCGATCGTACACTTGCCGAAGACGCGGTTGGTGCGGAAGGAGATCTCCACCAGCTTGTCAGTGACCGGCAGATGGATCCTCTGCGGTACCGTATAGGTGACGTTACCGGCGGTTCTGACTGTCAGCTCACCGGTATGCGGCTGGTTGTCCAGCACATAGCGGGCAGCCGCCAAGGCCGCCTTGCGGGCTTCGGCTGCCACGTTATCAGCCAAATCGTGAACCTGAACGACGTTTCCGCAGGCGAATACGCCATCGATCGACGTTTCCATGTTCTCCCAGACCAGCGGGCCTTTGGTACGCGGGTCTATGACGATGCCGGCCGCTTTGCTGAGTTCGTTTTCCGGTATCAGACCGATGGAAAGCAGGACGGTATCGCAGTCAAAAGTCATTTCCGTGCCCGGAATCGGGCGGAACTTCTCGTCGACCTTGGAGACAACTACCTGACTGACTCTCGGGTATCCCTTGATGTCGGTAATGGTATGTGAGAGATACAGCGGAATGTTGAAGTCTTCCAGACACTGCTTGATGTTTCTCTGCAGGCCGGAAGAATAGGGGTTGATCTCCACGCAGGCCAGCACCTTGGCGCCTTCCAGAGTCATGCGGCGGGCCATGATCAGGCCGATGTCACCGCTGCCCAGAATGACGACGCGCTTGCCGACCAGATAGCCGTCCATGTTGATGTAACGCTGAGCCGTGCCGGCGGTATAAACGCCGGATCCCCGGCTTCCCGGAATGGCGATCGCCCCTCTGGTGCGTTCCCGGCAGCCCATGGCCAGGATAACGGCCTTGCCCTTTACCTTCTGATAACCATGAGTGTTTATCAGGGAGACTTCATGGTCAGGGCTGATGTTCAGCACCATGGTGTCGCTCATGACTTCCACGTCGGTGTCCTTCAGCATTTCAATGAACCTGCCCGCAAATTCCGGGCCGGTAAGTTCTTCCTTGAACAGATGAAGACCGAAACCGTTATGGATGCACTGGTTGAGAATGCCGCCCAGTTCCCGGTCTCTTTCGATCAGCAGAATGCTCTTAAGATCCGCCTGCCAGGCCGAAACGGCTGCTGACAGCCCGGCCGGGCCGGCGCCGATGATTATCAGATCATACATTTCCGTAATCCTCCTTGGCCTGCTTTTCCAGGACCACGGTTCCTTCGCGGTCCTGCAGGATCTCGTCATACTCCAGCCCCAGTTCTTCTTTCAGAATCATGGCTACTCTTTCCCCGCAGAAACCGCCCTGGCATCTGCCCATGCCGGCATTGGTACGGCGCTTGACCGCGTCGATCGAACGGGGCGGGATCGGCGTTTTGAAGGTCGCCCTGATTTCTCCCTCCGTTACCGTTTCACAGCGGCAGATGATCCGTCCGTAAGCGGGATCTTCCTTGATTATTCTGTTCTTTTCTTCGTCGCTCAGCTGCTTGAACCTGATCTTGCGGCGGCTGTCAACGTAGTGTTCCTTTTTGGGATAAGCCTGCTTGGATAACACCCAGTCTTTGGCAACGACGCCGATGGCCGCTGCCGAGCTGAGCGCCGGGGAAGCCATGCCGGCCAGATTGAAGAAGTTGGGGACGCTGTGGCTTTCTTCAATGATGAAGTCGCCGCGGTCGCTTCTCGCTCTTAAGCCGGAGAAGTTTCTGATGTTTTCCCGGTAGTCAATGTCCTTGATGGACAGCGAGGCAGTCTCGCGCACATAGCTGAGGATGTCTGCCGTGGTATCCAGATCTTCGCCGTCCACTCTGGTAGCGTCCGGACCGACGATGAGGTTGCCATGCACGGTCGGAGTGACAGCTACGCCCTTGCCTCTTTCGCTGGGGCACTGGAACAGCGTGTGTTTTGCCTTGGGGTACTGTGACTTGTCCAGCAGGAAATACTGGCCGCGCACCGGCGTGATGGTGAATTCCTTCTTGCCGATCATCTCATGCACCTTGTCGGCGTAAATGCCGGCGGCATTGATGACATAGCGGCCCTGATATTCGCCCTTGACGGTGGTAACCGTAAAGGTCCCGTCTTCGTTCTTTCTGATTCCCGTTACTTCATTGGACAGCTTCAGGTCCATGCCGTTTCTTACGGCTGTCTCCGCCAGCGCCAGGCAGTATTCCCAGGGCGAAATGACGGCTGAAGTGCCGGCATAAAGGGAGCCGTAGACGTTGTCGGAGATGCCCGGCTCAATGTCTCTGGTTTCCTCATAGTTCAGCAGTTTCAGCTGCTCAACCCCGTTGGCAATGCCCCGGTCATAGAGTTCCTTAAGGGTTTTCAGATCTTCCGGGGAAAAGGCCAGAACCAGAGAGCCGTCGTTGACATAGGGTACGTCCAGCTTCTTAACCAGTTCCTTCGTCAGTTTTGAGCCTTCAACGTTGTATTTGGCCATCAGGCTGCCCGGCTTGGGGTCATAGCCGGCGTGAATGACGGCAGAGTTGGCCTTGGTGGTCCCGTCCGCAACGTCATTAAACGCCTCCAGCATCAGCAGTTTCAAATCGTACTGGGACAGATAATACGCTGCAGCGCTGCCCACGACACCGCCGCCGATAATTATTACATCGTACATATTCTTTCTCTTTTCCTTTATTTCATTATACCTTCTTTCTGTCTCTTTCGGGCGTCTTATTTCCGATATTTTCCCTTTTGGCCCTTCTTGTGCTACAATAACTGAGCGGATTTTCCGCCTTGCAAGGAGACAATTATGACTGAAGCCATATTCAATTTCTTTTCTGGACTGTCCAGGGAATTTGCCCTGTTCATGATTTCCCTGATTCCCCTCATTGAGGAAAGAGGAGCCCTGATCTTTGCGGCCGCCACCGGCTTTGAATGGTATAAGGCGCTGCCCATCTGCATCCTGGCAAACATGCTGCCGGTGCCGTTTCTTCTGCTGTTCGGCATGAAGATCTTTAGATGGCTGAAGACAACCAGGACCTTCGGCGGTTTCTTTACCCGCTACGAGGAAAAGCTCAACGCCAAAAGCGAGAAGGTCGCCAAATACGGATTCTTTGCCCTGACCATGTTCGTCGGCATCCCCGTCCCGGGAACCGGCGCCTGGAGCGGTTCGCTGGTTTCCACCATTCTGGGCTTTGAGCCCAAAAAAGGCTTTGTCTCCATTCTTCTGGGCGTTATCATGGCCGGCATCATCCTGACCGTTGTCCTTTACGGCGGTCTGGCCATCTTTGGAATTCATTAAGGCTGCCACGGCAGCCTTTTTTTCAGCCGCAATGGTATAATGTTTTACAGGAAACGCTATGGAAACCAAGAGAAAACTGGGTAAATACATCGCCGAGCTGCGCATCAGCAGAGGGCTGGCCAAAAGTGAACTGGCCGAACGGGTCGGGGTCAGCGAAAACACCATCGACCGCTGGGAATCCAGCCGTCTTTTGCCTTCAAAAGAAGAACTGAAAAAACTGGCTGATGCCCTCAAGGTCAGCGCGGAAGAACTGCTCAATTCAACTGCTCACGGTCCGCTGCCGGAAAAAGGTATCGATCTTTCCTATGAGCAGCAGGCCGCCCGCAGGGAAAATCTCCGTTACCTGCTGCTGGCCGGCTTCATAGCGGCCGGGTATGGCGTTTTATATCTGCTGGCTACCCGCACCGATCTGCTGGCCGGTCTGTTCCCGGCTCTGATCGCCCTCACCGTTACCGTCATGATCGGCGGCCTCTTCCTTTTGGGCAAGGCCGTTCACGGCACCCTCTACACCCGCACGGACTGGCGGCGTTACCTGCTGGCCGGTTTCTGCCTTATCGTCGTTCCCCTTACCTTCATTGACTGGATGAACTATCAGATCCAGAAGGAAAGCCAGGGAAAGACTGATGTTCCCGTCAGCCTGGAAACTCTGGAGGAGTATGCCGGCCTGAAGCTGGATGGCTGTGAGCTGACCTTCAGTTACGAAAACAGCGGCTGGTTCGGCAGCGGGACGCGTGTCTACATTCTCCAGTGCCCTGAAGAGAAAATACTGACCCAGATCAGCGAAAACGCCGGCTGGAATCCCCTGCCGGCTGACGCTTCCTTCCAAAAGCTGATCGATGACAATATCCACTACGGACCGGAAGGCCAGGGACTGCCGCAGGTGAACGAAGGATATTACCGCATTGCCTGCAATACCGGGGAAGAGGTCGTCTATATCGCCGATCCCGAAGCCGGAGTCCGCGACTTTGTGGCCGTCATCTACGACTCTTCAAGCCATCTGCTCTACATCGCCCGCTATTCATCCTGAAGAAAAAGCCCCTTGGGGCTCATTCCTTGATTTCTTTCTTGTCATCGCCTGCCGACTGCATTACGTGATTAAGCCGCAGCAGGAAGAAGGCGTTGACAAAGCTCATTCCCGAGTTCTTGATCAGGCTTACCAGCGTCTGAGCCATCAGACTCTTGGTTCCCTTGTCATAGTTCATGACTTTCTTAACCAGCCGAACCAGGAATTCGGCCTTTTTTCTGTCGACGTCGGATACGGAAGTGAATCCCAGCTCCTTCATCGTATCGTAGGCTGTGTTGATGAACACTACCTTTTCCTCCATGCTGAGGTCCCGGAACCAGCCGTTCATGCTCTCATAGATGAAGCGGCTGAAGTCGCTGAACGATTCGGCTTTTACAAAGCTGCCTCCCCGGCTCTTCCAGCTCAGAAAATCGTGCTGCTGAACCAGACCATGACCCTCTGACTGCACGATGGCCCGGTGAATGTCGCTGCACATGAGCGTGCCGATTACCGACGAGGAAGGCAGGTAGGTGATCATGCGGTTAAGCATTCTCTGATACTCAGGCCGTTCGGTGAAACTGGCGGCGAATCCCGGGCCGTCATTGTTGTAGACCCAGATGATCCGGTCGCTTCCCGACTCCACCGCCGCGTAAACGGCAAGGTTTCCGCCTTTGGAATGCCCGCCGACCATGAAGTCGCCCTTGAGTTTTCTGAGCTGCCCGTTCAGGTATTCCAATGCCTGTTTCTGGGAAGGAACCGGCAGCATGTATGCCATGTTGAAGTCTTCCTTCCAGCTGTATAGCATCATGTCGGTGCCCTCAAAGGCCACGTAGTAAAGTCCCTTGACGATCTGAATGGTGATGGCGCCGAACTGTTTCTCGTTTTCCCAGTCGCGGTCGTTGACGTAGTCCATCAGCAGCAAGTCGCCGAAGCGCCGGCTGTTGGCCATCAGGGAAAGGGCCAGACGGTCATCGGAATCCTTTCCGCTGTCGCCGATGACCTCTTCGTTGAAGCGCAGAAAATACTGCTCAGCCGCCTGCTGAAGTCTGACCGGCTTACTGCCGATGATCTCCCGCCAGTCCGGATAGGACAGCTGGCACATCAGGGTGTTGTCAACGTCGTTGAAGGGCTTCTGTTCAAAGGTATATATGCCGTTGTTGACGATGTAATCAATGGCGTTCATTGCGCTCCTCCTTTCTCCAAAAAAAGCGAGATGACTCGCTAATCCTCCAGCGGAGGGAAGTAATAGATCTGCTCGTTGTCCTTGGAGAACAGGTACTTGCCTCTGGCAACGTTGGAAACATAGTTCTCGTCAGTCAGTTTTTCCTTCTGGTTGACCAGGCTGTCTCTCTCCGCTTCCAGAGCTTTCAGCTGTTCCTCGTAGATCTTCAGATCTGCCCTCAGAGAGAAGGTCGTCCGGATCTCTCTGTTGGCACTCAGTGCAAAATAGACGGTAAACGCTATCAGCACGGCGCAGAAAACAAACAGACCGAAAAGGCGAATGGGTTTCTTCAGCTTTTTCTTTTTCTTGTTCGGCATTTCGGACGCTCCTTTCTTCTGGCAGAAACCATTATAATAAACCTTTATCCAAGATTCAAGCGCTCTTCTTCGCTCACCTGGTATTCATCAAGCACCTCGTAAAGGCTGCCGGCCTCACCCTTTCTGACGACCGGGCTGACGTCCAGAACCCGCACCTTCAGCCCTCTTTCGCCGTAGATGACGTCAATGACGTCGCCGACGCCGACTTCCTTGGCCGGTTTGGCAATCTTCCCGTTTACCAGTACGCGCTGATTGGCAGCCAGCTGCTTGGAGATCGTTCTCCGCTTGAGAATTCTTGATACTTTCAGATATTTGTCCAGTCTCATAACTTGTCCACTTCCTTTAACACTTCTTCTATCCGTTGGTGATAATTCTTTGTCTTCGGTACGGTGATCGTGATCTTCTTGTGGAGATACTTGAGCCTGATGTCGGCGCCGATCTCATACATCCGGCCGAAGAACTCAATGCCGTTGACCCGGGATGAGGTCTCCGGAGTAAGCACGATGCTGTTCTCCCTGGCCTGTTCCAGGTAATTGGCGATCCGGTTGTTGTTCAGCAGCAGTTCGATCCGCTTTTTCAGGAAGAGATTCTCAATGCTGACGGGCAGCCTGCCGTAGTAATCGCTCTGCGCCTGTCGGAAGGACTCCAGCTCTTCCTGAGAACTGATGGCTGCCAGCTGCTGATAGATGCTGAGTTTTTCATAGTCCTGACTTATGAACTTTTCCGGTATGTAGCCCTCGACGTCGTGAGCGCGGAACTGCGGCTCCTCATCGGGCTTGCGGACGATGCCCTTCTGCCGGTTGATGGCATCGTTGAGCATCTCCAGATACAGGCTCATGCCGATGGTGTTGATGAAGCCGGCCTGCCGTTCGCCCAGCAGATCGCCGGCACCGCGGATGGTAAGGTCGCGCAGTGCCACCTTGTATCCGGAACCGAGCTCCGTGAACTCCTTGATGGACTGCAGACGCTTGGACGCCACTTCCGAAAGGCTGCGGGTACTGCTGTACATCAGGTAGGCATAGGCGATCCGGTCGCTGCGGCCGACTCTTCCTCTGATCTGGTAAAGCTGAGCCAGACCGAAGTTTTCGGCGTTTTCGATCAGAATGGTGTTGGCGTTGGGAATGTCTATGCCGGTTTCGATGATCGTGGTGCAGACCAGCACGTTGTACTGGCCTTCCACGAAGCGGTACATGACGTCCTCGATCTCCTCACGGTTCATCTGCCCGTGACCGATGCCGATGTCCGCCTGGGGAACCAGAGTCCTGATCTTCCGGGCTACATCATAGATGTCGGAAACGTTGTTGTGCAGATAGAAGACCTGTCCGCCCCGCGCCAGTTCCCGCTGGATGGTTTCCCGGATCAGGCTGTCGTTCTTCTCAACGACATAGGTCTGGATCGCCGTGCGGTTCTGCGGAGGTGTATTCAGCTGCGAAAGCGACATGACGCCGACCAGCGACATCTGCATGGTCCGGGGGATCGGCGTGGCGCTCAGCGACAGTACGTCGATGGTCTGCTTGAGCTCTTTGATCCTTTCCTTGGCCTGGACACCGAAGCGCTGTTCCTCGTCGATGATCAGCAGCCCCAGATCGGCAAACTGCACGTCCTTGCTCAGCAGGCGGTGAGTACCGATCAGAATGTCGACCCTGCCTTCCTTAAGGCGTTTCAGAATGTCCTTCTGTTCGGCTTCGGGAACATAGCGGTTGATCAGCTCCACGCAGACCGGGAAGTCCTTGAATCTTTCCCTGAAGGTGTTGTAATGCTGGCGTGAAAGAATGGTCGTCGGGCAGAGATAGGCGACCTGCTTGAGGTCCTTGCAGGCCTTGAAAGCCGCCACCATGGCAACCTCGGTCTTGCCGAAGCCGACGTCTCCGCACAGCAGCCGGTCCATCGGACGGCTCTGTTCCATATCGTGCTTCACCTCAGCTATGGCCCTGATCTGATCGTCAGTCAGAGCATAGGGGAAGTTTCTTTCAAACCGCCGGCTTTCCTCGTCGTCCGGGCTGAAGGCAAAACCGATGTTCTGTTCCCGGGCAGAGTAAAGCGCCATCAGCCTTTCGGCGATGTCGTTTACCTCCTGGCTGATCTTTTCCTTGGTCTTGGTCCAGCTGGAAGAGCCCAGTTTATTAAGCCTGATGCCGACGCCTTCGGCAGCCACAAATTTACGAACCAGCTTGAACTGCTCCAGCGGCACCAGCAGGGTGTCGCTATCCCGGTAACGGATCTGCAGGTAGTCCTGCTTATGATTCATTATTCCCCGGGTAATAATCCCTTCATAAAGACCGACGCCGTAGCGGTTATGAACGACGTAATCGCCCTTCTTTAGGTCCTGATAGCTGTCCAGAACCTCGGCTTCGCGGAACTTGGTATCAAAGCGGCCCTTGACCTGTTTCATGCCGAAGATCTCCCGGGCGCTCAGGTACATCTCGTCATGGTAGTTGAAGCCCTCAGCGATCTCCTGATCGCAGACCTCAGCATAGTCCTTCAGCTTCAGATTCTTGATCTCAAAGTGGCTTTCCAGAAGTTCCAGCTGTCCCTCACTCAGGGAAACGTGAATGCGGTGGTCCTGAGACAGGCTGACGATCTCATCAACAGCCCGGTCCAGAGGCAGCAGCGGAAAATAGGAAAGCCGGACATCCGAGCGGATGGTCTTTCCGCTTTCCAGGACGCCGGAGATCCGGTAAGGATGATACCGGCCGATCACGGATTCAAAGTCGGCGAAGACGCTGTGCCAGTTCAGCCCCCGGTTATCCAGAAACAGTTCGGTGATGTATTCGTCGTTTTCCCTGATGTTCATCTGCAGGCTGTTCGCCACCGCTTCCGTGGGGTTGACGATCACATCAGGACCGTCAAGATAATCCAGCAGGGAAACGCTGCCGGAGAAGAACGCCTGATAGCGGTAAAGATACCGTTCATTGATGTGGTTCTCCAGATAATTCAGGTCGCGCTCCACCGCTTCCCTGAGCAGGCCTGAGTCTGACGCCTTTCGGCAGTCGTTATCCAGCTGTTTCAGGATCCGCTGACGGATATCTCCGAAGTCTTCATCATAGATCAGGGAACCGGCCGGAACGATGCGGACTTCCTGAACTTTCTGAACCGTCCGCTGGGAGGCAATGTCGAAAAAGCGCAGGGAATCGATCTCTTCATCAAAGAACTCGATTCTCACCGGCTGATCGTTCTGTATGGAGAAAACGTCTATGACGCCGCCGCGCTGGGCGAAAGTCAGCGGCTGGTCGACTCGGGGCGTCTGCTTGTAGCCGGAGGCAACCAGTCTGGTTTTAAGTTCTTCCATGTTCCAGTTCTGTCCGACCCGGAGATCAATGATGTGCTTCCTAAAGGTCTGTCGGTCAGGAAGATAGCGGATCAGAGCCATGGCGTGGGTAACGATGATCAGCGGCCGCTCTTGAAGACAGAGGGAAGCCAGGACGTTCATCTGGTTTGCGTAGCTGTCCGGCGAAGCCGCCACAGCCTCGACGCGGAGGGATTCCTCCACGCTGAAAAGCAGCACATCGTCCTTTACCAGGGGGTATAGCCGGTTGTAGAGCTGCTGTGCTGTATAGATGTTTTCCTTTACGATGACGATTTTTCGGGGTTGCTGACGGAAGCTTGCGGCGATGATCAGAGGCTCTTCAACGTCGCTCAGACAGCTGAGCCCGGGCTTGTGCCCGGTAAGAGCCGCTACCGCCGGGTCGTCTGCCATCAGCCGGTACAGTTCATCCATTCTTCTCCTTGGTGTTATACATGTTCATCACCCGGTCAAACGGGGTGTCGATGAATTTTACGGCGGCTTCAGCCGCTTTTTCCAGGGCAGCCTGATAAGCCTGCTGATCTTCCCGGCGGACCTTGCCCAGGACATAGTCGATAGTCGGTATGTACGGAGACTTGTCAATGCCGATGCGGATGCGGTTGAAGCGTCTGGTTTTGAGGTGGGCAATGATGCTCTTGAGGCCGTTATGCCCGCCGTCCGAACCGCTGCTGCGCAGCCTGATGGTGCCGACCGGCAGGTCCAGATCATCATAGATGATCAGAATGTCTTTTTCCTTATCCAGCTTGTAATACGCTGCGGCCTTGCCGACCGCCCGGCCGGATTCGTTCATGTAGGTCTGCGGCTTCATCAGCACGACCTGTTCGCCGTTTACCGTTCCCTTGCCGATCAGGGCTTCAAATGCCCGGCGGGTTACCGGAATGCCCAGCTGCCGGCTGATGATGTCCATGGTCAAAAACCCGGTGTTATGCCTGGTCTTTTCGTATTTCTCTCCTGGATTTCCCAAACCGACAATGAGCTTCATGCTTTTCCTCCGGACTTTTATTTTACTCTAACCGTTCTGATTGTCAATCAGATCGCTGATGACCCGGCTGGCGCACAGGATGCCGGCGCTGGCCGGCACGAACATCATTGACCCCAGAGCTTCTGCGCTGCTGTCCTTTGCCGGTTCCCGGCTGATGACGACCGGCACCTTAAGGCTGACGCCGTTCTTGCGGGCGATCTGTCTCAGGGCTCTGGCCATCGGATCGTTTTCCGTTTTGTCCAGCGTCGTGATCTGCAGCTTCAGCGGATCCAGCCGGCGGGCCGTACCCATGGAACTGATGACTTTGATGCCGTTTTCCTGACAGTACTTCCACAGCATTACCTTGCTGGTGAGCGTGTCAATGGCATCGACTACATAGTCGACCTTTTCGGAAAAGAACCTGCTGATGTCATCGGCCTTCAGGAAGGCGTCGTAGCAGATGACCCGGACTTCCGGGTTAATGCTGCGGGCGCGGCGTTCAAAGGCTTCCGTCTTTCTTTCCCCCAGGCTTTCTTCGGTGGCCAGGATCTGGCGGTTGAAGTTGGAAAGCTCAACGGCGTCGTGATCGATCACGACCAGCGTACCGATGCCGCTGCGTACCAGCGCTTCCGCCGCGTAGCCGCCGACCCCGCCCAGACCGACGACCATGACGGTCGCCCTGTTAAGTCTGGAAACGCCGGGTTCACCTATGAGCAGCGCTGAGC
>JAFZBT010000037.1 GCA_017561615.1 Erysipelotrichaceae bacterium
CCTGGGGTCCCACCAGCGGCAGGCTGATGCATGACCTACTGGAAAAGCTGCCAGACGTCAGTTTCATCAGTGAACCGCTGACCATCAGGTCAGCCGTCAAGAATGAGACTGTCGATCAGTTGGAAACTTTGGCGCAGACGATCGCCGAGGAGATCAGACCAGGCCGTCAGGCTGCCGCAGCCCCCGTCATCAATAACACTCTGGAAGTCGCCAATGAGGCCTTCTTCAACTTCACCTATGGCGTGGAGATCGTTACGACCAGAGTCAACGGCACTGACTACGGCTGCGTCATCAATACCGCCATGCAGGTAGCCGCCGGCGACGAGAAGAAAGTCGCCATCTCGGTAATCAATCAGAACCACACCCGCAAGATGATCGAAGAGTCCGGTGTCTTCAATGTCTCCGTACTGACCGAAGAAGTACCCTTCTCGCTGCTGGAACGCTTCGGTTTCCATTCCGGAAGAGACACCGACAAGTTCGAAGGTCTGGAATACGACGACCGCAGCGCCAATGGCGTACGTTACATTCCTGAATACACTAACGCCATCTTCAGCTGCGAGGTCATTCACAGCGTTGACCTGGGCGCATCCACCCTGTTTGTCGGCAAGGTTATCGAAGCCGTCCGGCTGTCCGATAAGCCCAGCTGCACCTACGGCTACTACCACGCTCACATCAAGCCCAAGAAAAAGACCGAGCCCGAACAGAAGGAAGGCTGGCGCTGCAAGGTCTGCGGCTACTTCTATGAAGGCAAGGATCTGCCGGCAGACTTCATCTGTCCGTTATGCAACCACGGAGCTGAGGAATTCGAATATGTACCGGCGGTAACCGTAAAGAAAAAGAGAGGCTTCATCTGCAAGGTCTGCGGACACTTCGAAGAAACAGACGCCGATAAGCTGCCTGACGATTACCTCTGCCCGATCTGCAATCACGGTCCTGAGGACTTCGAACCGGCAGAACAGTAAATCCCATGAAAAAGATGCGGAGACTTCTCCTCATCTTTTTTCGTGTTCATTCTTAACAGGGTTCTCTGTACTGAAACAGAATTACAAGTCCGCTATGACTTCAAGATGTCATCCAGGCATCCAATCGATATGTCTGCATTATCGATGACAATTACCTTATCTCCCGGTTCAATGGTGCTCCTGCCGTTGGCTATCTCCACCACGCCATTGCGGATGATGGCAGCAACCAGAATGTCCGGGCGCAGATCAAACCTTTCGTCCATCAGACGGACGCCAAATCTCTTAAACTCATCCGCAGACAATTCCACGATCTCCACCTGATTATCAGCCAGGTGGTAGAGTTTCTGGATCTGCTGGGCGTGTTCGGTGTTATTGAGCATGCGGATATAGCGGATGATGCCGTTGGCCGTTATTTCATACGGTGAGACCGTATTATCGATGTCTACATTGTCCAGAACGTTTGCGTAGCTCGGATTAAGTACCTTCGTGATGATCTTGGGTACGTCAAGCGAATAGGCAAACATCGAAGCGATCAGGTTCTGTCCATCCGAGTCAGTGAGCGATACGCAGGCGTCATAATCTGCCATGCCCTCCCTGGCCAGGATCTTCTCGTCAACGGTTTCCGCATAGGCAATCGGCACTTCCGGAAAGATAGAGGCCAGCTGCTGACAGCGTTCCCTGTCAAATTCGATGATCTTCAGTTTCATATCCGTCTTCTGGAGTTTATCAGCCAGATACTCGCCAACCCGTCCGCAGCCGACCATCATGACGCGTCTGATCTTCCGCCTTTGATAATGCAGCTGATCGAGGAGCTTTTCCATCTGGTCACGCTGCGCCAGAACACTGATCCTGTCGTCTTCCTGAAGGACA
>JAFZBT010000038.1 GCA_017561615.1 Erysipelotrichaceae bacterium
TTCTTATCGCCGATGTTGGCGTACTGTACGCCTAAGAGGTACTGCAGCATGCCTTCCTGGGAAGCCTTGGAGTAGGATTCCTTTTCCTTCTCCTTCTCCTCCAGAAGCTGCTGAACGCGTTCAATGTCTTCGCTCTTCTTTTCAATCATGACCCTGTAGAGCATCTGATACTGTTCCCTGCTGTCATCTTCAAGGACCGGTTCCAGACGTTCAAGGATCTTTTCCGTCATTTCCCGGTCATGCAGGGAAATGAAGTAGAAATAGGCGTTGCTGAAGATCTGGTAGGCCTGCTGCTTGGACAGGTTGTCATACAGCAGGGAATTGGTCATGTTTTTGACGTCATCGGTCTTCTCGCGTGATATGTAATAGCGCATCAGGTTCCACTTCCGGTTATATTCGCCGAACATGATCTTGAAAACCGGGCTGTTGAGGATCTTCAGAGCCTCCTGGTCCTTTTCTGCCTTGATGTTCTTCAGAAATCGGTTCCAGATGGCCGTGCGGATGAACATCGGCACGGCGATGGCGATCATGGCCAGAACGACCAGTGTTGCCGCAAATTCTTTTGTCATAACAATACCTCGTACTAATATATTATATAACGAATAAACCGCATTCAAAAGGCTGACGGAGACCTTTTGTCTGAATAAACAGGAACAAAACGTCAACAGAAAACGCGCTGTTGCATATGTTTTCCGTTTATGCGACAATATATATACATTTATGGACTGTCATTTTAGTTGTAAAAGATCTGTGTTAATAACCGATTTGTAATCCAAAAGGTAGAAGGAGGCGTTTTTTTGTGATTCAGGATTTAATTAAACTTGAAAACTGTGTCGTCAGAGAGTCCGTAGCCGACTGGAAGGAAGCCATTCATGCGGCTCTGGAACCGCTGGTTGCCGACGGCTGCTGCACCGACGCTTATGAGCAGGCCGTGCTGAAGATGACGGAAGACTATGGTCCGTACTATGTTCTTACCGATCACATGGCTCTCATCCATGCTTCCAGCGAAGCCGGCGTGTCCAAGACCCAGCTGGCCTGCACCGTCCTTAAACAGCCGGTTGCCTTCACCGAAGAAAAGAATGACGTACGCGTGCTCGTCGCCCTGTGCGCCGTCGACCACTCATCCCACATGGATGGCATCGTGGCCGTTTCCAACATCTTCAGTGATGATTCCAAGGAAGGACAGATTATGGATTCAACAACCCCGGAAGAGATATATGACCTGTTTATCTCCAACGCCGAGGTTGTGGATTAATAGAATTAGCAAAGTTCTTAATTAGATAGAAAGGAGAAATTATGCTAGATTTTATTCTTAACATTTTAGCTACTCCTGCAATGTTAGTAGGTCTGTTAGCTATGCTAGGTCTCATTCTCCAGAAGAGACCCGTTGAAGATGTCATCAAGGGCACCATCAAGACCATCGTTGGCTTCCTGGTATTAAGCGCTGGCGCCACCTTCATTCAGACTGATTCACTGAACGCTTTCGGTGAACTGTTCAACTGAACATTCAACATGACCGGTACCGTTCCGAACAACGAAGCCATCGTTGCCATGGCCTTAAATAAGTTCGGTCTGGATACTTCCTACATCATGGTGTTCGGCTTAGTCCTGAACATTGTCCTGGCTCGTTTCTCAAAGATGCATTACATGTTCTTAACAGGTCACCACAGCTTATACATGGCATGCATGTTAGCAGTATTACTGGGTGCTGTTGGCGGCTTATCAGGCTTCCTGCTCTGGATTGCCGGCGGCTGCTTATTAGCCTTCATTTCAGCCTTCTCACCCTGGTTCCTGCATTCATCAATGGAAAAGATCGTTGAGACTGATGAATTAGGTTTCGGTCACTTCGGTGGCTTCGGCTACTGGGTAGCTGCTCAGTGCGGCAAGCTCTTCAAGGGCGGCAAGTCAACTGAGGACATCAACTTCCCGCAGCGCTTAACCTTCCTGCGTGACACCTCTGTTTCCATTGGTATCACCATGGTTCTGTTCTTCTTAGTCATCACCGGTATCGCTGTTGGCAAGGGCGTCATGAACGTTGATCCGGCTACTCTGCCGAACTGCTCTGGCTTCCTGGTCGCCGGCGACACCAAGACTCACTGGGCTGTATGGGCTCTGAAGGCTGGCTTAAGCTTCTCAGGTGCTGTTTACATCATTCTGTCCGGCGTCCGTCTGATCGTTGGTGAACTCGTTCCCGCATTCAAGGGTATTGCTGAGAAGCTCGTTCCGGGTGCTGTCCCGGCTATCGACTGCCCGGTTGTCTTCCCGTATGCTCCGAACGCTGTTCTGATCGGCTTCTTAGTCTCCTTCTTAGGCGGCGTTGTCGGTCTGATCGTCCTGATTGCTCTGAACAAGGCTGGCTTAGGCTTAGCTCTGATTCTCCCGGGTGTTGTTCCGCACTTCTTCTGCGGCGCTTCTGCCGGTGTCTTCGGCAATGCTGAAGGCGGCTTAAAGGGCTGTATCTTAGGCTCATTCGTGCATGGTCTGATCATCACCTTCTTACCTGCACTGTGCATGCCTGTATTCGATGCATTAGACAAGGGTTCAACCTTCTCCGATGCTGACTTCTCCTGGATGGCATTAGTATTCGGCAATATTGCCAAGGCTGTCCATGGTGTTCCGCTGTTCGCAATCTGCGTTGTAGTATACGTCTTACCGATGGTACTCAGCGGATTCAAGAATGGCCAGGAAAACAAGTAATTTCTGACCGTAAAGTAGTTTAAGAATTCTGATTGAAGAATTTGGAAGGAGGGCATATTAATGGCAAAAATCAATAAGATTATGTGCTGCTGCGGTTCCGGATTAGGAAGCTCACTGATGGTTCAGATGAACATTCAGAAGGCTCTTAAGAATCTTGGAATCGAAGGAGTCGAGGCTGATCACACTTCTCTTTCTGAGATCAATGTGAAGAGCGCAGACTTATTCGTCGTCGGAAGGGATATCGCCCCTCAGCTGAAGGATTACCCCCGTGTCGTGGTCTTAAACAAGATCATGTCTATGGTAGAACTCACTGAAAAGCTTGAACAGGCATTTGCCACCGAAGGCGACGAGATCCACATCGGTCAGTAGTCATTAATCTTGACCAGAAGGGCCCGGTCCATGAGATTGGGCCCTTTTACTGTGGCCTGAAAGGGAAAAAGTGGTGAAGTAATGCGCATGTTGTTATATAATTGAAAAAAGGAGCGCAGCGAAGATGGAGAAGAAGACGTATTATGTCGACGGTCACATGCATCTGGAATACGGACCTCTGAGCCGTGAATATGCCATGCAGTTCATTGAACAGGGCATCCGCTGCGGTCTGGATGAAGTGGACATCCTCGACCACACCCACCGCTTCCGGGAGTTCAGACAGTGCTACGAGCACCTGAGGGTCCATCCCCAGCAGGACAGCTGGCTTAACGGCCCGCGGAAGTTCTGCAGCAGTCTGGAGGAATTTGATGCGCTGATCAGCGAGATCAGAGCCATGGATCTGCCGATCAGGGTGCGTTTCGGTCTGGAAGTGTGCTACACGCCGGATACGGAAGATCTGCTCAGAGAGATCCTCAAGGGCAGAAACTATGACTTCCTGACCGGTGCCGTTCACTCGGTAAATCACATTCTCTATGACATGCCGTTTTCCCGGCAGCTGTTATGGGACAGATACAGCGCTGATGAGATCTACCGCTGTTATTACGATTACGTGCTGGCCTGTGTCCGCAGTTCACTGTTTGACCGGCTGGCGCACCCGGATACGATAAAGCTGTTTGAGATATATCCCGGCTATGATCTGACGGAGACCTATGAAGAACTCGCCCGGACGCTGAACCAGTACGGTGTCACTGCGGAAAACAATACCGGCTGTCATTACCGTTACGGCCATCCCGACGTGGGACTGTCCGATCAGCTGCTGGAGATATTTAAAAAGAATGAAGTAAGGATCATTACTGCCAGTGACGCTCACAAGCCTGAGCACGTCGGCAGTTACATAAGGGAAGCCACAGAAAGGGGTAAGTTATGAACGATCGCGTATACAACTTCTCAGCCGGTCCGTCGATGCTGGCGGATGAGGTCATCATCAAACTGAGAGATGACATGCTCTCATATGAAGGTACAGGCATGTCAGTCATGGAGATGTCCCATCGCTCCAAGGTCTATCTGGCCATCTTTGAAGACTGCAAGACCAGACTGAAAAACCTGCTTGGCATCGGTGAGGACTACGAGGTGCTGTTCATGCACGGCGGCGCCACCGGTCAGTTCAGCGCCGTGCCGATGAACCTGATGAAGACGGGAAAGGCCGACTATATCATTACCGGTAACTTCTCCAAGAAAGCTGCTGAAGAGGCAGCCAAGTACGGACAGGTCGCCATCGCCTACGATTCATCGGAAAACAACCACAGCCGCATTCCTTCATTTGATGAGCTGAAGCTTTCCGCTGATGCCGATTACGTGCATCTGTGTTCCAACAACACCATCTATGGAACCGAATGGAAGAGCTTCCCGGATACCGGTAACATACCGCTGGTAGCCGACATGAGCAGCGACATCCTTTCCCGGCCGATCAATGTCACCGATTTCGGCCTGATCTATGCCGGAGCCCAGAAGAACATGGGCATTGCCGGCATGGCTGTGGTCATCATCAGAAAGGATCTGGCCGTAAAGGACAGCTCCCAGATGCCGGTCTTATACAACTACGCCCTGGAGATCAAGAACGACTCCATGTACAATACGCCGTCGTCCTATTCCATTTACGTGCTTGATGAAGTGCTGAAGTGGATCGAGAGCATCGGCGGACTGGAAAAGATGGAAGAGCGCAACCGCGCCAAGGCAGCTCTGCTTTACGATTATCTGGACAGCCAGAACTATTATCTGCCTCATGCTCAGAAGGACAGCCGTTCGATCATGAACGTCACCTTCACTACTCCGGATAAGGATACCGACAGTGAATTCGCGTCCAGAGCGGCAGAGAGAGGTCTGGTCAACCTGAAGGGCCACCGTCTGGTCGGCGGCATCAGAGCTTCGATCTACAATGCCATGCCCATCGAGGCCATCAGAAAGCTTGTGGATTTCATGGACGAGTTTGCCAGGGAGAAGAGATAACATGAAGAAGATAAGATTAGCCAACCGCATTGATGAAAACGGTCTTGCTGAATTCAGCAAAGACTATCAGTACGGTGAAGACATCACTGAGGAAGATGGCATTCTGGTAAGAAGCGCCAGTCTGCATGAATATGAATTCCCGGAAAGCCTGCTGGCCATTTCCCGGGCCGGTGCCGGTGTCAACAACATCCCCATTCAGAAGTGTTCCGATCAGGGAATCGTAGTCTTCAATACTCCGGGTGCCAACGCCAACGCCGTAAAGGAGATCGTCATCTGTTCGCTGTTTCTGGCCAGCCGCGACATTACCGGCGGCATGGAATGGGAGAAGCAGCTGGCTGACAGCGCTGACTTCGCCAAGGCCGTAGAGAAGGGCAAGAGCGCCTTCGTAGGTCCGGAGATCTCCGGCAAGAAACTGGGCGTCATCGGTCTGGGAGCCATCGGCGTTCTGGTCGCCAATGCGGCTGTCAAGCTGGGCATGGAAGTGTACGGCTATGACCCCTACATTTCCGTCAACAACGCCTGGGCCCTGAGCAAATGGGTAAAGCACGTCACCAACATCAGCGAACTGTACGGGGAATGCGACTATATCACCATTCACATACCCTTTACCGAGGAGACCAGAAACACCATAAACGAAGAGACTCTGAACCAGATGAAGGATGGTGTCAGGATCCTCAATTTCGCCAGAGGCGAACTGGTCGATGAACAAGCCCTCCTCAAGGCTCTGGAAGATGGCAAAGTCGCCCGCTACATAACCGACTTCGGCAGCTACCGGCTGGCTCACAGTGACAAGGTCGTCTGTCTGCCTCATCTGGGCGCTTCCACTCCCGAATCGGAAGAGAACTGCGCCAGAATGGCGGTCAGAGAGCTTCAGGAGTACCTGGACAACGGAAACATTTATAATTCCGTCAACTTCCCGGCCATCATGGAACCGCGGACGACTTCCCACCGTATCTGCATCATCCACAAGAACGTTCCCAACATGCTGGCTCAGCTGACTACCGTCGTCGGTACCAGCGGTATCAACATTGAGAACATGGCCAACAAGGCCAGGGGCGAGGTCGCCTATACCATCATCGATACGGAAAGCTATGTTGACGTTCAGCAGTTTGCCGACATTGAAAACGTCATCAGAGTAAGAGTGATCGGAGAATAGAACGGATAATAAGAAAGGCATCTGTCAAATTGACAGATGCTTTTATGTCGGCAGCCATCCGGCAGAAGATCTTCTCTGATATAATAAACTTATAAGGACTTTCTTGAAAAGGAGAGGGCATATGAAGGAAATAATCGTACGGGCTGATGATCTGGGATTCAGTGAAGGAGTAAACTACGGCATCGAAAAAGCCTGCCGGGACGGCATCATCCGTTCAGTGGGCGTAATGACCAACATGGAAGCAAGTGAACATGGATATCAGCTGATCCGCGATCTGCCGCTCTGTCTGGGTCTGCATACCAATATCTGCGCCGGCCGGCCGCTGTGCGATCCGGCGGAAATACCGAGCATCTGCGACGAGCACGGTAACCTGAAACGCTCGGCAGTATACCGCCAGGCCAGCCGGGAGGGCTGGGACTTCATTGTGCTGGAAGAAGTCATCAAGGAGATCGAAGCCCAGTATCAGGCTTTCGTCAGCCTTACCGGAGACAAGCCTCATTACTTCGAAGGCCATGCCGTTTCTTCGCCCAGTTTTTCCCTGGGCCTGAAAACCGTGGCGGAAAGCCACGGCTGCGATTATCTGGATTTCAGCATTGACGGTCCGATCCATTTCCGCAACAGCCTTCTGTATGTTTCCATGAATTCCAGCCAGCCGGATTACGATCCCTTCGAGTGTCTTAAGCAGGCAGCCATGCAGGACTATGGAGATAACGGCTATGCCATGTTCGTCTGCCATCCCGGCTACCTGGATCAGACGATCCTCGACATTTCATCACTGACGCTGCCCCGGCCGAAGGAAGTGGCCATGTGCACTGATCCCAGAACCAGGCAGTGGCTCAGCGATAATGACATCAGGGTCATCACCTACGATGATCTGCCCTAGCCGGCGTTTCGGTTTTCCTTTTCCGCCGAAGGCGGATATGATAAAATGTATACAGCAGACAGCAAATATCATGGGAAACAGACGGCCGGCGGAAACCGGCAGTTAGACACATATTCTGAGTTAAGGAGGTAGCATATGATCAGAACTAGTGCAGTTGAACTTACAACCATCCAGGCTCTGGCCTACAGACAGAAACTCAAGGCGGGCGACGCCGGCATCGTCATCCTGCGGCCCGACGTAAAACAGCCGGGCATGGCAACCATCAGCAGAAAGACCGGTGAACCGGTGCTGGCTGCCACTACCAATAAGGAGCAGTATCCTCTGGAAGCCTTCCGGGAGGCCATTGCCCTGACCAACGGCATGCCGTTCAAGAAACAGAGCAACATCAAGGTGACGGCTCAGACCTTCGCCGAACCGGAATTACCGGAAGAGGAAGATGATTTCGTAGAAATCAACGTCGAAGCTCTGGACAGGATCACCGAGCACTATACGGATAAGAACGGCCGGATGTCATATGATCTGGTCAATAAGGAACTGATCAGGTTTGCCAAGAGCAGCTCCATCGTCAGAAACATGATAGATGAGGGCCGAAGCGTCAATGAGATCCGTGATTACATCATTCTCAACAAGTTCCGCAACATTGCCGGAAATGACGGCCTGAGCGATAAGGAAGTCTTCAAGATCGCCGAAGTCATCGACGGCATTGACGGTCAGGGCATGTTCAAACAGCTCAACAGTGAGCTGAGAAAGATGCTGGCCAAAAACAAGAAGAATTAGAGAACCAAGCGCCGGTAACGGAAAAAGGAAGGCTGAATGATCAGCCTTCCTTTATCATTTCGTCGATCTCCCTCTTCAGTTCGCTGACGATGTCAGCCTGCGGGATCTTGCGGATTATCTGTCCCTTCTTGAAGAGCAGTGCCTCGTCATGTCCGCCGGCGACGCCGATGTCAGCCTCCCTGGCCTCCCCGGGTCCGTTTACCGCGCAGCCCATTACCGCTACCCTGATGTCTGCTCTGACGGTTTCCAGATAGTCTTCAACCTGCCTGATGGCGGACAGAAGGTCCCAGGCGGTGCGTCCGCAGGTCGGACAGCCGACCAGATCGGGAACGTTCTGCACCAGGCCATAGGCCTTAAGCAGTTTCTTGACTGCCTTGATTTCTTCAACGGGGTCATCACTGATGGAAATGCGGATGGTATTGCCCAGCCCCTCGTTTAGCAGCTGGCCAAGGGCTGCTGATGACTTGATCAGCGAATAGTCCTTGGTGCCCGCTTCGGTAAGGCCGAGATGCAGCGGGTAGTTCCACTTCTGCGCCGCCAGTTCATAAGCTTCCACGGTCAGCCGTACATCTGAAGCCTTGAAAGACAGCACGATGTCATGATAATCCAGTTCTTCCAGAATGTCGATGTGCTTGCGGGCGCTTTCGATCATGGCCTGACCGCTGACGCCGTACTTCTTCAGCAGATCCGGTTCGATGGAACCGGAGTTGATGCCGATGCGGATCGGTATGCCATGAGCCTTGGCCGCTTCCACGACCTTTACCACGTTTTCCCGGCTGCCGATGTTGCCGGGGTTGATCCTGACCTTGTCGACGCCGCTTTCGATGGATGCCAGAGCCAGACGGTAATCGAAGTGAATGTCAGCGACCAGCGGAATGGAAATGTTATCCCTGATCGTCTTCAGAGCCTGCGCATCCTGCTGGTCAAGTACCGAGCAGCGGATGATCTGACAGCCGACATCTTCAAGACGCCTGATCTGCTCGATCACCTGATCGGTCTTCTTGGTTTCAATGTTGCACATTGACTGCATGTATACTTCATTGTTTCCGCCCAGGGTCAGATCGCCGATGCGGACGGATGATGTTTCCCATCTTCTGTACATTCGTTTCACCTCGGCATCATTATACAACAGAATTGCCCCCTTACCCTGACAACCTTGCAAAAAGAAGGGGTTTTAAGCATAATGATTAAAGGAGTGATGAACATGTATTGCAGACATTGCGGAGAAAAACTCGAAGATCAGGCAGCGATCTGCTTCAGCTGCGGAAACAAGCCCGATAAGGGTAACAGCTACTGTCCGAACTGCGGCGCCCGGACGACGCCGGAAATGGACCAGTGCCTCAACTGCGGAAGAGTGCTGAGAAATGCTGGAAGCTATGCCGAAGAACCGCTGCAGAGCGAGCGTACCAAGTTCACGGCCGGAGCATTGGCCATCGGCCTGGGTGCCCTCGGTGTCCATGACTTCTATCTCGGCGATACGGGAAAGGGCTGGACCAAGCTGATCACCACCGTCGTAACCGGCGGCCTGGCCACGCCGATCACGGCCATCTGGGCGCTGGTCGATGCCGTAAAGATCTTCAGCGGCCAGCGTGATGACGCTGACGGCCTGCCGCTGCGCTAGCATTCGATTATTGAAGCAAAAGAAACAATTACTGTTGTCTTTTGCCGATGGTTTATGTTATGATAATTCAGCAAGTTATTGGAGGGATTATACGTGAGAGAGAATCTGATATTCAAGTGCACAGAGTGCGGTGAAGAAAACTACTTAGGTACACGTAACAAGAGAAAACATCCGGAAAAGATGGAAATCAAGAAGTACTGCCCACGCTGCAATAAGATGACTACTCATAAGGAGAAAAAGTAAAAAACCTTCAAAGAGGTTTTTTTCTTGATGAAGATCATGGAAGTTGAAAGAATAGTCGTCGGCGCCGTACAGACTAACTGCTATCTGCTGCACCAGGACGGCAATATCGTCCTCATTGACCCGGCGGACAGTCCGCGAAGGATCATCAGGAAGATGGAGGCTCACGGTGATTTTCACCTGCTGGCCATTCTTCTTACCCACGGACACTTTGACCACATCGGGGCCGTGGATGACCTGGTAAGCCGGTACCACTGTCCGGTCTATGCCTGCCGGGATGATGAGAAGATGCTGAGAAACCGCCGCTATAACAGCATGGGTCCGCTGGGCTGTCAGCTTGACTGCGAGATCAGCTGGCTTCAGGGCGACACCCTGGATATCGGTCCCTTCCATTTCCGGGTCCTCTATACCCCCGGACATACCGAAGGCTCGGTAATGTACCTGATCGAGGACATGCTTTTTTCCGGCGACACGCTCTTCAGAAGATCGGTAGGACGCACGGATCTTTACGGCGGATCCTATGGCCAGCTGATGCAGTCCCTTCAGGTCATCAGGACGCTGGATGAAAAAACCGTCGTCTGGCCCGGCCATGAAGAGCCGACAACGGTTGGCGAGGAACTTGAATTCAATCCCTATCTGCAGTAGGAACTTCCTGCTGCAGTTTTAATATCTCAGAGATGGCGTTCAGCTTGAGGCATCTCTGCGGTAATGGTCCGTCATAGCGGCGGGTCTGCGGCGAGGGTATGTAGATGCCGGAAATGCCGCAGGCCAGAGCCGGGGCAATGTCATCATAATAATCGTTTCCGATCATCACGCTTTCGCTTTTCTTAAGGCCGTACTGCTTTAACAGACGTTCAAAGAAGATAAGATCGGGCTTGCGGCAGCCCTGATCGGAAGAATAGAAGATGCCGTCAAAGAAGGGCGTCAGTCCCAGTAATCCCATCTCCCAGTCACTGAACAGCTTCTGGGCATTGGAAAGCAGATAGATGCCCTTGCCCTGATCACGGAGAGTCTGGAGCACTTCGGTGACGCCGGCGAACAGCCGCAGATGGAAGGTGGAAAGACCGCGGAAGCTGCGGGCAATGCTGACGATGTCAGCCTCTGACGGCTCAACTCCCTGATTACGGCAGAGGGCGGTGAAGACCGGTACGAGGTCGATCTCCACCATGTCCCGGCCGGTTTCCTTGCGCATCCTTTCCGTTTCCCGGGCGCACAAACGCAGATAGAGCTTCTGCAGCTCGCCGGGACGGTAGTGCAGTCCCAATGCCTTAAGGCTGTCGGCAAAAGAAGACCAGAAAGACTTCCGGCGTTCGTCGGTATGGATGTCGATCAGCGTTCCGTAAAGATCAAAGATGTAATTCCGGTAATCACTCATACTTCAAGTATACAGGCAAAACTGCTAGAATACAGTCAGGTAAGGGGAAAAATGAACGAAAAGGAATTCCAGAACGTCATTGAACAGCTTCAGAAGCTCCAGGGCAGCGATGATTCCGGCCATGGCCTGGATCATGTCTTTCGCGTGCTGAAGATGGCTGAGGACTTCTGCGATGAAATTGCCGGAGCTGACAGGGAAGAAGTCAGGATGATCGCCCTGCTCCATGACGCTGACGACTATAAGCTTACCGGCCGCCGGGACGGATCTCTGGAAAACGCGGAAAGGATCCTGGAAACGACCTCGCTTTCCCCGGAAAGCCGGAAGAGAATACTGCAGGGGATCGCGGCCATCGGCTACAGCAAGCGTCTTTCCGGCATTGTTCCCGCTTCTCTGGAAGCCTCCATTGTTTCCGACGCTGACATGTGCGACGCCTCCGGCATCACCGGAATCCTGAGGGCGTATCAGTACAGCCTCAAGTTCAGCCGTCCCTTCTTTGATCCGGACATCAAGCCGATGGAAAAGATCGACCTGGCTTTCTATACCAGTGACCAGACAACGACGGTCAATCATCTGTTTGAGAAGATCCTGCGTCTGAAGGAACTGATGCTGACCGGTCCGGGAAAGAGGGAGGCCATCAGGCGTCACGAAGCGGTATACCGCTTTCTGGAGAATTACTTTGAAGAACAGCGGGCGGATTACTGGCAGCAGTATCTGCAGAACTACCGCCAGATAAATGAATGAATGCGGAAGGGGAAATCTAGGATTTCCCCTTTTTGGCGGCAAGATTATTACTGTATGGAAAAGCGGTTTGAACAGATACTGGCCCGGGCCTTGCGCTTACGGGTAACCGACATTCACTTTCAGCTGGTGGAAGGGCACCTGAGCATCGACATGCGGACGATCAGCGGCATTCAGCATCTGCCGGAAAGCGAAGAAGACGTCAGGCTGTTCAATTATCTGCAGTACCTCTCGCATCTGGACGTTTCTTCCCGGCTGCCGCAGACCGGAGGCTTCAGTTATTACTTCCGCGGCCATTATTACGACTTCCGCCTGGCGGTCATCACCACTCTGAAAAGCCGGGATGGGGTACTGAGGATCCTGAACTGCCATGACGGCCTGAAGCTGGAGCAGCTTACCGATGATCAGCAGATCCGCGACATCTTCGCTTCCCTGCTGGAACGCCGCTGCGGTCTGATCATCTTTTCCGGGCTTACCGGTTCGGGGAAGACGACGACCATGTATTCCCTGCTGTCGAAGATCACCGGCCGCAGCATCTATTCCCTGGAGGACCCCATTGAAGTGCTGCAGGATAACATCGTCCAGCTTCAGATAAATGAAAGGGCCGGACTTGACTATGACGCGGCCATCAGGCAGATCCTGCGCCATAATCCCGATGTGCTGATGATCGGCGAGATCCGTGATGAAAAGACGGCACAGATGGCGGTCCGGGCGGCGCTGACCGGCGTACTGGTCTTCACCTCCCTGCATGCCTCTTCGGTAACCGGCGCGATAAGGAGGATGCTGGATCTGGGAGTCAGCGGCAATGACCTGGCGGAGGTCACCGGCTACATATTCTGCCAGCGCCTGGTCAAGCGCCGTGACCTCAGACAGTATACGGGTATATATGATTACCTGACGGAGCAGCAGGTAGCCGAATATCTGAGCGGAAAGCCCGTGACCGGGCATCTGGAAGAAAGACTTCAGGCAGCCCGTAAGGCCGGGATAATCGAAGGGGAATGTCATGGATGAGTATCAGTGGCTTCTGCTGGCTCAGCTGTTAAGACGCTACGATTCCCTGCTGACCGCTGTTGACCTGCTGAGGAAAATGTATCCGGACAACCGGAGAATGGCGCAGATGGAAGAGGGCCTCAGAAAGGGACTGGAACTGAAGGACATTCTCGGTTCTGACCGCTTTGAAGGCAGTCTTAAGGCATATGTTCCCTATCTTGATCTTGCCAGCTGCATTGAGGTAGTGGTCAGGCGCAGCGGCCAGCTGAAGAAGATGCGAAGCAGGTTCGTATCGCAGGTTAGCTATCAGCTGCTGCTGTTTGTCAGCGCCCTGGTGATCATGACTGTCTTCGGCAGCTATGTGCTGCCCAACATGATCTCGGTGCTGGAGATAAGCGGTCAGCGAACTCAGAACATTGTCAGACTGTTTTCCGCAGTGAAAGTACTGCGTGATCTGCTGATCGCTGCGGTCAGTGTGCTGTGCATATGCGGCTTCTATATCCTGAAGAAGCACCGGCAGAACTATCTGTGGATGCTGATGCACAGGCTGCATCACGACCGGCTGATCAGAACGCTGGCCAGCTATCAGTTTGCCGGCGAACTGGAGCTGCTGCTTTCGGCATCGGTGAGCCTGCCGGATGCTCTGGAGATCCTGCGCTTTCAGCGCTCGGACAGTTTTACATCATTGCTGGCCTATCATTTCCATGACAGCCTGATGAACGGCCTTCAGCTTTCCGACAGTCTGAAAAACGAATATTTTGACGAGCAGTTCACCGCGATTGCCCTGTATGGCCTTCAGGACGACAGCTTTCGGCAGTCATTGACAGACTATCGCTGCGCCGTCGAAAAGAGGATCGAAAGAGCTCTGAAAAAACTGACGGCAGTTCTGTCGGTCCTCTGTTACGGTTTTGTGTTCATCATCATAATTCTGGCCTATCAGGTACTGCTGCTGCCGCTGGAATTACTGGAGGGTTTATGAAGAAGGGTTTTACGATTCTGGAGATGATTCTGGTTCTGATGGTCGTTACCGTCATGATCCTGATAACGATTCCCAACATCAGCCGCAAGCGGCAGATCATCAACGATGTCGGCTGCCGGGCGCTGGTGGAAGTGGTCAATGGACAGATCCTGGTCTATGAACTGAATAACGGCGATGTCACCAGCATTCAGCAGCTCATAGACGAAGGCCTGCTGACTCCGCAGCAGGCTACCTGCCCCAATGGACAAAGGATCGTGATCGAACATGGTCAGGCCGTGGCGAGATAGAGGCTATGCGCTGATCGAGATGCTCATGGTCCTGCTGATCATGAGCATCCTGTTGCTGTTTTCGGTCCGCTCGCTGAAGCGGGAAGTGCATAAGCCAGTCAGCTTTGTAATCGATGAGATCGTAATGAGGCAGTATGAAGCCATCATTGAATGCGAAAAGACCTATTATGAGGAGTATGACTGTGAGATCCGCTTCAACCGCCGCGGCAATGTCAATCAGGCAAATACCTATCACGTCTACGGAAGCCGGATCATCGTCACCCTGGGTACCGGGAGAGTATATGTCAAGAAATAGCAGGGGGAATGTCTTGCTTGAATGCCTGATAGCGTTGATGTGCATGATGGCGATGAGCAGCTGCGTAGCGCTGCTGTGCCGTCTGCAGGCGGCCAGCGCTTCTCTGACTGATCAGGAGGATACCTTCATGCTGAAGCTGCAGTGGGAGGCGAAGGGAAGATGCCGGATCTACTGTCCGAAGGACGATCCGATCGTGGATATAGCCTTTTAGAAATGCTGGTCAGTCTGCTGATCGCGGGCTTTCTGGCTTCCCTTTCCTTTCCCGTTTTCCGGACGCTGGAAGAGATGGTCAAGCTTCAGAAGTACCGCTATCAGGACGAAATCGGCATCTACCAGCTGCAGATCACTCTGGCCTGCAACAGCATTCTGGAAGTATCCCGGGATGAGATCCTCTATGAGAGCTACGAGCACGATGATTGTGTTATTTCGGTGGTAAATGACAATCTGATCTCCCAGCCCGGCTGGGTGTGCTTTCTGCACGAAATTGACGACATCAGCTTCTCAGTCCAAGATGAGATCATCTATCTGGAGTTTTCAAGAGATGGAGAATACCGTGAATACCCGATCGCCTATTACCGGAAAAGCCAGTAGAGGCTTCATCAGCGTCTATTTCATTTTCCTGCTGCTGGTGGCTACCGTCATGGTGGGATATCTTACTGAGAGCATCAGCCGCTATCTGTACTTTCTGAAAAACCTGGAAATGTTCCGAACCATGAATAACGTTGAAGTACTGGTGATCGGCAGGCTGCGTTATGCCTACCGCAACTATCAGGAAAAGGACGAGCTTCTTTACTATGACGGATGTGCCATTCTGATCACAATCGACGGCGATGAAGCGGAGATAACGATCATGTCCCACGGCTACAGCCGTGAGCGAAGACTGCGCTACGACAGCGAGAAGGATCTGGTCGAAAGCTACCGCTAGGTACTATCCAAAAGCGGGGAAATGCTGTATAATGAAAGTGTCAAAATTATATGCTTTTCCGACACGTAAGATAAGGGAATTCGGACGTTATCCGGAGGTGTTGAAGACCTCAGTTATCTCATGAGGGATCCTGAATCCGGATACAGAATACCCACCTGGTTATGCAGGGAATTGTCTTAAATTTTGATAGAGGGTCCCCTGCGGGGCCCTTTTAAACAGGAGAGCATCATGAATGCATACATGAAGAGGTTATTCAGGATCATGCGGCGACGCTATGGGACGATCGAAAAGCTGATCAGAACCGATGATGAGCATCAGTTCTGGGCGGTGACTGCCGGCCAGCCGGTATGCAGCCGCAAGACGGTCTACAATCTGGAGCGCGGCAGGGCGGAGACTGACGAAGACACGGTAGCGTTTCTGATCGGAAAACTGGGTTTCCGCTATGTCAGCGGACAGCGGGAGAGCAGTCAGCTGATCATGATCGCGGCCGGGCTGAAACAGGCAATAATGGCAGGTGATGACAATGGGGTAGAAAGGGTTCAGATGATGGTTGAGGCACTCAGTTACGAGGGTGTCTTTTTGTTTGACCTCTGGCAGCTTCTGCTGAAAGCAGTGACGGAATTCTACCGTACCGGCAGTTTCAGCAGCTATTGCCGGCTGAGGGAAATGAACCTAGATGACAGCATCTTCGCACCTGATCTCATCTGGCTGTCAGATTATGTCCAGGTCTTCTTTCAGGTCTTTGTGTGCGGGGACTTTGCCTGCGCAAACCGGATCATGCCCAAGCTGCCGGGGATCAGCGAATTCGATCTGGCGGTTCTGATGATCGGACAGGTGGAAAGCGAACAGCTGCTGGGGCTGATGATCAGTCAGCTGGAGAGCCGGATCCATGGTCTTGCTCCATCGCAGAAGGAACGTCTGCGTTACTGGATGCGGACATGTCTCAGCATCAGCAGGCTGTGCCATGGCCGGCCCGATGATGATGGCATCGGCCCGGATCCAGCGGCGACGGTAAGAACCGTCGCGGAAAGAAAAGATCCGCTGAGCCGCCGCTTTCTGCAGGAAATAAGCCCGTACCGCAATCCTTTAATCGCCGCCATGCTCCGCCGAAAGGCCCTGACTGAGGCCATGAATAACCGACATTACCGAATGCTCTGTGATGTAGTGGAACTGCTGGAGTTCTGATAAATGCATAACCAGGAAATCTTACTATTGAAAACGCCAGGCCTTTATACTAAAATGTAGCCATAGGCAGGTGTTAACATGCAGGAATTTTGGAGATCTTTATTGACATTCATTCTCGGAGGAGCAGTCGGTGCCGGCTTAGGCTTTTACTTTACCAGAAGAAGCATTGAAAAGCAGCTCAAGGAAAATCCCCCGGTCAATGAAAAGATGATCCGCGCCATGTTCATGCAGATGGGAAGAAAACCGTCCGAGGCACAGATCAAGCAAGTCATGAAGAACATGAACCAATATAAGTAACACAGCTGACGCTGTGTTTTTTTCTGGCGAGTGTTTGCATTATTCTCCCGAAGAATATACAATTCCTTCGGGAGTTTTTTATGAAGAAGATCAGTGAGTACCTTGAAAAGAACAGAACGGTCAGAAAACTGGAAAGCGTTGTCCTTCTCTTTCTGGTGGTTTGTTCCTTATTCAGCTTTGTGAAAGGGTTTGTTCGGGTCAACGCCGATGTTCATGAGGCGCAGTATCAGGGCACTCTCATCATGGAAAGAGACCGCTCTCTGGAAGACTACGATGAAGACAGTTCCGTCTGTGACGTCACCTACCGCAGCGGCGGGATGACGATGGTCGTTTCCTACCCTTATGAGGAATATGAAAACCTGACCGGTGATACGATAGAAGCCTATCAGTTCATCTGCCAGGACGGGACCATGCTGTTCTTCGACCACCCGCAGCCCAGCGGACCGGAAATAGGCAATGCCTACCGGCAGGTCAAGGCCAATCAGACTTCCGGCCTGTTCAGCCTTGCTTCCTCGCTGGGGATCCTGGCGCTTTCACTGGCGGTAATACTGCTGTTCGGCGGCTTCTTCAGCACCTACGAGAAGATCTGGTTCATGTCGATCATGGTGCTGGCGACCGTCTTCTCAGTCATCTTCCCGGAGAGCACGGTCAACGGCGTCAACGGCATCGTGATAATGCTGCTGTATCTGCTGGACACCTTCCTCAACATTCTCTGCGAACTGCTGATCTCCAAGCAGTCGCGGTATAACTTTCTGGTATCCGTACTGGTGGAGATCACGGAGATCGTCATCTGCATCGTGCTGATGTACCGCTTCGCGACCATGGTAACCACGCTGTTCTTCTGGCTGCCCATCGACATTCTGAGCTTCATCAACTGGACAAGGCATAAGGATGAACAGGAAGACGAACTCACGGCCGTACGAAGGCTGAAAGGCTGGCAGGAAGCGCTGATCATCCTGGTGATAGTTGCCTGGACTGTCATTGTCGGCTATCTGCTCAGCGGGCTGGACATCACCACGGATTTCTATGACAGCGAGAGGCTGGAAACAGCAGTGACCTACATCGATGCCTGCGCTTCGGCGGTAGGGGTTGCCAATGGACTGTTCATCTTCTTCCGTCTGCGGGAACAGTGGATAGCCTGGTACATCTGCGCGCTGTTGGAGTCGGTAATAAACATTCTTTCTGGTCAGTATGTTCTGCTGATCCTGAAGCTTGGCTATTTCACCAATACGACTTATGGGTACATCAAGTGGAGCCGCTACATCAGGTCGCATGGTGATGAAAAGGGGTCATTATTCTGAAATAAGCTGCCGGTACGATTTTGTTTGTGCTGAGACAGTAAAACTGATACAATACATTAGGAAAAAAACAAAGCATAAGGAGTTGATATTATGGCAATTGAATCTGGAGATTTCAAAACAGGATTAACCGTAATCGTAGATGGCGATCCCTGGGTAGTCATTGACTTCCAGCACGTAAAACCGGGCAAGGGTGCCGCCATTCTGAAGACCAAGATGAAGAATCTGAAGACCGGTTCCACGCAGGAAAGAAACTTCAACGCCAATACGAAGTTTGACGCGGCCGTCATCGAGAGAAAGAAGGCTCAGTATTCCTACATGGCCGACAACACCTACTACTTC
This sequence comes from Erysipelotrichaceae bacterium, assembly GCA_017561615.1. The sequence goes on from JAFZBT010000038.1 coordinate 18,462, forward strand.
ATGGATCAGGATACCTATGATACCTATGAACTCAGTGAGGAACACATCGGCGACAACAAGTACTATATCATCGACGGCATGGAAGTAACGCTGATGTTCTTTGAAGGCCAGCTGCTGGACATTTCCGTACCCGACAAGGTCGAACTTGTCATCGCTGAAACCAGCCCGGCCATCAAGGGCGCACCCAGCACTCAGACCAAGGATGCCGTTACCGATACCGGCCTGTCCCTGAGAATTCCGCAGTTCATCGAGGAAGGCGAGACTGTTCTCGTCTCAACGCTTGACGGCAAGTACGCAGGAAGAGCATAAAGATCGACAATATCGACTGTATGAATAAGGTCGTTCTGATAACCGGCGCTGCCAAGGGCATCGGCCGGGCGATCGCGCTTGACCTGGCCGGCCATGGCTATGACATTGTCATTAACTATCTGACTTCTCAGAAGCAAGCGGAAGAGCTGAAGGAAAGGATCACTGAAGAGCATTCAGTCAGATGTCTTGCCATCAGGGCTGACGTTTCCAATGAGGAAGAAGTGGATGCCATGTTCACCCAGGTGGAACAGCTATTTGGCCCTGTTGACATTCTCATCAACAATGCGGCCATTGATCTTTCCAACCTGTTTCATCTGAAGACGGCAGAAGAGTTCCGCCGGACGCTGGATGTCAATGTCGTGGGAGCCTACAATTGCGCCGTCAGAGCGGCAGAGGGCATGAAGAAAAGGCAGTTTGGCCGGATCGTCAACATCGCTTCGACCAACGGCATAAACACCTATTATCCGATGTGCTTCGATTATGACGCATCAAAAGCAGCGCTAATATCACTGACGCATGATCTGGCAGTCCAGTATGCGCCCTACGTGAACGTCAACGCCATCGCGCCGGGATTCATCGGCACGGAAAGCGAACTGGAAGGCTATGACGAGCAGTTTCTGAACCAAGAGCAGCAGAAGATCCTGGTCGGCCGCTATGGCCAGCCTGAGGAAGTAGCCGCTCTGGTCAGGTTTCTGGTCGGCAGTGAAGCAGACTTCATCAACAACACCGTGATCAGAATTGACGGCGGCCAGATGGGAAGCTGCTGACAGATCGATACCAATAACATTGAAAGCACCGAAGACATGTTACTGTCATCGGTGCTTTTTTACGCGATGATTTCCACAAGTACAGTATCTGTGAAAATCCTTTCCGTTTTGTGAAAAATATAACAAACATATTGCCTTCACTTTCCCTAAAGCGTAAAATGTTGCCAAGAACGTAAGACGTTCGGGAGGTTTCTATGACTGAAAACAAATTGAACAACCCAGTAAACGAAGAAGTAAATGATCTTGTGGAAAGAGCACAGAAGGCTCTGGATGCATTTTCATCATATACGCAGGAGCAGATAGACTACATTGTCGCCAAGTGCTCAGTAGCCGGACTGGACCATCACGGCGATCTGGCCAGGGCGGCAGTCGATGAGACCGGAAGGGGCGTCTTTGAGGACAAGGCTACCAAGAACCTGTTTGCCTGTGAATACGTGGTAAACAACATGCGTCACTTAAAGACGGTCGGCGTCATTTCCGAAGACCCGGTTACCGGAATCACAGAGATTGCCGAGCCGGTCGGCGTGATCTGCGGCATTACGCCGGTCACCAATCCGACTTCAACGGTCATCTTCAAGTCACTTATCTGTCTGAAGACCAGAAATCCGATCATCTTTGCCTTCCATCCCAGCGCTCAGCAATGCTCCAAGAAGGCAGCGGTCGTCATGAAGGAAGCGGCGGAAGCGGCCGGAGCGCCGAAGGACTGCATTCAGTGGATTGAGCATCCCAGCATGGACGCAACGACCGCTCTGATGCATCATCCCGGCGTTGCTACGATCCTGGCGACGGGGGGCAACGCCATGGTAGAGGCAGCCTACAGCTGCGGCAAGCCGGCCATGGGCGTCGGCGCCGGCAACGTGCCTGCCTACATGCATTCTTCCTGCGACATCGAGCAGGCAGTCAATGACATCGTCATTTCCAAGTCGTTTGACAACGGCATGATCTGCGCTTCCGAACAGGCAGTCATCATTGATGAGGCCATCTATGACCAGGCCGTAGACATGTTCAAGCGCTTTAAGGTGTATTTCGCCAGCAAGGACGAGAAGAAGAAACTGTCCAAGTACATGTTCGGCTTTGCGGAAAACGAAAAGGGGGCTGAGACAGCCCGGCTGAATCCTGCCGTTGCCGGCAAGTCACCGGTATGGCTGGCTCAGCAGGCCGGCTTTGAGATTCCGGCAGATACCAGCATCATTGCGGTAGAGTGCCGGACTGTCGGCGAAAAGGAACCCCTCAGCCGTGAGAAACTCTCTCCCGTTCTGGCCTTCTTCAAGGTCAAGGACGAAAAGGAAGGCTTTGAGAAGGCCGAGGCGATGGTCCGCTTCAACGGCCTGGGCCACAGTGCCGTCATCCACTGCAAGCAGCAGAAAATGGCTGATGAATACGGTGATAAGGTACTGGCCATGAGGATCATCTGGAATTCCCCGGCAACCTTCGGCGGCATCGGCAATGTCTACAATTCATTCCTGCCGTCACTGACTCTGGGCTGCGGTTCCTATGGCCGCAACTCGATTGGCGGCAATGTATCCGCCGTTAACCTGATCAACATCAAGAAAGTGGGAAAGAGGAGAAATACCGTGCAGTGGTTCAAGGTTCCGCAGAAAATCTATTTTGAAAGAAACTCCATTCAGTATCTGACTTCATGCCGCGACGTCAACCGGGTCTTCATCGTGACTGATACCTCGATGGTCGAGTTCGGCTTCCTTACCAAGATCACCGATCAGCTCAATGCCCGCCGAAACGAAGTCGTCATTCAGCTGTTCTGTGACGTTGAACCTGATCCGGATATCACAACGGTAAAGAAAGGCGCGGCAATGATGGAGATCTTCAAGCCTGATACCATCATCGCCCTGGGCGGAGGCAGCGTCATGGACGCCGCCAAGGGCATGTGGCTGTTCTATGAGAACCCGGATGTCAACTTCGATGACCTCAAGCAGAAGTTCATGGACATCCGCAAGCGCGCCTTCAAGTATCCGGAACTTGGCCGGAAGACCAAGCTGATCTGCATACCGACCACTTCAGGCACCGGCAGTGAAGTAACTCCTTTCGCCGTAATCTCCGACAAGGCCAATAACAAGAAGTACCCGCTGACCGACTACTCGCTGACCCCGACGGTCGCCATCGTCGATCCCGAGTTTACGACCAACCTGCCGCCCAGAGCGACGGCGATGACCGGTCTTGACGTTCTCACTCATGCCATCGAAGCCTATGTCTCGGTCATGGCCAATGACTTTACTGACGGTCTGTGCCTTAAGGCCATCCAGCTGGTCTTCCAGTATCTTCCCAGAGCGGTAAAGGACGGAAAGAACGACCTGGAAGCCAGGGAAAAGATGCACAATGCGGCTACCATAGCCGGAATGGCCTTCGCCAATGCCTTTTTGGGCATGACGCACTCACTGGCTCATAAGACCGGCGCGGAATTCCATTCCGTTCACGGCTATACCTGCGCAGTCTATCTGCCTCATGTCATCCGCTATAACGGATCAGTGCCTACCAAGCTGTCTGTCTGGCCCAAGTACAATCACTACTGCGCTGACCGGAAGTATCAGGAGATCGCTCAGCTGATCGGTCTGAAGGCCGATACCCCGGCCGAAGGCGTTGAAGCGCTGGCGCAGGCGGTCACTGACCTGACCAGGGAATGCGGACTGGATCCCAACCTGGCAGCCATGGGCATCAGTGAAGAACAGCTGGAAGCTGCCGTTGACTCGATCGCCGTACAGGCCTTTGAGGATCAGTGCTCGCCAGCCAACCCCAGAGTACCGATGGTTGAGGACATGAAGGAGATCATCCGCAAGGCCTACAAGGGCAACTGAAAATCGAAAGCATTTTCACCCGTTTCCTGTTGCAAGAAAACGGGTTTTTTATTATCGTTAAATTGAAAGATAAGTGAGGTAATAATATGGGATTCGATAAGAGTTATGCTAAGTATGTTGACCACACCGTGCTGAAGATGCCGACCACTCTGGCGACGGTAAAGCGCTTCTGCGATGAGGCCAAGGAATACAATTTTGCCTGTGTCTGCGTCAATCCGTGCAACATCGCCTTCGTGGCCGAACAGCTGAAGGGAACCGACATCCATGTCGGTGCCTGCATCGGCTTCCCTCTGGGCGCTACGACGACCGCCGTCAAGGCCTTTGAGACCAAGGACGCCATTGCCAACGGCGCCAACGAGATCGACATGGTCATCAATGTCGGCCGTCTGAAGGACAAGGATTACGATTATGTTCTCAATGACATCAAGGCCGTCGTCGATGCCGCTCATCCGGCTGCCCTGGTAAAGGTCATCATTGAGACCTGCGAACTCACCGATGACGAGAAGATCAAGGCCTGCGAACTCGCCACCGAGGCGGGAGCTGACTTCGTCAAGACTTCCACCGGCTTCGGCAAGGGCGGCGCTACCGCGCATGATGTCAGGCTCATGAAGGAGCACATTGCCCCCAACATGCAGGTCAAGGCCTCAACCGGCATCAACAGCCGGGCAACCTGCGATGAGATGATCGCGGCCGGCGCTACCCGCATGGGTACCAGCAAGGGCATCTACATCGTCAAGGATGAGCTTCCGAATCTGTAAAAGATATGAAAGTCAAGACATTTTTCTGCCCGACCGGGATTATCGACGGTCCGGGCGTTATAAATAACCTGCCGCAGATAACTGCTGAGTATGGCAAAAAGGCGATGGTGATCGTCGACCCCTTCTTCTTGAACAGCCCGCTTCTTAAGAGAATTGAAGAGCTTTTGACCGGCTATGAGATCCGCGTTTTCGGAAAGGTAACTCCCAACCCGCGGGACAATGAGATCAATGAAGGCGCGGCTGAATGCCGTCAGTTCGGCGCTGATTTCATCATTGCCATCGGCGGCGGTTCCGCCATCGACAGTGCCAAGGCCATCAACATCGTCTCGACCAACGGAGGAGAGTGCTGGGATTACGTCCGGGTAGCCGGCAAGGAAGTAAGGCCGATCACCGAAAAACTGCTTCCGCTGATCGCAATACCGACTACCAGCGGTACCGGCAGCGAGTGCACCCGCTATTCCGTGGTGACCAATGGCATTACCCATGCCAAGAGCACCATCAAGACCGACCTGAACTTCCCAACCAAGGCGCTGGTCGACCCGGAGCTGACGGTTTCCGTTCCCCGCAAGACGACAGCCCTGACGGCCATTGATGCCTTTGCCCACTGCTTTGAATCCTACATCGGACCCAAGGCCAATGAGTTCTCGGAAATGTTCTCGCTCAAGGGCATGGAACTGTTCATCAAGAGTGTCCGGAGGGTCATTGAGGATGGCAGCGATACTCAAGCCCGCAATGATCTGAGCATGTGCTCAACCCTGGGCGGTCTGGCGATAACCCATTCAGCTACGACGCTGCCTCACGGCATCGGCCAGGCTCTCAGCGGTGTTACCGACGCACCGCATGGCGGCTCGATCGCCGTCTGCATGCCTCAGGTAATTGAGTGGACCCTGCCGTATGGTCAGCAGAGATTTGCCAGAGTCGCCTGCATGTTCGATGAAAGTCTTAAGGACCTGCCTGAAGAAGAGCAGGCTGAAGCACTGCCGAGGATCCTGAAGCAGCTCTTCAGCGAGATCATCGGCGAAAAGCTGACCATGGCTTCCTATGGACTTACTGAAGACAGAATAGAGGCGGTTGCCGACATGGCGCTTTCCAGTTACGCCGGCGACGTTTCCCGCCATCCGCGGGTCGCCAGCCGCGAAGACCTCATCGAGATCATCAGAAAGTGCCTGTAGGATAACGATCATGACAAAACAAAAAGCAATGACCGCGGTCATTGCTTTTAATATAGAATTACTGTCTGTCGAGTTCCGGCTTGACCAGGATCTTGTAGAAGAACTCCTTCTTGTCAGCCATCGTGCGGACGCCTTCATAGGTCTGTGACAGAGGGATGCGGTGGGAGATGATCGGCTCGTACTGGATCTTGCCGCTTCTGAGGGCTTCCAGGGCGATGTCCCAGGCATGATGCGGATAGGACTTGAATTCAAA
>JAFZBT010000004.1 GCA_017561615.1 Erysipelotrichaceae bacterium
ATGATGCCATCAAGATCTCCAACGAAAAGATCAACTGGAACGACGTTGGCAAGCTGATGAAAAAGAAAACCTACGTCCTGATCGTCGCTTCCCTGACCTTCTGCTATACGATGATGGTAGCCATCGACTTCATCATTGTTGACAAGATCCTCTATGTTGGCGGCGCAGAAAGGCATGTATCCCTGTTCTGGTCAGTCATGGCGCTCTGCGAACTGCCGCTGTTCTTTACCGGCAACCGGCTCGTCAGACGATATGGCGCCATTGTGGTCTACGGCTTTTCCGTGATCATCTATTCGCTGCGCTATCTGCTTTACGGCATGTCTGACAGCCTGACCTTCGTGCTGGTTCTTTCCGTTCTGCAGGGACTCACTTTCCCCTTGACCATGGTTGCCACCAAGGAACTGGTGGATGATGAGTCGCCGGATAGCCTGAAGTCTTCCGGCCAGCTGATTGGTCTGGCCATCTACAACAACATTCCTTCGCTGATCGCCCCGCTTCTGACCGGTTATCTGGAGGACAGCATCGGCATCAACAGCGCTCTGTTCACCCTGGCCGCATTCGGCCTGGCATCGCTTTTTCTGTTATGGCTGTACTGGCGGGAAAAGAAAAAGTGAATATTTGTAAATGATGTGAGACCAAGAATACATTGAATAAAAAGGTGAAGTGCTAGAATGAGCATGCATCATTAACCAAGTAGAGAACGCCGTTTTTCAAGAGGAGACATCCAATCGAGAACAGCCATCGGGATGTTGTTGGAACGATAGAGATACCGCTTCATCTGAACAAGGAGATCCTGATAGGAATAGAAACTCAGGAAGTTGTAGAATCGCTGCTGATCTGAACGGTGAGATCTCTCGACTTTGCCGTTATGTCGAGGCGTCCTGGGACGGATCAGCTTGTGGGTGATGCCCAGCTGGTTACACAGTATGTCCATGGGATGGACACGATCAGTCTTAGTGGTGTGGGTGAATTCAACACCATTGTCAGTCTGGATTATCAGAGGCCTGTAGCCAAAGTACTTAATGGCCCTTTTAGTGAAATCGACGGTAGAGTAGGAAGACTGTTCAGTATACGGATAGATGAACCTCTCCCTGGTGGCTTCATCAATGACGGTATACTGGAAGAATTTCTGACCATCCTTGCCGGAATAGCAGCTGGAAGGAACATATTTGACGTCCATCTGCCATTTAACGCCCGGAGAAGCCGGGGTGATATACGGTTTAGGCTTGTAACTTTCCCTTTTCTCCACAGGAGCATCAGTGAAGCCCAGCCTCGCAAACACTCTGTAGAGAGACAGAGGATGTCGGGAATAGCCCTTGTCCTTTCTCAGCCGGCCGTAGAGTTCAATGACAGAGAGGTGTGGGTTTCGCCTGTGGTAGTCGGTTATCCATTTGATCTCTGTTGGAGTATGAGAATTGGGATGAGGAGATAAAGGCCGGTGAGATCTGCTTGTGAGAGACTGCTTAGTGCCGTCAAACAGCTTGTTCCAACGCATCAGAGAAGCTTTGGATATGTGATAACGGCGGATGACATGGTTCAGGTCCTTTACCTGACGGTAGAGTCTGACAGCGTAATAACGAGTGTTCAGATCATGTGGAAGATATCGTTTGTTCTGTGTTATAGTAGTCATGCGATTGATTCCTTTCTAACATGTTTTTGTGGTTATTAACATTCTAGAAGATTCAATCGCTTTTGTGTATCAGTTCAGTCTCACATCAATTGTAAGTTAACAAAAAATGATATAAGCGCTTACAGTTTGACTTGTAAGCCGGCAGAACAGATAGTAAAATATCTGTAGGAAGTTTTTTACAAGACGGAGGAAAAATATGAAAAAACTTTTAATCGCATTATTAGCTTTGCTCTTAGTCTTCACGGCTACCGCATGTAAGGAAAAGAGCCCGAGAGAAAAGGCTAAGGAAGCTGGAAAGATCACTGTTGCCTATGTTGTCAACGGCACCTTAGGTGACAAGTCCTTCTTCGATTCAGGCAACGAAGGTATCCAGTGGATCAACAGAGACTTCGGCGACAAGGTTTACGGCGAAGTCATCGAGCTGACCTACGAAACCTCAACCTGGAAGACCGGTCTGGAAGAAGTCTTCAAGGAAGGCTGGGATATCATCATTACCGGTACTTACGACATGAAGGAATACATCATTCCTCTGATCGGCGAATATCCTGATCAGAAGATCTGGTTCTACGACGAAGAGTGGAACTATGATGATGCTAATGGCTGGCAGTACTGCCCGGCACCGAATCTGTATGCCATGCTGTTCGCCCAGAACGAAGGTTCATTCGTTGTTGGTGCTATGGCTGCCATGCTGAGCCAGGCCAAGAAGGTCGCCTTCATGGGCGGCATGGACAACACTGTCCTGGATGACTTCTTTGTCGGCTTCGCCAACGGCGCCAAGTACATCGATCCGGAAGTCAAGGTCAACCTGTCATGGATGAACTCCTTCAACGATGCTTCTGCAGGTAAGGACGTCTCCACCGGCTTATATGCTGATGGTTTCGACGTAGTCTTCGCTTGCGGCGGTCAGGCTGGCTTAGGCGGCTTCGATTCCGTCATTACCCAGGCTGAAGGCAACTGGATCATCGGCGTTGATGGTGACCAGGGTGCTTACTTCGCTTCATTAGGTTCTGATGAGGGCAACAAGAAGGCTGCCAGAACCATCACTTCCATGAAGAAGAACGTTAACCAGGGATTCTATGATGCCATGAAGCAGCATCTGGCTGGCACTCTGCCGTATGGCAAGAACGTCAAGCTCGGCTTAAACGGCGGCTACGTTTCCTACGCTATCACTGACACCACCAAGAAGGTCTTCTCTGCTGAGCAGCTCGCCCAGATCGACAAGATCGTCGCCGACATCATTTCCGGCGCCATCGATCCTGGCACAGCTTTCGGTAAGGATGCTGATTGGTTCCCGGCTTTCGCTGAGGAAGTTGCTAAGTAATCTAACTTATCAATAGTCAGAAAGCCTCTGATACAGAGCTATCAGAGGCTTAATTTTTATTAAATAGAAGGGATTAATATGGATAACTATCTTGTCATGAAAGACATCACCAGGGTCTATGACAACGGTATCATCGCCAACGATAAGGTCAACTTCTCCGCCCAGAAGGGCGAGATCCATGCCATCTGCGGTGAAAACGGAGCCGGCAAGACGACTCTGATGAAGATGTTATTTGGTATTGAACAACCTGACGGCGGTCAGATCATCATCAAGGGCCAGGAGGTCCATCTGACTTCGCCTACCAAGGCCATTGAAGCCGGCATCGGCATGGTGCACCAGCACTTCATGCAGGTACCCTCGCTTACGGTTGCCGAAAACGTCGTTCTGGGCATTGAACCGACCAAGGGTCTCACCTTTGACATGGACAAGGCCGTTGAACTGACACAGGAAGTCTGCAAGAAGTACGGCTTTGACATCGATCCCCGGGCCCGCATCATGGACCTGACCGTCGGCGTCAAGCAGAAAGTGGAAATTGTCAAGGCTCTGGTCAAGGGTTGCGAGATCCTCATTCTGGACGAACCGACCGCTGTTCTGACTCCTCAGGAGACGGCGGAACTGTTCGTTCAGCTCAAGAAGCTGAAGGAAAGCGGATGCACGATCATCTTCATTTCCCACAAGCTCAACGAAGTCAAACAGCTGTGCGACCGGGTAACCGTCATCAGAAAGGGCAAGACCATTGCCTCCTTCAACATCGCTGACGTTACCGAAGCTGACATCTCCCGGACGATGGTCGGCGTTGACGTCGATCTGGTCGTACCGAAGGATCCGGCCAAGCCGCAGGAGAACATTCTGGTGGTCAAGGATCTGGGCATCTACAACGAGATCGGCAAGAAGGTCGTCAAGAACATTTCCTTCTCCGTCCGCAAGGGCGAAATCGTCGGCATTGCCGGCGTTGAAGGAAACGGCCAGCGGGAACTGATCGATGCCATCACCGGACTGCATGTCTACTCCGAAGGCTCCATCAGGCTCGACGGCAAGGAAGTCAGCGACCTGACCATCAACAAGCTGCGCAAGGAAGGCCTGGTTCATGTTCCGGAAGACCGGATGACGCTGGGCTGCGCTGCTGACATGACCATCAAGGAAAACATCGTTGCCGATAAGATGGACCTGCCGCAGTTTGCCGGAAAGGCCTTCATCAAGCCCAGCAACATCAAGAAGGATACCGATACCTGGATCGAGGAATACAAGATCCTGTGCAAGAACGGCGAACAGGCAGTTTCCGCCCTCTCCGGCGGCAACATCCAGAAGGTCGTTGTTGCCCGTGAGTTCACCAGCTTCAACAAGCTTCTGGTCCTCGACCAGCCAACCCGCGGCATTGACGTCGGCGCTGCCGAATTCATCCGCCGCCGGGCCATTGAAATGAGAGACCAGGGAAGAGCCGTACTGGTTACTTCCGCTGACCTGGGCGAACTGCTCAACCTCTCCGACAGCCTGTTAGTAATGTACGGCGGCGAGATCACCGCCTACTTCCCGGATGTCAGCACTCTGGGAGAGGAAGAACTCGGCTTCTACATGCTGGGTGTCAGAAAGATGAGCGCTGAAGAGATCGGAGGTGCCTTACATGCGTAACCACAGAACCAGAATGGTCACTCTGGCCAACCTTTCCGTTCAGAGCCGTCACCAGGTGCTGCGCATGGCGCTGTCCATTGCCATCGGCCTGATCCTGGCAACCATCCTGATCGTTTCGACCAGTGAAAGACCTTTTACTTCATTGAATTACTTCTTCTTTGCTCCGATTCAGAAGGTCTCCTACCTGAACTTCTGGATCCAGAAGGCCGTACCGCTGATGTTTACCGGCGTTGCCGTCTGCATCATGTTCTCGGCCAACCAGTTCAACCTGGCCATGGAGGGCTCCTTCTTAATGGGCGGCTTCATCGGCGGCGCATTGACGAACATTTACATCTTCCCTAATAACCACCTGTTAGGCATCATCTTCGGATGCATCATCGGCGGTCTGGTCGGCTCGGTAGTTACCGCCATCCCGGCCATCCTGCAGAAGCTGTTCAACGCTTCCGTCATGGTCACCTCGCTGATGATGAACTACATCTGCCTGTGGTATTCATGTTTCCTGCTGTTCTCGGTCTTCAAGGACCCGAAGACTTCCAAGGGAACGTATTCCTGGACGGAAAGCGGCGAAGAGATAATGGTAGCCCGGCTGAAAGTCGGCAACGACAAGCTGCTGATCTTCTATTCGCTCTTCGTAGCCCTGCTCATCGTTCTGTTTGCCTGGTTCCTGCTGTACCGCACCAAGTTCGGCTTCAAGCTGCGCACGGTCGGTCAGAACGGACACTTCGTCAAGTACGTCGGCATTCCGTTTCCGGAATCGCCATCCTGTCGCAGATCATCGGCGGCTTCATCGGCGGTGTCGGCGGCGCCTGCGAGATCATGAGCCTTTACACCAACTATCGATGGGTTGAGCTTACCGGCTACGGCTGGGACGGCGTTACCATGGCCGTCTTTGCCAAGAACAATCCCCGGAACGTTCCCATCGCAGCGCTGTTCATCTCCTACCTGAGAGCCGGCGCCTACGTAATGTCCATCAAGACCGGCATTCAGGTCGACATGACCAAGGTCGTTGAAGGTGTCATCATTCTGTTCTTACTGGCAGAGAAATTCCTGTCAGGAACTTATCGTAAGATGATCATCAAAGAGGCCGAAAGAGAAAAGGCCCTTCAGATGGCTCAGCAGGGAGGTGAGCAGTAATGGATCGAATCTTATCAACGTTCGCAAGAGTTCTTTCCAATCCCAGTTTCTATGCCAATGTAATCGCTGTTACTCCGCCGCTGTTACTGGCTGCCCTGGGCTGCTCCGTAGCTCAGAAAGCGGATGAGACGCAGATGGGCATGGAAGGCATCATGCTGCTGTCATCATTCGTCGGCACATTGGTTGCTGCCTATGTAGGCGGGCCGAACCCCTGGCTGGGCTTGGCTGCCGGCATCGTCGTAGGCGGTTTCCTGGGTTACCTGGTTGCCGTCTTCAACCTGAAGCTTAAGGTCAACATCGTTCTGGTCGGCATTGCCATGAACCTGATGGGAAGCGGCATCACCGCCTTCTTCCTGCCGATCGTGACACCCAACCACGACAGAAGCTCGACCAACTCGCTGCAGTCCGGCATTCTTCCCAACGTGAAGATCCCGTACCTCAGTGACATTCCGGTCATCGGTGAGATCCTGTTCAACCAGAACGTCCTTACCTACATTTCCTACATCCTGATTGCGGTCATGGCCTTCATGCTGTTCAAGACCAAGCTCGGCTTAAGAATCAGGGCCGTCGGTGAGAACTCCAATGCGGCTGAGTCCGTCGGTATCTCTTCCGACCGCATCAAGACCATCGCTCTGGTCATTTCCGGATGCCTGGGCGGCATGGGCGGCATCTTCATGAGCGCTGTCTATCTGTCATACTTCTCCAACGGCATCGTTGCCGGACGCGGATTCATCGGCCTGGCTGCCTGCTCGATGGGTGAGGCTAACCCGATACCCACGGCTCTGACTTCATTGCTGTTCGGTTTCTTCTATGCTCTGAGCAACTTCGCCAGAACCACCGGCATCTCTGACAACATCCTTAAGATGTGGCCTTATGTTGCGACCCTGGTCGGCGTCGTCATCTACTCGATCAACAAGACCAGAAAAGAGAAGAAGCGTCTCGAAGGTCTGGCCAAGGCCGAAGAATAGGATGGCCTTAAATGAGTGAATTAGACGAAAACAGGAGCAAGGTCGAACCGGAAGAGATCGTCACGGAAGTAATAGCTGACATTGACTTCCGCAAACCTGAGGCCCTCAATGTGGTCAGGGATGAAAAGGAAAAGGCGAAAGCCGCTGAAGCGGCCCAGCCGGAAAGCATTGACCTGATCCAGGCGGCTGAAGAGGCTGAGAAGGAAAAGCCGGCTCTGAGCAAGGACGAGAAGAAGCTGGCGAAAGAGCAGAAGGAGATCTCCGTTCTGGAGAGGGCGCTGGAATTTGCCAGGCACCCGAAATACTTCCTGCTGCTGGTCGTCATTCTTACCATCGTCTACATTGCCGATGAGCTCACCAGCAACATCAAGGGCTATACCCAGAGTTTCGTGATCTACGATCTCTTCAAGACAACCATCAACACCCCGGAGTTTGACGCGGCCAGTTCGCAGCTGCAGCTGATCTCAACTGCCTGCTACCTGATCCTGATCATCGCTCCGTTCTACAAGTCCCTGGCTGACCGGCTGGGAAGAAGACTCTTTCTGATCATCAACACCATCGGCATGGGCATCGGCATGCTGGTCTGCGCCCTTTCCACCAACTTCATCATGTTCATCGTCGGCACGGTCATCATGACCTTCTTCACGCCCAACGATGTTCAGGTGATGTACATCATGGAATGCGCTCCGGCCAAGCACCGCGCCAAGATCGCCTCGCTGACCAAGGGCATTGCGACCATGTCGGTATCCCTGATCGGCTTATTGATCAAGATCTTCTACAACCGTGCTGATGTCGCCAGCTGGAGACTCATCTACATCGTTCCTATCGCCATTACCCTGGTGGTGGGAATCGCCTCAATATTCATTGTCAAGGAGACCCCGGTCTACGCGGAAAAGCGCCTGGAATATCTCAGGTCCTCCAAGGAGGAGAGAGTGACCAGAGCCAGAGAAGCGAAAGAGGCTGCCAAAGAGGAAAAGAAGAACAAGGTATCCGTTTTCTCCGCCTTCAAATACATCTTCACCCATGAGCAGACTCTGGCCATCGCCATCGTCGGCGTGATCTTCTCCCTGTCCACCGGCTTTACCAACGTTTACGGTACGGTCGTCGAAGCGGGTCTGGGCACCAAGGCACTGAGCGTTGAGGACACCAATGTCATCTACGCCTTCTGGCCGATCATCAACGGCATCTTCACCTTCTTAGGCGGCATCATCTCCGATGTCATGGGAAGAAAGAAGTCGTCGCTGATCCTGGGCGTCTGGGCGCTGATCGGACTGGTAATGTTTGTGACCGGCTGTGCCTACGGCGGTTCAGCTTACCTGATCGGCTTCGGTTACGGTTTCTACTGTGCCGGCTTATGGTCGATCAGCGACCTGCTGTACATCATCATTACTGCTGAAAGCGTACCTACCGGCATCCGGGCCTCGGTCATGGGCTGCATGTCCCTGATCGGCATGTTCGGAACCGGCATCTCCTGGATCATCAATGCCCTGGTCATTAACTGGGTCGGCTCAGCCAGACTCGGCGTTACCCTGATGACGGCATATCTGCCGGTCATGGGAATCGCCCTGGCCCTGCTGATGCTGAGAGTCAGGGAGACCAAAGGCGTCGATCTGAGCGAGATCGCTTAGCGTCAGTTGTCAGACAGCAAATCAAGCAGAAGTCCTTCATGTCACCTGTTGGCATGGGGGACTTTTTCGCTGTAGCAGATACCGTGAGGCGGTCATGACAGAACAGACGCATGAGTATGTTGAATACGGAAGAGTTTGGGCCTAAAATATGAGTAACAATCAATTGGAGGTAATAATATGTACTGTGCAAAATGCGGCCGCTATCTGGAAGATAATCTGAACTTCTGCCCGTATTGCGGTCAGAGAGTCTCTTCTGTCTACACCACTTCAATGTCACTTCTGGACAAGTCGGTCTCTACGGCAAATGATGAAGATATCTACAACCTGGTGCTGGTTGACTGCGGATCCTGCAGCAAGAGCGATACCAACGACCTGCTGGAAGACATCTTCGGCTATTCCGACTCCGAAGCCACCCAGCTGATCAAGATGGCTCCGGTCGTCGTCGGCGAGAATCTCACCGCTGTCGAAGCAGCCACCGTAGCCCAGGTGTTTACCGAATACGGCGTTGAGGTCTCCGTTACCAATCAGGATGACCAGTATATCGACCTGTCCGACAATGCCGTCGAATCCATCTTCGACAGCAAGGGCAATCTTTTGACCAGCATCATCTCCGTCATCGGCGCCCTGACAGTGGCCAACCGCATCAAGAGATACCGCCGCTATAAGAAACCGTCACTGCTGGAAAGACTCTTCAGGATCAAATACCGGCCCAATCCGCCGAAATACACCAGGTTCTTCCGTCCGAAGTTCAATTTCTTTGAACAGCAGCCCCGCAAGACGGTCAAGAAACCGCCGGTCAATTTCAACCCCTTCGGCTTTGGCCAGCCGTACAACAATTACAAGCCGGCCAACAACAAGCCGGCCTACAACCAGAAGCCGCAGCAGAATAACAAGCCGTCAAACAACAAGCCGGCTTACAACCAGAAGCCCCAGCAGAATAACAAGCCGGCAGCCAACAAGCCTTCCGGCTCGCATTCCGGCTCCCTGAAGGACGCCGGGAAGAAAACGCTGTCCGGAAACAA
This sequence comes from Erysipelotrichaceae bacterium, assembly GCA_017561615.1. The sequence continues at coordinate 9,333 of JAFZBT010000004.1, forward strand.
GGGCAGGAAATAAACGGCTGATATTGAAGACTCTCCCTTCGGAGAGTCTTTTTCATGCCGGTGGGGCAACTTGACAAGCGAGCCGGGGAAAGAATAATATATTATATGTTTATGTAAGGAGCTGATTGGTTTTCATATGGACCCTCATTTGTGCAATCTCTTTGGTTTAATTACTGCTGAGGCTGCGGAAGCAGCCGGAGAAAAGGATGTATTCGGATATGTCCTGCTGTTGATCGTATTAATTGGAATAAACGCTTTTTTTGCCAGCAGCGAACTCGCTGTCGTTTCCCTCAATGATGCCAAGCTGGAAAAGATGGCCAATGAAGGAAACCGCAAGGCAAAGTTGATATATAAGTTAGTTCAGAAGCCCACGGCTTTTCTTTCGACCATTCAGATCGGCGTGACCCTGGCCGGTTTCCTTTCCAGTGCCGTGGCCGCCGATACCTTTGCCGACTATGTCGTCAGGCTGTTTGAAAAGACCAGCCTTCCGGCTGATGCCGTCAGGATGGTTTCGATCTTCGTGATCACCCTGCTGCTGTCGTTCATTACGCTGGTATTCGGCGAGCTGCTTCCCAAGCGGGCCGCCATGACCAATCCGGAGAAGGTAGCCTTTGCCGAAGCCGGACTGCTGGATCTCTGTTACAAGGTCTTCCGGCCTCTGGTCCTGCTGGTCTCCTGGACGGTCAATGCCCTGGCCAAGCTGTTCGGCATCAGGGAACATGACGGCGACTCCGAATCCGCCGAGGAAGAGATCAGGATCATGGTCGACGCCGGCAACGAGAAGGGCTTCATTGAAAACGAAGAAAAGGACATGATCAACAATGTCTTTGAGTTCAACGACCGCACGGTCGGCGAGATCATGACGCACCGTACCGACATGACTTCCCTGGAGATCAATCAGACCCTTGAAGAAGTTCAGGCCGCTTTCAACTCCACCGGTTACTCCCGGATCCCGGTCTATGACGGCGACATCGACTCCATTGAGGGCATTCTCTATGTCAAGGATGTCTTCAAGTACATGACCGATGAGAATCACGGCGAATTCCACATCGCCGATCACATCCGCGAACCGCTCTTTGTCTATGAGAACATGAAGTGCGATGACCTGATGACTACCTTCCAGAAGGAAAAGGTCCAGGTTGCCATCGTGCTGGACGAATACGGCGGAACCTACGGCATCGTCTCCATGGAAGACCTGCTGGAGTCCATCGTCGGCAACATTCAGGACGAATTCGACAACGAGGAACAGGAGATCCAGCAGATCTCCGATGATCACTACATCGTTGACGCTGCCGCCCTGATCGACGATCTCAGCAAGCTGATCAAGATCGAACTCGATGATTCGCAGAACGATACCGTCGGCGGTCTGGTCATGGATGCCCTCGGCTATGTACCCGATGAAGATGAAAGACCGTCAGTGACGATCAAGAACGTGACCTTCAGGATCCTGTCCATGGATGATCAGTCCATTGACAAGATCGACGTCACGGTCAAGAGGGAGCCGGACAGTGAAAACTGATTTCCGCATGAAGGCTTCCGTACAGGAAGTGTACGGAACGCTGCTTGACTCCGTCATCGCCGAAGCCAGAATGTACGCCGGCAAGCAGATCAGCGAAAAGGATCTGGCTTCCGGATACAAGTATCACCGCAAGGTAAGAAAGAGCGGCAGGGAACAGGATGTCGTCGTTCACATCCGCAAGCCGGTTGAAAACCGCAACATCCACATCATGAGCGCTTATCCGCAGGAAAGCTTTGAAATGGATTACCTGCTGGAAAAGATCGATGATACCCATACCATAATCCACTATGAACAGACCGGTTCCCGCGAAAAGGACAGAAAGGCAGGTCTGCTGTTCAGATGGGGAATGAAGAGAAGATTCAAGCAGCTGGAAACGTACATCAGAAGATCACGCAAGAGCTGGTAAATGAAAATGCCCGTCAGTCGACGGGCATTTGTTTTGTCATATAGATGACTACTTAATGGTTACGATGACGATCTCGGGATCGCAGAAGAGCCGGTGAGCGGTCTTGCTCATGCCCAGCCCGGAAGAGTAGTACAGCTTGTCCGCGCCGTGGTAGCCCAGACGGTAGCGGCCGGAGAAGGGCCAGTTGAGCTGCCGGCTGTGGCTGTTGCCGCACAGGATCAGATCAGCATCCGTCAGCTGACTCCGTAAGTCCAGAGAGTGAATGACGGCGATCAGCAGGGAATCCGCGGGCAGGGCGCTGTCCACCTGGCGGTTGTAGCTGTAGCCGCAGATGCTGAAGCTGCGGCTGGAGGTCAGATGGATCCTGACGCTGTCCTCAATGATCTCAAAGCCGGCGTCGGAAAGGATCTTGTTGGTGATGTTGCGCCGGCCTTCGCTGATCAGATCGTAGTCACCGAAGATCGCAAACTTGCCCTGCGGAGACCGCAGGCTGCGGAAGAAACCGGTCAGCAGGGTGATGTCATCGCCTTCCGGGGTGTAGTCTTCATCAAACAGATCGCCGCCGAAGACGATCAGGTCGTAATCCAGCGTTTCAACGGTTCCGGCGATCTTCTTCAGATTGGCTTCATCCGTATAGGTTCCGTATTCCAGATCAGTCATATAGAGGATCCGGAAGCCCTCGCCTCTAGTCTGGGCGTCGCTGACCGTCAGATAGCTGACCTTATAGTCATAAGGCGCCAGAAAAGTCGCGTCGTAGTAAGTGAACATGACGGCGGCCAGAAGCAGGACAATGACGGCCAGTACGGCGATCAGCGTTTTCTTGTTCATAGAATCATTTTAACATAGTTTGCCGGCTTTCAGGAAAGCCCGGTGCAGACTGCTTATAATCAGGGAGTCAATGATGATATAATAGGCATGTAATGAAAGCGTGAGGATAAAGCTATGAGCGAAACCAAGAAGTATCAGCAGGAAATCGAAGAGATCATGAACGACCGGTCACTGACTTACTGGCAGAGGACGGATGCCCTGGCCAAGTATGCCGAAAACATCCTGGACTACCCGCAGGGTACCCCGGAACAGTTCTACATCCTTGAGGAAAGCCGGGAGATCTCCGATCTCCATGAGGGACACGGGCCGAAGTGCCCGCGCTACATCCTGCCGGACTATAAGAAGTTTCTGAAGGAAGGCTCACAGTTTCTGCGCCTTGAACCTCCCGTTAATCTTCTGGAAGCGGTCAGCGCTCTGCTTATCTTCTATCATAATGCCCATTCCATCGACCGTTTTCCGGTCTTCCTGGGCCGCTTTGACGATCTTCTGGAAGAATACGTACTGAAGGAAGACCGTAAGAAGGCCAAAGAGATCCTCAAGTGGTTTCTGATCAGCATCGACAGGACGATGTCCGACAGCTTCGTTCAGGCCAATCTGGGTCCGGAGGAGACCGTTACCGGAAACATCATTCTCGAACTGCTCCCCGAGCTGCAGAACATCACGCCCAACGTCTCCCTGCGCTATGATCCCGAGGTGACTCCGGATGAGTTCGCCAAGAAAGCGCTGGACAGCGCCCTGAAGTGCGCCAATCCGGCCTTTGCCCTGGACAGCTTCTATAAGGAAAGAGTCGGAGAGGACTACGGCATCGCTTCCTGCTACAACGGACTGCTGATCGGCGGCGGCGCCTTTACGCTGACCAGACTGAGACTGGGAACCATTTCCGAGCACTGCAAAGATTCCGCGGACTTCTTCGAATACCGGCTGCCCTTATGCATTGACACGCAGCTGAAGTTCATGGATGCCAAGATCAGAAACGTCGTGGAGAACCGCGCCTTCTTTGATTCCGACTGGATGGTCAGGGAAGGATTCGTCCACAAGGACCGCTTTGTCGGCCTGTTCGGACTGGTAGGTCTCTGCGAATGCGTCAATAACCTGATGAAAAAGGACGGAAAGGAAGGCCGCATGGGCCACGATAAGGAAGCCGACCAGCTGGGCGTCCGGATCCTTGAGACGATCGAAAAGGCGGTAAACGAGCACTACTGCCCGTATTCATACAAACATCATTTCGTCATGCACTCCCAGGTGGGCGCCGATGACGATGAAGGCAACTCTGCCGGCACCAGGATCGCCTACGGCGACGAACCGGAGCTCTATGAGCATCTGAAGAACTGCGGCCTCTACCATCACTTCTTCCCCTCCGGCGTCGGCGACATCTTCCCGTTTGACGAGACAGCCTTCCGCAATCTTGATGCCCTGCTGGACATCTTCAAGGGCGGCTTCAAGGTCGGCGTCAAGTACATGTCCACCTATCTGGGATCCGGCGATCTGATCAGGGTAACCGGCTATCTGATGAAGAAGTCGGAAGTTGAGAAGCTGAAGAAGGGCGAAGCGGTCGCCAATGATTCCGTTGTCCTGGTCGTTGACAAGACTCCGGCAAGGCATCTGACGGAAAAGAAGGTCAGGAGCTTCAATGATTAAGGCTCCGGTCAACAAGATCATCCCCAGCAGCGTCGTTGACGGCCCGGGCAACCGGACAGCGGTCTTCTTTCAGTCCTGTAATTTCAACTGCCGCTACTGCCATAATCCCGAGACGATCAACATGTGCATTAACTGCGGTCAGTGCGTCGAAACCTGCCCGGCCGGTGCCCTGAGCATCGCCGATGGGAAAGTGATCTGGGATGAAAATAAGTGCTGCGCCTGTGACACCTGCATCAAAACCTGCCCCAACTGCGCCTCACCGAGGATCATGTACCTGAGCGCGGCAGAGATATGGGACAGGATTGAACCGAATCTGCCCTTCATCCGCGGCATTACCGTTTCCGGCGGGGAATGCACGCTGCAGGCCGAACTGGTCAGGGAACTATTCGCCATTGCCAAAGAGCATGGTTTGGGAACTCTGCTGGATTCCAACGGCTCCTATGATTTCCGCAGCCATCCCCAGCTTCTGGAGGTTTCCGACGGCGTCATGCTGGATGTCAAGGCCGACAACGAGGAAAGACACCGCTGGCTGACCGGCCAGAGCATCGACAGGGTTCTGGAGAACCTGGAATACCTGGCCTCCATCGGCAAGCTGGAGGAAGTCAGGACCGTCTGCATGCCCGATCAGCTCAACAGCGCCGGGACGATCGAAACGGTCGCCGCCATTCTGAAGCCGTATCTGGCCGACAGGGACATCAGATACAAGCTGATCAAGTACCGCCATTACGGCGTCCGTCAGCAGTACCGGGATTTCCGGGAACCTGATCAGCAGTACATGGAGCAGCTCAGACAGCTGGCTGAAGACCGGGGATTCAGCAACATCGTCATAATCTAGAAAAAAGCGGCTAGCCGCTTTTTTGTTTGGTCATCAGTGTCAGATCACTGACGGGAGTTAAGAATTACCGGAATGATGATCGGGTTACGGTGTGTCCGGGCATACAGGAAGGGGTCAAGAGTCTCCCTGATGGTGTTTTTCAGTTCACCGAAGGTGGTCTTTCCGGCCAGCTTCTTGCGCAGGGCTTCATAGACCAGCAGTTCGCCTTCCTTCAGCAGGGTCTGGCTTTCCTTGATGTAGATGAAACCGCGGGAAACCAGATTGGGCCGGCACAGAATGGTGTTGGTCTTGGAGTCAATGGTGACGATGACGCTTACCAGACCGTTGTCAGCCAGGATCTTGCGGTCCTTCAGCACGGCCGTGGCAATGCCGCTGGAGTCGTTGCCGTCAATGTAGACGGCATCGGTGGGAATGCGGTGGTTGTACAGGTAGCATTCGTGATTCCGCAGAACCAGGACGTCGCCGTTGGCGCAGATGAAGATGTTCTCCTCGGGGATGCCGGTGGAGACCGCTGTATCGGCGTGCATCTTCAGCATCTTGTATTCACCGTGCATCGGCATGAAGAACTTCGGCTTGACCAGCTGAAGCATCAGCTTCTGTTCGTCCTGGGAAGCATGGCCGGTGGTATGCAGGTTGTTGAGCATGGAATTGGTCAGCACGTTGGCGCCCAGACGGGTCAGGGCGTTGACGGTCTCGCTGACGCTGGTCTCATTGCCCGGTATCGGGTTGGATGAGAAGACGATGGTGTCGCCGGGCATGATGTGCACGAAGCGGTGAATGCCGGCCGCCATCCGGCTCAGGGCCGCCAGGGGCTCGCCCTGGGAACCGGTGCACAGCACGCAGACCTTGCTGGCGGGATAAGTGTCCAGCGCTTCCGGCTCAATGAAGTCGCCGTCGGAAGCCTGGATGTGACCGAGGTCGCGGCCGATCTGGACGACGTTTTCCATCGAACGGCCGATGATGGAGACCTTGCGTCCGCAGCTGATGGCCGCGGAAATGATCTGCTGGATACGGTGGACGTTGGATGAGAAGGTGGCGATGATCAGACGTCCGGCGGTCTTGCTCATGATCTCCAGGATGCTCTTGGCCACCTGCTTCTCGCTGATGGAGAAACCGGGAATCGCCGAGTTGGTGGAGTCGGACAGCAGCAGGTCGATGCCGAACTGCCCCATGAAGGCCATGACCTGATAGTCGGCATTGGTCGCCGTCGGCGTCAGGTCGAACTTGAAGTCACCGGTGGACATGATCCAGCCGTTGGGCGTCCGGATGGCCAGACCCAGACAGTCGGGGATCGAGTGAATGATGTTGAAGAAACCGATGTGGAAGTTCTCAGAGTCAAAGCGGGAAGTGTGATCGATGATGACCAGCTTGGTGTCGGTCCTGATGCGGTGTTCCTCCAGCTTCTTTTCGATCAGGGCGATCGCGAACTTGGATCCGTAGATGGCCGGGATCTTGCAGACTCTTAAAAGATAGGGAATGCCGCCGATGTGGTCCTCATGGCCGTGGGTGATGAACAGTCCCTTGATCTTTTCCTGATTTCTGATCAGGTAGGTATAGTCAGGAACGACGTAGTCAACGCCCGGCAGCTCATCGCCGGGGAAGTTCTGACCGCAGTCCAGGATGATGATCTCGTTATTGCACTGTACGCAGTACATGTTCTTGCCGACTTCGCCCAGACCGCCCAGAGCAAAAACCAGAGTATCGGTCGGCTCATAGGAGGTCAGGACTCTTGAATTATATTTCTGTTCAGCCATTTTACCCCTTTCTAGATGACCACGGCGTCAGGAATCTGTTGCCATGGGTCGTTCTTGTTGATGTGATCATAGTAGAGCTTGCCGTATAGATGGTCGATTTCGTGCTGCATGACGACGCTCGGGTAGCCTTTCAGGCTGATCTCCTCGATCCGGTCAGTGATCATGTTATAGGCTCTGACCCTGATCTTGTAGTAGCGCGGAACGATGCCTTCAACATCCGGCATCACGGAAAGGCAGGATTCGCCGTTTTCCAGATAGCAGCGCCTGGTCGAGTTGGATATGATCTTGGGATTGACCAGCGCGAACTCCACCAGATCCTCACCGTCCTCAATGGAGATGGCCAGCATCTTTTTGGCCAGTCCGATCTGAGGAGCGGCAATGCCGACGGAAGCACGGCACTGATGGTCTTCGCAATACTGTTCATCATGCGTATTTCTTACATATTCCAGCATCTCGGTAAGATGCTCGCGGTCTTTGTCATTCAAAGGAAGTTCGACCTCCGGACAGCGGACCCGCAGGATCTCACTGGGGTCCATGACGATCGTCTTATCATTTATTTCCATAAATCCCTCCAAGGACACAAAACAAAAGAAACCAAAATCGGTGAGAAGCAGATTATTCTTAATCCATTTCTATGTTCATTTTAACAAATGCCTTCGGCTTTGACAATCGGAAAAGCATTTGTACAAGCGCGTTTTCGCTGTTTTGATGTTCTGTAACAGCCGGTTATCATGCGGCCAGAGAACATTATATACAGAGCGTTGGAAAAAGGCAAACGGAAAAAACAGCAGGGGAGCAGCATGGATGAGCACGCCATGGCCAATAATGATGTAAAATATAACTGTCAGAAGGAGAACAGGATCATGAGTACGCGCTTCATCACCAATACCGCTCTGGGAATAGCCCTGTTTGTGGCAGCCTCGCTGATGCTGCAGGTGCCGTTCTTTCAGAACTACTACGTCTGCCTGGGCTATGTCGTCATGGCAGTCTATACCTACTATTTCGGCGCCGGCTGCGGTGTGCTGGTCGGCAGCATCGGCACCCTGCTGTACTGCCTGATCATCAGCCACATGAACGGCGTGATCGGCTGGATGCTGGGGAACATGCTGATCGCCTTTCTTCTTCACCTGGCCTTTGAGTTCAGTGAAAACTGGAAGAGCACGACAGTTAAGGCAATCTTCTGGGCAGTGATCATGATCGTTGCGACATTATTGGGAATTGCCGGCGTCAAATCGGCAACGGAGACCCTGCTGTTCAAGGTGCCTCTGGTTACCAGGATGGCCAAGAACATCTACGCCTTCATCGGCGATGCCATGGCCCTGCTGCTGTCGATACCGGTCATCCTTCTGATCGACAAGGTCAGGGAAAGAAAGATATAGTTTACGGATACTGCCATCAGGCAGTTTTTCTTTGAGAAAAATGCAGAGAATGCCTGATACTTGAAAATAATTATAGTACAATATAGATGGATCTGGAACACATGGGGATC
>JAFZBT010000039.1 GCA_017561615.1 Erysipelotrichaceae bacterium
CATATTATCAAACCTCCTAAAATATGAACACTTAAATTATAATTACTTGCCTTTTCTCTATCAAGATTTTTGTTTTCCGGCCTTTTGCGATCAACGTGAAAAAGAGGGTACATCACTGTACTCTCTTTTTTCTCCCGTAAGTTTAAACGGTTCAGTCGCGGAGTTTTGCCTGCAGTTTACCGGCAAGCTGTCTGAGCACATCGGCATGGATATCAGCTACGTCGCTCTCCTTCAGCGTCTTTTCAGCGGACTGATAGGTCACGTTGACGGCTACGCTCTTGTAACCATTTTCAATGTTGCTGCCGCGGTAGACGTCGAAGATCTCCGCATTCCTCAGCAGACTGCCTCCGGCCTTCTTGATCGTTGAGATGATGTCGTTTCCGCTCACTTCTTCCCTGACTACCAGCGCCAGGTCATAGCTGATGGCCGGATAGCGGTCGATGGTCGAAAAGCGGATCTTGCCCTTCTTCTTCTCCAGCAGAGCTGTCAGATCAAGCTCAAGCAGGTTGCAGGTGCTCACATCGTACTTCTTATTGAGCAGCGGATGGGATACGCCCATGATGCCTACCGGCGTTCTGTCGACCAGGATCTCAGCCGACTTGTTCGGATGCAGTACCTGGTTTTCCTTTTCGGGGATCCGGAAGGCAACTCTGTTTGCCTCATAGCCCAGCTTGTCCAGAATGCTCAGGACGATTCCCTTGACCGTATAGAAGTCGTTGTCCGCGGTCTGTTTCTGCCACTTGCTGGATGTGGTCTGACCGGAAAGCGCCAGCGAAAGATGCGCTGCCATGCCGCCCTCGTCGCTGTAGACGTTGGCGATTTCAAAGAGGCCGTATTCTTCATGGTTTCTGGCCACGTTGTAACTGACGACATCCATCAGTGAGGGCAGCAGGCTGGTGCGGAAGTAGCGCTTGTCTTCGCTGATGGCATTGGCAATGCGCACCGGCGTGCCGATGTTCAGCAGACCTTCGTTTATCTTGGCTTCGGATACCAGTGAATAGGTCATTACCTCATCCAGGCCATAGCCGTTGAGCATCTGCCTGATGGTACGCTTTTCCTGACCTTCCCTGGCCAGAGCGCCCTGAGTGGTCGGCATCTTGGGCAGTGTCGACTCGATGTTGTCATAGCCCATGATTCTGATGACTTCCTCAGAGAGGTCCTGCCATACTCTGACATCGCTGTAGCGGTAGGAAGGAACGGTTACGGTGATCCGGCGTCCGGAAGAGACCGGCTGGAAATCCAGGGATTCCAGGACGTTGTAGATCTGCGAATCGGTAAATTCAGTACCCAGCAGGGTATTTATCTGCTCAGCTGTGGTGTCAATATGTCTTTCTTCATAATCCGGCTGGCCGTATACAACGGTTTCCTCAATTCCTGAGGCGTCAGCCAGTTCGATCAGCAGCTGCGTGCTTCTTTCCACGGCCTTTTCCGCTGCCAGCGGATCGATGCCCTTGGCGAACCTGGTCGCCGCTTCGGTGAACAGGTCCAGACGGCGGGAAGTATTGCGGATGGAGACCATGTTGAACAGCGCTGCTTCGATGATGATTCCGGTGGTTTCGTCGTCGATCTTGCTGTCGTCGCCGCCCATGATGCCGGCATAGCCGATGGCCTTGCCTTCCGTGGTGATCATGATGTCATCTTCGGTGACATGATACTGGACGCCGTCCAGAGCCGTATACATTTCATTCAGACCGGTCTTGACCGTGATTTCCCGGGCCGGGATCTTGGCCAGATTGTAGAAATGCAGTGGCTGTCCGGTTTCCAGCATTACGTAGTTGGAGATGTCTACCACGTTGTTGATGGCCTTGACGCCGGCAGCGTGCAGCGCCTGCTGCATCCACAGCGGTGAAGGCTTGATCTCCACATGGTTGATGACCTTGCCGTAGAAATACGGGCACTTGTCGGTTTCTGAGCGGACAACCAGATCGGCTTTCTGCTCTTCAGCGTGATAGCGGTAATCCGGCAGGGTCACCTTCTTGCCCAGCAGGGCGCCGACATCCTTGGCCAGGGCCCAGATGCTGTAGCAGTCGGCCCGGTTGGGAGTCAGCGAAACGTCGTAGATGATGTCATCCAGTCCCAGATACGGCAGAACGTCATGGTTCCCGACCTGGGCATCCTCAGGGAGCACCTCAATGCCGGAAAGCTGCTGCTCAGTCAGGTAATGCTTGTCAACGCCCAGTTCAAACAGGGCGCAGATCATGCCGTCGGACTGCTGTCCGCGTACTACTCCGCTCTTGATCTCGCCTCCGGGCAGCCTGCAGCCCGGCAAAGCGACGATGACCTTCTGGCCGGCCGCCACGTTGGGGGCGCCGCAGACGATCTGCCTTACCGCATCTCCGGTATCGACCGTGCAGATGTGCAGATGGTCGGAATCCGGATGAGCAACGCAGGTAAGAACCTGGCCGATGACCAGATTGGTCCCCATTGCCTGGTAATACCAGCTCTCGACTTCATGGCCGCCGTCGGTGATTCTTTCGGCGAGCTGTTCGGGAGTGACATCGCTCAGATCCATGTATTGCTTTAACCAGTTATATGTAACTATCATTGTTCCGTCCTCCTATTCAAACCGCTTGTAGGTTTCAATGAAACTGATGTTATCCGTGTAGATATTGCGGATGTCGTCGATTCCGTACTTCAGCATGGCAACTCTTTCGATGCCCACGCCGAAGGCAAAGCCGGAATACTTC
>JAFZBT010000040.1 GCA_017561615.1 Erysipelotrichaceae bacterium
GAAAAAGATTTTTAAAGCCTTGCCATAGTTTTCTTTTGTGTCAAACTCCCAGTATGAGTAGTACTTTACGCACTTTACAATCTTGGTTAACTCTCTAGGAGGCTCACCAAGTTCGATTCCGTCTACAGTATAAAACCTCTTAAAATACTTAAGAGATATGCAGCCTTCGCATTCAAGTTGCTTTGCACACATTTCCTCAATCATTACTTCAAATTGTTCGAGTCTATCGGGCCTTACCTGAAAGAGTTTCATCTCGATAAAGGTCTTTTTCATTATACGTCCCCCCCAAAGAGTTTTTTGCATCTCTGCAAGCAGCTGTTTACATTGATTAATAGATTTCTATATGTATTCAATCGGCAAAGCAACCAAGTTTTCTCTTAAATACGTCTTCTTGCCAATAAGACATATTATTGCACCAAGCCCCCTCTTTTTATCGGGTATCTTATCAAGGACCTGATTGGTCGTGCTCATAGTTGCTTTTGGGTTACCTGTCATTTTTATCTCAATCGGATATAGAATTCCATCTTCCTCTATTATAAGATCTATTTCATTTTCACTTTTTGCTGTTCTGTCTTTCCCACGATAATAGAAAATGCTGAAGCCATAGTCTTTGCCTTCGTTACTGTATGATTTCAGAATCTCTGATACAATAAATGTTTCAAACATACTGCCGGCCACTGCTGAATTCTTCAATGCATCTGCCGTAAGCCATCTTGTTAGATAACAGGCTAATCCTGTGTCTCTGAAATAAAGTTTAGGCGTCTTTATCGCTCTTGTCAGTACGCTGGCACTGTATGGCTGTAAGATATATACTATGCCGGTCCTTTCGAGCACTGAGATCCATTTCTTTATTGTAGGTTCACTAACTCCCACTTCACTGGCTATATTGGCATAATTTATCATTTCACCGGTTCTGGCAGCAACAGCCGTCATAAATTTGGTAAATACCAGACTGTCCGCGGAAATCAACTCATTAATATCTCTCTCAAGATATGTTGCCACATAGGAAGAATAAAAATCCTGCCAATCCCTGTCAACATCATACAGTTCAGGATAAGAGCCTTTGTGAATGATATCCCAGATGTCATGATATTGAATCAGTTCATCTTCTCTGGCTCTGATGTATGATTCCGAAGGAACAAAATGCCTGTTAAAGGAAACTTTATTGATTTCTCTCAGTGACAGCCCGGTCAGTTCAGTAACTGATACTCTGCCAGCCAGCGATTCACTCATCCCCTTCATTAATTCCAATTTCTGTGAACCTGAAAGGATGAATTGTCCACGCTTGTCTGATTCATCAACGATCTGCTTTATTTCTTCCAATACACTGTTTTCCTTCTGTACTTCATCAATGAACAAAGGAATCGGATTATTAAGAAAGAACAGTTTTGGTTCTTCTCTGGCCTGCATTCTTGTAAGTCTGTCATCAAAATTAGCCCTGTTGTATTCAGGAAAAGCGTGTTTAATCAAGGTAGATTTGCCAACCTGTCTTGCGCCAGTAACCAGTAAGCATTTAGCAGTTGAAACTCTGTTTTTTAAAACAGGAGTTATTGCTCTATCAATATATGTCATAATGATTCCTCCTTGATTTGCGACTATTCTAAATTCTAACTTTATTTTAGTCGTACTATCTGTAGATGTCAATTATATAATATGAGTACAAAAAAGCCTGTTCCCAGGCTTTGTTGACTATTGGTGGAGCATACGGGGCTCGAACCCGTGACCTCATCGCTGCCAGCGATACGCGCTCCCAGCTGCGCTAATGCCCCATCGGCCTAGTCATTATAGCACAGGCCTTTTCCAACGTTCAATACCTATAATTCAACAAATACATTTTTGTTATTTTCCTTTTCCGTTGAAAAGAACAGCCGCATCAGCGGTTGTTCTTGATCCTTTAAAGCGCCTTAACGGAAGTCTGTCATGGCAGAAATCGATTTTATCAGCAAGACACAGACAAAACAGAAGCAGCGGATGCTGCTTCTGAAATGTTAACGGATGTACTTGATCTCGATCTTCTGACCGGCCGGGGTCTTCAGCGTTATGCTTGCCGGAGAACTGGATGCGGTCTTGGAATAACGGCATCCGATGTCGAAGTAAGCCGGTTTTCCGGCCACTGGGGTCGGCGTCTCCGTAGCGACGATCGTGAGGTTGCTGCTGGGCGTCCAGCTGGCCAGCTTCTGGTTGGCCTCGATCACAAACTCATGGGTTCCGGCTTCAGCCGGCAGGTTGTACTGTCCGTTATCGGCATTATAGGTGCCGTAACCGTAGAACTTGATCTCCAGCATCGGTTCAACGACGATGTTCAGAGTATCTGACTTTATCGTATGTCCGTCATATGTGTAGGTGAAGTAGATCGTAAACGTCTGCGTCCTGGGCAGGTTGTCCGTCGTTCCGCGGTTGGTGCAATACAGTTCATGGGAAGTGCTGCTGTAGTAAAGGATATCGTTCGGAGTCACCAGTTTGAGTTTTGACTGATCAACTGATGTCGTAACCACCTTTCCGTTTACCGAGATGCTCAGGTTCTTCAGAGTGTAGTACGGCCTATTGTTCTTCGTGTAGTACAGATAGTAGGCGGAAACGCCGTGCTTTTCGTAATCTACATTGAGCTTGTACTCAGAGACCGTAACACCGCAGGAATCCTCCTTGCCGTTGTCCGTTTTAACCGTGATGGTTGCCGTTCCCTGACCGACAGCGGTGATCTTGCCCTTGCTGCTGACGGTAAAGACAGAGGTGTCGCTGCTGGTATAGGTAATCTTTGAAGTGGTGTCTTTCGGCTTTACCTCCACATATTTGCCGAGGTCATAGGTCTCGCCTACGACCAGTTCGATGTTGGACGCATTGATGGTCACCGAGGTTGCCGGATTGGCTACATGGACCGTGATGGTGGCCTTCTGGTCTCCGCACTTCAGGCTGATAGTCGCTGTTCCGTAGTCGATGCCGGTAATGGTTCCGGCGACGTCAACCGGCTTGACGACCTTCTTGTCGGAGGTACCGAAACTGATGGAGTCTGTCGTGTCAGCCGGATCAATCGTGTACTCAAGCTTGACTGTCTCGCCCTTGTTGATGGTGATCTCACTCTTGGCAAACTTTACTGACTTGCAGGAGATCACTACCGTGATTTCCGTCTTGGCGCTCTTACCGCTCTCGGTATTGACCGTGATGGTAGCCTTGCCGGCATTATGAGCCGTGATGGTACCGTCAGGTTCGACGGTGGCGACGTTGGCATCGCTGGTGGTATAGCTCAGGTATTCAGCCCAGCCGGTAGGTGCGATGACCAGCTTGGGTTTGAGCGTGCTGCCTTTTTCAATCTCATAGGCTGATTTTTCATACTTGATCGAAGTGACAGGAACGTAGACCTTGTAGTTGGCGGTCAGCGTAGTATTGTCCGTGAAGATATTCTCCTCCGTGACCTCCGCCTTCGTTTCATCCTGCCAGCCGACAAAGGAGTAGCCTTCAAGATCGGGCGCCTGCGGGAAGGTTACCCGGCCGTTGATGATGTGCTCCCTGGCGATCTGGTTGCCATCGACAATGAAGGTTACGTACTTGGACTCAAGCCACTGTGCCTTCAGTGTCAGTGACTGCGTCACCGGATCATTGAAGTTGTAGTCCTTGCCGTTGTACGACCAGCCGGCAAAGTCAAAGCCTTCCTTGCTGGGATCGGCCGGGCGGGCAACCGGTTCACCCTTGGCCACCTTGACTTCCGCAATGGGCGTGCCGCCGTCGGTGTCAAAGCTGACTGTATACTTCCGGTTCATGAAGAACAGCAGTCCGCCGATGATGGCCAGAAGGACCAGACCGAGGATGATGAAGATCAGTGCCTTGTTCTTCTTTTCCTCTTTCTCAGGAGCTTTTTCCACAACTGCTTCCGGCTCCTTCTTCGGAGCCTTCTTCGTTTCCTTCTTCGGAGCCTTCTCGACGGCCTCTTCAGGCTTCTTTTCCTCTACGGGTTCATCAGCTTCCAGCTTATAACCGCATTTCGGACAGAAAGCCATGTCATCCGCAAGTTCTGCTCCGCATTTCGGACAAAATTTTGCCATGTCTTTTCCTCCTTAAACTAAGTGTTCCTCTTTCCGGGGAACGTTTTGATTTCTATTTTTGTTTCTTCCCGCTGCCCTGGCGGGACTCCGATTTGTACTTTTATTATACACCATTTATCAGTGTTTGCTGAAAAACCGTGCTTTCCTTCTTTGTTTTGCCTGCATCATGGCAGATAAAAGGGGCAGCCTTCAGGCTGTCCCCCAGTTTCTCAGTTAACGTTGATTATCAGCTTCTGTCCGCCTTTGGTCGTGACCGTTACGGTTCCGGTTGCTCCGTTTTCCTTGACGAACCTGCATTTGATGTTAGTGTACGCAGGCTGGTTCGCTACCGGAGTCGGCTGGTTTTTGCTGACGACGACAACGTTGCTTCCGGCCGGGTCCTCAATAGCCTGGTTGACGGCAATGGTGAATTCCACTTCTCCGGTTCCGTCAACGGTGACGTTACTGCCGCTGAAGCTGCCGCCGTCCACCGAGTAGATAGCCAGAACCGGTTCCACGGTGATGTCAATGGGCTTGGACTCCACGGTCTTGCCTTCGTAGACGTACTTGAAGGTGACGCTGTAGTGCGTCGTCCGTTTCAGGCCGCCGGATACGGTGGCGCTGGCGGTCGCGCACAGTTCGTTGCGGCTGGCGGTCCAGGCCAGGTAGTCTCCGGTTCCGGCCGCACTGAGCTTGGTGAGGTCCGTTACATCAACGACGCTTTCATTGCCGTTGAGGTAGACCTTTACCTTAGCGCTGGAAACCTTGATGACCGGCCGGTTGTCAGCCTTGTAGAACAGGTAGCCGGGGGTAATCGTTCCGCTCTGATCTAGTTCAACGAGCAGCGTTACCTGGTTGACCTGAACATTGACCTGTTTTGTCAGGCCGTTGTCCGTGGATACCGTGATGACACACCGTCCACCGGAGACACCGGTGATCTTGCCGTCGGAATCAACGGTAGCCACTTTGGTGTCGCTGATGGCATAGGAGACCACCGAAGTGGAATCCGAAGGCGTGACCTTGACGGTAAGAGTCTTCGTCTCTCCGGCATTCAGGGTAACGGAACCGGTGCCGACATCCAAACCGGTGGCCGGATTCTCAACCTTGACGGTGACCGTCGTCTTCAGCTTGCCGCAGGTGGCGGTGATGACGGCGGTGCCGTAGTTGACGCCGGTGATCTCGCCGGTGTTCTTGTCAACGGTGGCGACCCGCTTGTTGCTGGTGGTGTAGACGATCTCGTCGGTCGTGTCAGCCGGATCGATTTCCAGATCCAGTGTCTTCTTTTCGCCTTTCTTGATCGATACCTCAATATCCGCAAATTTCAGCGTCTTGCAGGAAACCTTGACGGTGATCTCGGTTGAGGCGCTCTTGCCGCTTTCCGAATGTACGGTGATGACGGCAACACCGGCACCGTTGGCCGTGATCACGCCTTCCGGCGAGACGACGGCGACGGAAGAGTCGCTGCTGGTAAAGGTAAGGACTTCGACCCAGTTGGAGGGCTGAATGACCAGCTTCGGCTTCAGCGTCTCGCCTCTTTCCATGGTGTAAGAGCCCTTTTCAAACTTGATTGAGGTCAGCGGGATGTAGGTGCGGTACTTGGCGGTAAGCGTCGTATCTTCCGTAAACACCTTGTCATCCGGAACCTCATTGCCGCCATCATCCAGCCAGCCGACGAAATTGTAGCCTTCGACGACCGGTGCGGTCGGGAAATTTACCCGCCCGTTGACGACGTGCTCTCTGGCGATCTGCTCGCCGTTGACTATGAAGGTAACGTATTTTGACACGTTCCAGTGCGCTGTCAGGGTAAAGGATTCCCTGACCGGCTGATTGAAGATGTATTCAACTTCATCCCGGTACCAGCCGGCGAAGTCATAGCCTTCCCTTTCCGGATCGGCCGGAATGCTGACCGGCTTGCCTCTGGTGACCTTCTCTTCGGCGATCGGGGTGCCGCCGGCAGTATCAAACGTTATCGTATACTTCCGGAAGAAGAAGAACAGCAGACCGGCAATCAATGCCAGGGCGACAAGGCCCAGAATGATGAAAAGCCAGATCTTCTTCTTTTTCTTCGGCTCGTCAGCCTCAGGATCAGCAGGATCCTCGATGACCGGACGGGCTGCCGTCTGTCCCTTTGCCGTCTGGTTCTCGTTAGGCCTGGCAGCCGGAGCGACAGGTGCACCCGGTCTTGGGGCCGAGTTGCTCTGAGGATTCTGCGGGGCTGCGGCCGGTCTGACCGGCTGACTGGCAGCTGGTGCAGAAGGATTGGCTGACGTAGCGGCAGGGGTTGCAGCCTGAGTGGCTGACGGCGCTGTGACCGGCCTGGCTGGCTGTGCAGCTGCCGGGGTTGCCGGGGCGGCTGCGGCTGTGTTGACC
>JAFZBT010000041.1 GCA_017561615.1 Erysipelotrichaceae bacterium
GCCAAGCTTGAGAACTTCTTAGGCGGAATCAAGGAAATGAAGAAGCTCCCCGATGCTGTCTTCGTAGTTGATCCCAAGGAAGACTACAACGCTGTTCTGGAATCCAGAAAGCTGAACATTCCGGTATTCGGTATCTGCGATACCAACTGTGATCCGGCCTTAGTCGATCACGCCATCCCGGGCAATGACGATGCCGTCAAGAGCATCAAGCTGCTGGTATCCTTAATGGCCGATGCCATCATGGAAGCCAAGGGACAGGTCCTGGAAGTTGCCTATACTCAGGATGAACTTCCGGAAGTCACCATGAGCGATGTCATCGTCGCCGTTGATCAGCAGAATGCTGAGAACGAGAGAAGAAGAAAGCAGCGCAACGAAGAAAGACGTCAGCAGATGAACAACCGTCAGCGCCGTCCGTACGTCAGAAGGGAAAGACCTGCTGAGCAGAAGGCTGAAGAAGCCGGTGAAGCTGCTGAAGCCGCTGCCGAAGCCGTAGCTGAGACTGCCGCTGAAGCAGTTGAAGAAGTCAGGGAAGCTGCCGAAACCGTTAAGGAAACCGTCAAGGAAACCGTCGAGACTGTCAAGGAAGCTGCTGAAGAAGCAGTAGCCGCCGTGGAGGAATAGTATGGCAAGTTTGATTGAATTAGTTAAGGAATTAAGAGAGAGAACCGGTGCCGGCTTTGCCGACTGCAAGAAGGCTCTGGAATCAACCGGCGAAGACCTGGAAAAGGCCATTGACTGGTTAAGAGAAAAGGGCATCGCCAAGAGCGCTGCCAAGGCCGGCAGAGTTGCTGCTGAAGGCCTGGCCAAGGTCCTGGTTGAAGGCAATAAGGCTGTCATCGTCGAAGTAAACTCTGAGACTGACTTCACCGCCAGAAACGAAAAGTTCAAGGAACTGGTCGATCTGGTCGCCAACACCTTACTGAAGAACCATGCCGAGACTCTGGAAGAAGCACTGGATCTGCCGACTGCCGACGGCAAGCTGTCAGAAGCCATTGCTGCCCTGTCCTTTGCGACCGGTGAAAAGATGACCTTAAGAAGATTCGAAGAAGTCACCAAGAATGATGATCAGATCTTCGGTCAGTATCTCCATTTCGACGGCAAGAAGGCCTGCGTTGTCGTTCTCAACGGCGACAAGGAAGAAGTTGCCAAGAACATCGCCATGCAGATCGTCGGCATGAACGCTCAGTATGTTGACAGAGATTCCATGCCTGCTGACATCGTCGAGCACGAGAGAGCAGTTCAGACGGAAATCGTCAAGAATGATGAGAAGAATGCCAACAAGCCGGAAAACATCATCGCCAAGATGGTTGAAGGCAAGATCTCCAAGAGCCTTAAGGACATGTGTCTGGTTGAGCAGGATTACCTGCTGGATCCCAGCATGACTGTCAAGACCTACCTGGCCAATAACGGCATGTCCGTTGCCAAGTTTGTCAGATACGGCGTCGGCGAAGGCATTGAGAAGAAGGTTGACAACTGGGTCGAAGAGGTCCAGGCAGCCTTAAACAGCTAATTAACTGAGATTAAAGAGCAAACCGGTTCGCAAGAACCGGTTTTCCTTTGCCTGAACGTCTTTCAGGCACTGGGTGTTGCTTCCCTGATCAGCGTGATCTTCTCGGCGATGATCAGCTGCTGACCGGCCGGACCGTCATTCTGGATCCGGCCGTTGATGCCGACCAGATCGCCGGGACGGTAGCTGTCCTTCAGCGTCTCGACCATTCCCCGCCAGACTCTGACGTCAAAGTAATCGGTCAGATACTCGCTGTTGCTTTCGGGAAACGGCCGCTCCACGGCCAGCCTGATCGTCCCGTTCATTCTGTCTTCACCGTAGTCAGCCTGCAGAACATCGATCCGGCCGACCAGAAATATCTGATTGAACATATTAGCCTCCCTGATAATAGTATTATCATCAGCCGGTGAGATATCCTTGATTTCCCATCGGAAACGGTTTTTCCGATTGAGTTGACTGTCCGTTTCACATATAATTATTGATAAGAGGTGACCAGCATGAAACAGTATCTTGACATGTGCAGATACGTTCTGGAAAACGGCATTCCCCGTGATGACAGAACCGGTACCGGCACGATTTCAACCTTCGGCTATCAGACCAGATACAATCTGGAAGAAGGCTTCCCTTTATTAACGACCAAGAAAGTACATTTCAAATCCATTGCCTATGAACTGCTGTGGTTCATCAGCGGTTCAACCAATATCCAGCCGCTGGTAAAGAACAAGGTGCGCATCTGGAATGAATGGCCGTATGCCAAGTTCTGCAAGAGCGAAGACTACCATGGCGAAACGGTTGAGGAATTCGTGGCCAGAATCATTGAAGACGATGAGTTTGCGGCCAAGTACGGCGACCTTGGCCCGGTCTACGGCAAGCAGTGGCGTGATTTCTTCGGTGTCGATCAGCTCAAGAACGTGATTGAAAACCTGAAGAACGACCCCTTCTCCCGCCGTCACATCATGGTGGCCTACAATCCTGCTCAGGTAGAAAACATGGCGCTGCCGCCATGCCATGCCTTCGTGCAGTTCTATGTCAGCGCCGATAAGAAGAAACTGTCCCTTCAGCTCTATCAGAGAAGCGCGGATACCTTCCTGGGCGTTCCCTTCAACATCGCCTCCTATGCGCTGTTTCTGATGATGGTGGCCCAGGTATGCGGATACCAGCCCTATGAGATGGTACACACCTTCGGCGACCTGCACATCTACAATGACCACATTGACCTGATCAAGGAACAGCTGACCAGAGAGCCCAGGCCGCTGCCGAAGCTGACCCTGAATCCCGATGTAAAGAACATTGAGGATTTCACCTATGAGGACATCACCCTTGAGGGTTATGACCCCTGGCCGAAGATTGCCGGAAAGGTTTCCGTCTGATGCTGAGCTTCATCGTTGCCTTTGACCCCAATCAGGGCATCGGCATTAAGGGCTCGCTGCCCTGGCACATCAGGGACGATCTGAAACTCTTCAAGCAGAATACGCTCGGCAAGAACATCGTCATGGGTCAGACAACCTATGAAAATCTGCCCCGCAAACTGACTGACCGGAAGATCTTCGTGGTGTCCAATGATGAAAACTATCACGATGATGAGGTGACGATCGTCAGAGACCTGATTCCTTTCCTTAAGGAACATCAGGATGATGAGGAAGAGTATTTCATCTGCGGCGGGGCTTCCATTTACCGCCAGAGCTATCCTTACTGCAAGAAGGCCTACATTTCCTTCGTGAAGAAGGAATATGAAGTTGATACCCATTTCGGTGTCTTCGACTTTGACGACTGGTTCATCACCCGGGAAGACGAATACGAAGAATTCATCTACCGGGAACTGGTAAGAAGAAAGTAACAAATCATTTAACGGTCCGTTTACGGGCCGTTTTCTTCCGGCATGGGCAGCACGCTGCTGAC
>JAFZBT010000042.1 GCA_017561615.1 Erysipelotrichaceae bacterium
ACGATAAAGTATTGTGTTAAAATTCATTTGGTCCTCCTTATACTCGTGACTTCAATTCAAGTATAAACGAGGGCTCTTTTATTATGCCAACCCTATCAAATCTCTTAACTAAAACGTGGTTGGTTATTTTTCCAACCCACGTTTTATTTAACAGAGCCCTTTTTTCGCGCTTTTTTCTCCTCCGTTGAATTGACTTTCATACTGTGCTAAAATACAAAAAACCAACAGGAAGGAGAAGCCGGAAATGATCGATATCTGGCCTGTAACCATACCGCAGCTCACCGGCGAAGAGGAGCGCAAGGTCTATGTCTACGTTCCCAACGCCTATCGCAAAAACCCTCAGCAGAGGTATCCGGTTCTCTACATGTTTGACGGACATAATCTTTTCTATGATTCCGAAGCCTCCTTTGGCAAAAGCTGGGGCCTGAAGGAATATCTGGATAAGACCAGAAAGCCTTTGATCGTGGTCGGTGTCGAGTGCAATCATCACAGTGAAGAAGAAGAGTGCGGCGGCCGGCTGTCCGAATACAGCCCCTTCGACTTTGACGATCCGCACTGGGGCTTCATAAAGGGCAGAGGCAGGATCACCATGGACTGGTTCGTCAAAACGCTCAAGCCCATCATCGATGAACGCTACCCGACTCTGCCGGACCGTAATCACACCTTCATTGCCGGCAGTTCGATGGGCGGCCTGATGACCATTTACGCCCTGACTAAATACAACAAGTACTTCAGCCGCGGCGCCTCGCTGTCACCGGCGCTGATCTTCGGCTATAACGATTATTATCATCTGATCGAAAATTCCCTGATCCGCAAGGGTACGGTGATGTACATGGACTACGGGGAAAAGGAACTCAGATATGACCATCTGAAGGGCATCTTCTCCCACACCTGCGGACTGCTGGTCAGAAAGGGCGTGCTGCTGGAAAGCCGCATCGTTCCCGGCGGCTTCCATTCCGAGGCATCCTGGGAAAGACAGATCCCCTTCTTCATGGATGTGCTTTTTTATGATCTGAAGGGAGAGGAAGAATAATGGAGACATTCTACACCAAGTGGTACAGTGAAAACGTCGGCCGGGAAATGGAAATGAAGGTATACGGCCATCACGGCAAGCCGATCATGTTCATCCCCTGCCAGGACGGCCGCTTCTTCGACTTTGAGGGTTTCGGCATGGACCAGACCTTCAGTCCCTGGATCGAAAGCGGCCAGTGCATGGTCTTCGCGATCGATTCCCTGGACCGGGAGAGCTGGAGCGACAGAAACGGCGATCCCTACTGGCGCATCAGAAGACACGAGCAGTGGATCGACTACATCACCAGGGAAGCCGTTCCCTTCATCCGTCAGTACACCAATGAGAAGAACGGCTGGGATGGCTATCCGGGCATCAAGCCCTTCGGCTGCTCCATGGGAGCGACCCATACGCTGAACCTGTTTCTGCGTTTCCCCGACCTCTTCGACGGCTGCCTGGCCCTTTCCGGAGTCTACAACGCCAGCTTCTTCCTGGGGGACTACATGGACGAAGTCGTCTACAGGAACTCCCCGACTGACTACATCCAGAACATGCAGCCGGACCACCCCTTCATCGCCAAGTACAACCAGCACAGGGGCATCGTCTGCTGCGGCCGGGGAGCCTGGGAAGAACCCTGGAGCAATGAGATCATGAAGGCCAACTTCGAACGGCTGGGCATCAACATCTGGTTTGACTTCTGGGGCGATGACGTAAACCACGACTGGCCATGGTGGCACCGGCAGGCGGCCTACTTCCTGCCGTATCTGCTGGCTGACGATTAGAAAAGAGGAACGAACATGAAGAATTTCATCTACTTATCACCTAACTTCCCCGACAATCACTGGAATTTCTGCCGCAAGCTGAAGGACAACGGCCTGCGGGTTCTGGGCATCGGCGACGCTCCCTATGACCAGCTGACCCCGGAACTGAAGGATTCCATGCACGAATACTACAAGGTCTCCTCGCTGGAGAACTACGACGAGGTCTACCGCGCCGTAGCCTTCTTCATCTTCAAGTACGGCCCGATCGACTGGCTGGAGACCAACAACGAATACTGGCTGGAACGCGACGCCAGATTGCGCACGGCCTTCCACATCACCTCCGGCTTCCAGGAAAAGGACATGCCGGTGGTCAAGTTCAAGAGCAAGATGAAGAAGAACTACGCCAAGGCCGGCGTGCCGGTAGCGCGCTATCATCTGGTGGACAACTACGCCAACTGCCGCAAGTTCATCGACGAAGTCGGCTATCCGGTCATTGTCAAGCCGGACAACGGCGTGGGCGCCGCCCATACCTACCGGCTGAAAAGCGATGAGGATCTCCAAAACTTCCTGGCTACGGGCGTCAGCGAACCCTACATTATGGAAGAGTACATCTATGGCGAAGTGGTGACCTTCGATTCCATTACCAATTCCAGGGGCGAAGTCATCTTCTATACCGGCAATGTCACGCCCAACAGCCTGATGGACATCGTCAACAACGAGGACACCTGCGTCTTCTACATCCGTTCGCACGTGCCTGAAAAGCTGGTGGAAATGGGCAAGGCTACCCTGAAGGCCTTCGGCGTCAAGAGCCGGATGTGCCACTTTGAGTACTTCTGCCTGGACCGTGACCAGCACATCGGCAACAAGGGCGACTTCGTCGCTCTGGAAGTCAATATGAGGCCCTCAGGCGGCATTTCACCGACGATGATGAATTATGCCAATGAGACCGATATCTACGAGATATGGGCTGACATGATCGCCTACGACGAAACTGACAAGGGTCAGGGCAACAAGCATAACTGCATCTTCATCGGCCGCCGCGACAACCGCAATTACGTGCTGAACCATGATCAGTACATGGAAAAATACCGCGACCACATCCGGATCTTCGACCGGGTGCCTGATGCCCTGTCCAACACCATGGGCAATCTGATGTACATCGGCGTCTTCGATACCGACGAGGAAGTCAGGCAGTTCATCATCGATGGCTGCAACTGCGTGGAAGGCCAGCCTTCCTGAAGGGAGAAACCATGAGCAACATGTTTGAAACCGGCATCGGCCTGGCCGATCATGTGAAGGTCGAAGTCTGCAAAAACGCCCAGCAGCCCATCTGCCTGACCGTCAATCCGGTCGGCCAGTTCAACCCGGGCGGCTGTCTGGCGCTGGCCTCTGTTAGAAAGGATCAGGTGCTGCAGCTGAAGAGCACTGAGGAACTGTACGACTTCCTGATGAGAAAGATCTTCTTTGAAAATCTGGAGACCGCCATCCCCGAAGAGGAGTGCAACTACACCCTCAAGGGCGTACTGGACTATACGGAAAACCTGGCGGAGGACGATGAAAACAGCTGGTGGCTGCCTTACTTCCGGACCCTGGCTGAAGACGTCAATAACTTCCGTGAGAAACTGATGGCCGCCGGCAGGCTGGAAGAACTGCAGCTGAAAGTCCATCAGTATCATGCCGCCGCCGGCGAGCTGTGCGACTTTGCCGACTGGACCTGCTTCCCCGAGGGCGGGGATGAGGATGAAGTCCGGGAGTTTCTGGAAGACAGTCTGGCGGAAGACCTGGACGCTGATGAGGTAATGGAGCTTTTCGAAGACGGCTACTTCCAGGGCAGCGGCTTTGAGGGCGATGAATGCGTCAGCGTCGACTTTGCCCAGGGAACCTGCCATAAGAAACTGGTCATCCTGGCCATTGACTGATGCATTGAACACAGGCCTGAAGCGAACAGCTTCGGGCTTTTTATCTGCTTACAACGGCGGAAAAATAAGGTAGAATAGAACCGGAAGCCTTTTGGTTTCCCTTTCCGGTCACCGGAAGACAGAAAAGAGGTATGAACATGAACGGCAGTCTCCTCAGGGAAGCGATCATAAAGTATGTGGCGGGAATCATCCTTGTCGGCGCCCTGCTTTTCGTGCCGGCCTGGAGCCTGAAATGGCCTAACGGCTGGATGCTGATGGTGCTGCTTTTCGTGCCGATGCTGGCCGCCGGGATACTGATGTACCTGAAGGCTCCCGAACTGCTGAAGAGCCGGCTGAAAGCCAAGGAGACCCAGCAGCAGCAGAAGGACGTCATCAGCTACAGCGGCCTGATGTTTCTGGCCGCCTTCATCATCGCCGGACTGAACTGGCGCTTGAGCTGGCTGAGTTTCTCCCGGCAGACGGTTGCCACAGGGGCAGTTGTCTTCCTGCTTTCCTATCTGATGTTCGGGGAAGTGCTGAGGGAAAATGCCTTCCTGTCCCGCACCATTGAAGTGCGAAAGGACCAGAAAGTCGTTGACACGGGTCTCTATGGGGTGGTAAGACATCCGATGTATACGGCTACCATCTTCCTGTTTCTCTCCATGCCCATGATCCTAAGCTCACCGATCTCCTTTGTGATCATGCTGGTCTACATACCGCTGATCGTCAAGCGGATCAGAAATGAGGAAGAAGTCCTGGAGAAAGAGCTGAAGGGCTATCGGGAATACAAGGAAAAGATCAGATACCGCCTGATCCCCTTCATCTGGTAAGTCAATGGCGCCGAAATGGGACATCCTGCCGGTAAACGGCAGAAACTGCATCATCATCAGCCTGCTGGGTCACGGCAAGGGCGGCTACAGTTATCTTGCTGAATGGGAAGGCCGGCGCGTCGTCCTCAAGCAGATCCACCATGAGCCCTGCGATTATTACCGCTTCGGCAACAAGATCCTCGCTGAGCGCCATGACTATCAGCGCCTGCTGGCTGCCGGCATCAGGATCCCCGAAATGCTGGACATCGATGAGGAAAATGAAAGGCTGATCAAGCAGTACATCGAAGGACCGACGGTCCTTCAACTGCTGAAAGAGGGAAAGAGCGTCGAGTCTTATCTGCCTCAGGTAAGGGAAATGGCTGAAAAGGCCAGGCAGGCCGGATTGAACATCGACTACTTCCCCTCCAACTTCGTCATCAGCGAAGGACTTCTGTGGTACGTTGACTATGAATGCAACGGATACATGGAGCAGTGGAATTTTGAAAACTGGGGCATCAGATACTGGTCGCAGACTGAAGAACTGCG
>JAFZBT010000043.1 GCA_017561615.1 Erysipelotrichaceae bacterium
AGCGGCAGGTGGTCTCTGGTCTTGCGGATGGAAAGACTTCCTACCGGAGAGGCGATGTTGTAATTGAGAAACAGGTGGTTGTGGAAATTCCGCAGGGTTGTAAGCAGATGCACGACCGATGAGCGGGAAAGATCCCTCATCGCTTCACCGATGAATTCCTGAACGATCTGCGGATTCACCTTCTCGATGTCAGCGACATTGAATGAAGAAAGGTAATCCTCGTAGCGCTTCAGGTCGTTCTCATAGGAAGAGACCGTATTGGCGGACTTGTTCTCGATGACCCGGATGGCATAGAGATAGTCCTCGATGGCTTCTCTGACGGTCATTACTGCTCTTTCCGGCAGCGCTGCTGCGCATTGTCATAAAGCTCTCTGGCCGCATTTAAGGACGCCTCAGAGACATTTGACGAAGAAAGTATTGCAAGCTGTTCAATGAAGTCCCGTTCACCCAGCTCTCTTACGCTGGTCTGGGTGGTGTTTTCCGTCTGTGACTTGCTGATGAGATAGTGGTTAAAGCTGCAGGCCGCCACGGAAGGCAGATGCGTGATCGCAAAGACCTGTATGCGGCGGGCCAGCTGATGCATCTTAAGACCGATGTTCATGGCCACATAGCCGCTGACGCCGCTGTCGATCTCATCGAAGATGATGGTCCGGGTACCCTGCAGGGAGGCGAAGATGACCTTTAGGCCGAGCATCAGCCTGCTTACCTCGCCGCCGCTGGCGACCCTGGCCAAAGGCTGCAGGTCCTGACCGCTGTTCATGCTGATCAGAAAGCGGACTTCCTCGCTGCCGCGGGCCGAAGGCTTTGAGTCATTGAATTCCACCAGGAAACGCGCCTTCGGCAGCGAAAGATCATTGAGCTGTGCTTCAATGTCCTTCTGAAGCTGAAGAGAACGCTCATGACGTAATACAGAAAGCTTACGGGCAGCGCCGTCATAGGCGGCCAGAGCCTCATCTTTCTGTTTCTGAAGCTGCGAGAGGATGAAGTCGCGGTTGTCATATTCCTCCAGCTGACGGGTAAGATCCTGATGGTATTCCTTCAGGCCCTTCAGAGTGGTGTTGTATTTTCTCTTGGCCTTCTGCAGGCTGAAGAGACGCTGATTGAGCTGATCGATCTCTTCTTCGTCGATCTCGTCGTTGCCCAGGACATCCATGATGGTTTCATAATTGTCTGAGATGTCATAATAGGCATCGTTGATCTTCCGGATGTTTTCGGATATCTGCTCAATTGAGGACAGCGAAGAGGAAATCCGGGTAAAGGAATAGAGTTTTTCCAGAATGCCGTCGTCATCAAAGAGCTTTCTGATCTCTTCGATGTTCTGACGGACCTTTTCCTTCTCAGCGGCCATCTTAAGGCGTCCTTCGATCTGCTCATCCTCATTGAGATCCGTGATGTTGAGTCTTTCGATCTCATCAAGCTGATAGTGGATTATTTCGATCTGTGACTGGTTGAAGGTCGTGGCTTCCAGCTCCTTCTGGCGGTTTTCGATCTGATGATAGGTTCGGTACAGATCGCCGACGTTCTTAAGAAGATCTACATCGCCGCAGTATTCATCCAGAAGCTGCAGGTGATACTTTTCGTTAAGCAGGTACTGGTTGTCGTTCTGGGAGTGAATGTCGATCCAGGGGCCGAAAAGCTCTTTCAGAAAGCCTACGGTTGAAAGCTGTCCGTTTACCCTCACGCCGCTTTTGCCGTCCTGACTGAGCGAACGGGAGACGATGAGCTGATCGCTGTCAAAACCGCCTTCTTCCAGGGCGTTTCTTAACTGACCGTTTAAGGCAAAGCTTCCTTCAATGACCGTTTTTTCACAGTCCTTGCGGATCATTGAAGTCGTGAACCTGTTGCCCAGCAGGATGCCTATGGCATCGATGAAAATGCTCTTGCCGGCACCGGTTTCGCCGATGAAAGCACTGAAGCTGTCCTTGAATTCGATGTTCAGCTCCTCAATCAGGATGAAGTTCTTTATATGCAAGCTTTCTATCATGTAATACACCTCTATAATGCCTGATTGTCATTCTTTCTGAGATAGATCAGATACTCCCTGTTGCCGTCCGTTCCTCTGATCGGAGACTCGATGACGGATATTACCGAAAGACCGCTGCCGTTGATCAGTTCAACGGTTTCTTCCAGTTTTTCTCTAGTAATTCTATCATCGGTCACAATGCCGTGTCCATTTAGATGTTGCGGGCCGACTTCAAACTGCGGCTTGAAGAGGATGACCGCCTCACCGCCCTCTTTCAGCACGTTTTCTATCGTCCCCAGCATTTTAATGCAGCTGATGAACGAGACATCCATGCAGATGAAATCGATCTTTTCGGGAAAGTCTCCGGAAGTAAGGTTACGGCAGTTGATGCCTTCCCGGCTGATCACCCTTTCATTGTTTCTCAGAGAGGGATCAAGCTGATCGTGGCCGACATCGCAGGCGTAGACTCTCATGGCGCCGTGCTGCAGCGCACAGTCGGTAAATCCGCCGGTGCTGGCGCCGATGTCGAGAACGGTCCGGTCTTTAAGATCAATGCCGTTATGCCTGATGGCTTCCAGCAGTTTGTAGCCGCCCCGGGAAACAAAGGTGAGATCAGGCTGCTCATATTCTATGCGGTCCTGTTCGCTTACCTCCATTCCGCTTTTGGTTGCGGTACGTCCATTGACCCTGATCAAGCCTTCGCGTATGGCCTGCTGAGCCTTTGAACGGGTAGAAAACAGGCCGCTTTCGGTAAGATAGACATCGAGTCTGCTCATTTACCAGGTCCTGTTCTCGATCTTCTTCAGCAGACTTTCCGTCTGTGGGTAATGCTCGCCCAGAAGGCTGTATACGTCATCAAAGAGTTCAGAAACTCTTGACCTGGCTTCTTCAAGGCCGAGAAGTGATACGTAGGTCACCTTTTCGTTTTCCAGATCGCTGGTGCTCTTTCCCATCTGCTCGGCAGAACTGGTGACATCAAGGATATCGTCC
This sequence comes from Erysipelotrichaceae bacterium, assembly GCA_017561615.1. The sequence continues at coordinate 2,954 of JAFZBT010000043.1, forward strand.
TGGATCTGGAAGGCGATGCCGATGTCCCGGCCGATTCTGGTGAACATATCGGCTTTGTCCTCATTTCCGCTCAGTACAAGGGCGAACAGCAGCGGCAGAGTAAGCAGTCGGCCGGTCTTGAGTTCATCCATGCCGATGAGCTGGTCGAGAGAAACCTTCCGGCCTTCAAACTGCATGTCCAGAGCCTGTCCGCGGATCATGCCGTCCTTGCCGGCGTAGCGGCTTAACAGCGAGACAGCGCTGACTTTCCTTTCCGGCTCAAAATCGCTCTGAGCGATCAGATCAAAAGCTTCTGTAAGCAGGGCGTCGCCGGCCAGAATGGCTGTCTGTTCGTCAAAGGCCCGGTGGCAGCTTAGCTGACCGCGGCGGTAATCATCATTGTCAAAAGCTGGAAGATCATCATGGATCAGCGAATAGGTATGAACGAACTCGATGGCGGCCGCGGCCGGATAAAAACGGCTGATCTGCTCTTCCGGGATGCCCAGGTCCGCCAGCAGCGTCAGCATTAAAAGTGGCCTGATGCGCTTGCTGCGGGCTAATAGCGAATAGTTCATCGCCTTTTCGACGATGTAGTCTTCCTGAATACAGCTGTGCAGGTATTCCTCAAAGCTGACTGTCATCCTTCTTCTCCAGTTTTCCGGTTATTTCTTCCAGCTTCTTATTGTATGTTTCCAGCTTTCTGGAACAGTAATCAGCCAGCTTGACGCCTTCTTCGAACAGCGCAAAGCCTTCATCCAGTGAACAGTCGCTGCGCTGAATGAGGTTGGTGATCTCATTGAGTCTGCTGATGGCCTGTTCGAAGGTCAGTTCTCTTTCTTCCATAGACTTACTCCTTTACAACTCTTACATCGATCTTTCCATCGCTGTAGGTAAGACGGATGTTTTCCTCTTCATCAATTTCCTTAACCGATTTTATGATCTTTCCCTTCTGCTGGGAAATGATATAGCCGCGGCTGATGGTCTTCAGCGGGGACAGTGAATCAAGCGCTGCCGTCAGTGCCGCAAGTCTGTTAGAACTGTTCTGACACTTGTTCTTAAGACCGTATTCCATCTGCTGAAGCGTCCAGCTGAGAATCACGTCAGCATTCTGCCTGTGCGAAAGCAGGGCAAGGGAAAGTATGTTGCGGCCGTTGCTGATGCGGTTATGCAGTTCCAGAATGCGGTTGCGGAAGGCCAGAAGACGGCTGTAGTCGTAATCCAGCAGCTGTCCGTTCTGATTTAGCCGGTTTATCAGCGCCTTGGCTATCGTTTCTCTCTGCTTTTTGACAGAATCCAGTACTTCCCGGAAATCAGGAGTCGCAGCAACCGCGGCGGCTGTCGGCGTGGCTGCTCTTCTGTCAGCAACCAGATCGGCAATCGTGGTATCTATTTCATGTCCGATGCCGGTAACAACGGGTGTCTTGCACCGGAAGATGGCCTCGGCGATCCTTTCGTCATTGAAGCACCAGAGATCGTCCACTGAACCGCCGCCTCTGGCCAGAATGATGACGTCGCTGTTCTGACTGTCGGCTTCTCTTAAGGCGCTGATGATCGATTCAATCGCTTCATTGCCCTGAACTGTGGCATAAACTTCCCTCAGTTCAACAGGCCAGCGTTTTCTCAGCGTGATGCGGACATCCTGCAGGGCTGCGGTGTTGGCTCCGGTAACGACGGATATCGTTCGGGGAAAGAGTGGCAGAGGTTTCTTACGGCTTTCATCGAAATAACCAAGGGGTTCCAGCTTGCGTCTTGTCTTTTCAAACTGGGCGTAGAAATTACCCTGTCCTGCCGGTTCCATGCTGACGACGATGAGCTGCATCTGCCCGGATTTTTCAAAGATGCTGACATTTCCGGTGGCGATGACGCTGTCGCCGTTTTTGGGAAGAAAGGATACATGAGAGTTCATTCCCCTGAACATTGCGCAGTTGATTAGCGAGCTGTCGTCCTTTAAAGTAAAATACCAGTGACCACTGAAATGATTGGTGAAATTCCCAATTTCTCCCTGCACTGATATGTTATGCAATGTAAAATCATTGGTCAGCTGCTGCTTTATGTAGCTGACCAGCTGGCTGATGGTCCAGATCCTTGGACTCATAAGTTATCCAGAACCCCGTTAATGAACTTCGGAGCGTCCTTGTCGCAGTATTTCTTGGCGATCTCGATCGCTTCATTTATGATGACCGGACGGTCGATCTGTTTCTGATCGAGTTCATAGGCGCTCATCAGCAGTATTGACTGTTCAAGATAGCCGAGTCTGTCAAACTGATAGTCCGTAAGAAAAGGCTCGATCTGACCGATGAGGTCATCGAGATTGTTGAGTACTCCGGCCGTATTGTTGACGATGTAGGAAATCGATTCCTTATCGTCAATGTCCAGATTCTCTGCGAAGATGTCATCAATATCCTGTCCGGTGAGAAGATACTGATAAATGCAGGTCATTATCCTGATTCTCTGCTCTCTTCTGGTCATGCTCTATTTAAAGAACCCCTTTACTACAACGTTAACGTTGGTATTGTAATAGCCGGTCATCTGGGCGATGGCGGTCTTGATGATGTTCTGAGCGCGGGCTGCCGTTTCGGAAACGTTGCAGCCGTTTTTGATGCGGACGTCAACATCAAGAAGAATGCGACCGTCAACGACCTTGCATCTGACTGAGTTCTTGCTCATGGGACGGTAGGGCTTAATCTGTCTGTCATCATCAAGTGAGTGCCTGGCAATGCCTTCAAAGACACCCTTGGAAAGGGCAATTATGCCGATGTTGTTGTCTTCTCTCTTTTTTGCAGCAATATATTCCATAGACTTTTCCTCTCATTCATTTTAACATACAGCCCGATTAATTGACAGACTTACAGTTCTCTGATGAAGCTCATCTTTCTGATCCTGCTCTTGCCGGTGAAGCGGATCTCCTTCTTTTCGCCAGACTGTTCAACGAGATATCTTCCCTCTGGCGGCAGGAGGTTTGCCTTGCTTTCAATTTCATACGGATGACCCAGGCATTCAACGGCCTGAGCAATGCTGCCCTGCTGGATCAGTTCTCTGATCAGCGATGAAGAAAGCTTCTTCTCTTCAATAATCAGATCTTCGACGATCTCGACGTCAAACCGCCGCTTTTCGCTTTCCAGAAGGTCGGTGGCCTTGCCTTCCGCCTTGTTTCCGTAGCGGAAATCCTGACCGCATAGCAGCTTGTGGATCTCCATTTCGTTGAGCACGAACTGAACGAAATCATTGGCATTCATGTTGGCAATGACTTCGTCAAAGGGGAAGATGATGATCTCCTCGATGCCAAAGCCGTAAAGCAGTTCCTTCTTCTGATCCAGAGTGGTCAAAAGCGGGAAATCAGCCTTATTGAGTACCGTCTGAGGATGGGGATCAAAGGTAATGGCGGCGGGAATCATGCCGTGCATGCGCGCCTGACGTACCGTTTCGGCGACAAGCTTCTGATGACCGCGGTGAACGCCGTCGAAATTACCTATGCAGCAGTCATATCTCATTACCATAAACCTCTCTTGCAGCGATAGTACTCATCCTGCTTTTCGTAGCAGGCTATTACTTCATTTTCGTGGGTGATCATCAGGGTATCCGGCAGGCCCTGGGGAAGAACGATCTTCTTGCCGTTCATAACGTCGCTGATGTCGGCCATTTCGTAATAGAAATAGTCCTTCAGTACGTCATAAACGGGTATGATCCGGACATTTTCATCAATTTCGTCAACATCATAGGCATCGGCCAGCCGGAAATCATCGATGGCCGTGCGCTGCAGTGAAGTCATAACTGCGATCGTTTCCATTCTTTCAGCTATGTCTTCGATCAGAACCCTGACATAAGTACCGGTGGAACAGACAACGCGGAAACGGATCTCATCATCATGGATGTCCAGAAGTTCAATTTCCTTTATCGTAATTGCCTGCGGCTTGCGGTCGACCTCGACATTCTGTCTGGCCAGATCATAAAGTCGCATGCCGTTGACTTTCTTGGCGGAATACATCGGCGGCAGCTGACTGCTTTCACCGAGAAAGGATTCAAGTACTCTTTCGACAGTTGCCCTTTGAGGGACTGCGTCGTCTCTTCTTTCCAGAATCTCGCCGGTGATGTCCAGCGTATCGGAACGCAGACCCAATTTCATCGTTGCTTCGTATTCCTTGAAGAAGTGCGACATGAAAGGCAGGATCTTGGTCGCCTTTCCGATGGTAAGTATCATCAGGCCGCTGGCCAGCGGGTCCAGAGTACCGGTATGACCGATACGGGAAATGCCCAGACGGCGGCGTACCTTCTGAACCAGAGTATGCGATGTGATGCCGGTCGGCTTGTTTACCATTAAGATGCCATCCATGTTTTCACCTATGAAATAATAGCATAATTTTGCCGGTCCGTTATAATAATAGAGTATGAAAAGCGTCAAAAAGGTGCTCGGCTGCCTGCGTAAGGCCGATAACGACTATGCTCTTATAAATGACGGTGACCGTATCTGCGTCGGTGTTTCCGGCGGCAAGGATTCATCGGTCCTTCTGTACTGCCTGAACCTGTACAAGCAGTTTTCCAAGAAGGATTATGAGATAATACCGGTCTACTGCGACATGGGATTCGGGAATCAGGGAATCGATGATCTCGTTGAATACTTCCGTAAGCTGGGAATTGAGATCCGGATCTATGAAACAAGGATCGCCGAGATCCTGCAGCTTCATCCGACCAATGCCGGCAGACTGTCCTGCTCGCTTTGTTCAAAGCTGCGCAAGGGAGCCATCATAAATGCGGCTAAGGAACTCGGATGCAATAAGCTGGCCTTTGCCCATCATAATGATGACGCTCTGGAAACCCTGTTCATGAACATGATCCACGGCGGCAAGGTAGCGACCTTCAAGCCGAATACCTATCTGGATAAATCAGGAATGATTCTCATCAGACCGCTGATATACGCGTATGAGAAGGACATCATCCGCTTTGCCAGTCAGCTGGAAATGCCGATCTCCAAGAATCTGTGCGGTAATGACGGCGTAACGGAAAGACAGAACATGAAGGAACTGCTGAGATCAATCTATCATCAGTATCCTCAGGCAAGGGACAACTTTGCGCTGATGCTTCGCAATCACCGCCAGCTGAGCTTATTCGAACCGGCTGATGAAGAAGATGAGGAAAGCGAATAAAACAATAAAGCCGGATACAAATCCGGCTTTTCATTTCGATAATGTCAGATAATGCTATTCGGGAAGGCTGTCATCAAGATCAGTGATCTCGAAGAGATGATATGAGTATCTCTTATCCTCCGGAGGCGGCGTCATGTAATCGCCGTAATGAGTCTTCAGAACGCCGTCGTAATCGATGGGACACATGAATTTGTGGCCTTCGAAATCGAGATCAACGGTATCTCGGAAACTCTCGCGGAGGGTTGCGGCCTTGTCAGAACTGAACGTATAGTCAACCATGCTGCCGAAATACCTGCTGCTGGCATCAGCGCTCTTCATGATGACCTCATTTACCCTCTGCGACCATCTGCGCGCTCCGGCTATCCTGCCAATGGGACGAAGGATCTTCTTGGCTGTAACGTGACGCTCTCTTTCGGAAAAATACCGGTGATTGGCACTGACGCTGAGATAGCTCATCAGTTCAACCTTACGATGAACGATTTCCCGCTTGAGGCTGTTTTCCGGAAGCGGATCCATTGGGAAGACATCTACGAAGACACCCATCTTGCTGCCTCTTTCCAGAAAATCATTTCCTCCCTTGGTAAGCGCGTTGTATATACGGGCCCAGGGAAGGGCGTAATCATCGGTTGTTGACAGATCAGCGACCTTGAAACGGGGATCGTTATCCTCTTCTACGACCTTTATGAAGCGGTTATACTGTTCTCTGTCCATCATGATGTCGGCGTCATCATCCCAGGGAATGAAGCCCTGATGCCTGACAGCCCCAAGCAGCGTTCCGTAAGCCAGATAATAGGTAAGTCCGTTTTTGCGGCAGATCCTGTCGATATATTCCATTATTTCCAGCGTTTTCAGCTGAATATCACGTACTGAGTATTTAGATAGCATTTGAAAACCTCCTAAGTATTTATAGCACTTCAGAAAGCATTAAACAAGGACGACTTCTCAGTGCTTTTTTTCGGCAGTTCTGATGGCCTCAGTAATGGTCGGATGAATGCTTTCGGAAGCGTGTTTATCTACGTCTCGGCGGCCGGTGTCACTACGATGCAGTACGCCGGCACCGGAAACACAGCCTCCGATGCAGGCCATTCCTTCAATGAAGTTTTCGCTCAGTACGCCCTTTTTTGCCTTCATCAGAGCCAGGCGGCATTCTTCTATGCCGCTGCACTGAATTGCCTTAAGGTCGAAATCAGTGATGTTGTGCTCCTTAAGAGCCTCTCTGACGGCTTCAGAGAGGCCGCCGCTGCGGGCAAATACGCGTCCGAAATATGAAGCGTCCTCCATGGAATCATCGTCCATGGCCTTCAGATCAACGTTACGGGCATCAAAAAGCGCCTGGAGTTCCTCAAAGGTAAGAGCGACGTCAACATAATCTCGGACATTCTTTCTTCTTACTTCTGCCTTCTTGGCTGTACAGGGACCAATGAAGACGATCCGGCAATCGGGATCATTTGATTTTATGGCTTTTGCCAGAGTAGCCATCGGTGACAGATTGGAAGAGATATGCTCGGTCAGAGTCGGATAGTTCTTTTCTATGAATCTGACGAAAGCCGGACAGCAGGACGAAGTGAGAAAACCCTTCTCGGCAAGTTCTAATGCTTCTCTGTCCGCTACCATGTCGGCGCCCAAGGCTACTTCTGCTACGCTGTAAAAGCCGAGTTTCTTCAGTCCGCTCACGATTTTAGGAAGCGTAACGTTCGTGAACTGCGCTACGATGCTGGGAGCAACGATGGCAATCACGTGGTAGTTGCTGTTATCATTGCTCTTCCTCAGGTAGTCTATGGCGTTGATCAGATATGATTTATCAACCAGCGCACCAAACGGACATGTATATATGCAAACACCACAGTCTATGCATTTATCGTAGTCGATCGTCGCCGCCTGGTTTTCGGAAGCATTAATGGCCTTCACCTTGCAGGAGTTTTCGCAGGGCCTGCTGCGGTTGGCGATGGCTGAATACGGGCACACCTTTGAACAGCTTCCGCAGTTGACGCACTTGCTCTTGTCAATGAAGGCAACATGGTTATTGTCAAAGCTGATGGCGTCCATCTTGCAGGCGTGATAGCAGGGGTGGGCGAGACATCCGCGGCATATTGAAGTTACTTCATAGCCGCTCATCGGGCATTCATCGCAGGCTATGTCGATTACTTCAACGATACCCTTTTTTGCCTTATTGCCGCCCATTGCGATCTTAAGTCTTTCGGCAAAGATCGCTCTTTCCTTGTATACGCAGCAGCGCATGGTCGCCGTATTATTGGGAATGATCTTCTTGGGGATGCTTAAAAGATTGTCGACCAGAGTGTCGTTATAGGCATTGGTCGCGATCTCCTTAAGGGCCTGATACTTCAGTTCCTGTATTTTCGTATCGAATATCGGCATCTAATCATCTCACTTTCCAATAACCGCTCTCTAGTAATAATCTGACTTTACCAGATCAACCAGGAATTCCCGTTCGCCCGGAATAGCCTTCAGCGACTGCGTGGAAGCCACGATTGGCAGCCAGGCCTTGACGTCCTGAGGCTTTATTCCGTTCTTTCTGGTAAATAATTCAAGATACTTCTCCTTGATCTCATCCAGTCCCTGCAGGCTGAATATCAGATAAGTACGCGCCGCATCGGCTTCACAGTTGCCCTGCGTTGCATGCGACCAGTCGAGAACATAATGCTTGCCTTCCTCAGTGATGATGACATTGCTGGGGTTGAAGTCACCGTGACAGAGCTGAGAGTGGCGGGGCATGTCCTCCAGCCTTCTGTGCAGATCGTAGCGCATGACAGCGTCAAAGTCAGTGAGGTCGATCTTGCGGTTCATCTTGTTTTTAAGCTGAGTCAGAAGCGGTGAGGTATGCGAACAGATCTCATTCTGAATATCGACGAAAAGCTCGAGGTATTCATCGATTTTCTCAGGATTTTCATCCATGAGCTGCTGAAGGGTCTTACCTTCAATGTAATCAGAAACGATGGCCCAGCAGTTGTTTATGACCGTAACTTCCCTGATGTGAGGTATCAATAGTCCGGTCTCCTCAACTCTGGCCTGATTAAGTGCCTCATTGAGAATGTCTGACTTACTGAACGTCTCGTCAAAGACCTTAACGCATACATCGCCGTTACGGTAGATTTTCTTATGTGTTCTTTCAGCTATGAAATCAATCATGTCATGCCCTCCGATTTGTCAGTCTGACAGAAGAAAAGTCAGGACAAGCCTTTGACTTTTCTTAAAATGATAGGATTATTTCAGTTTGGCATATTCAGCAGCGATCTCGCTGGCGACCCTGGCATTGTTATAGGCAAGCTGTAGATTGGTCGCGAGCGATTCACCGCCGGTAATGTCCTTGATGGCAGCCAGCAAAAACGGTGTCGTGGCCTTTCCTCTGATGCCCTTTTCTTTTGCCATATCCAGGGCCTTGTTGATCACCTTCTCCATCTCATTGAAATCCAGGCTGTATTCTTCGGGTACGGGATTGCCGATGATCAGACCGCCCTTCAGACCGAGATCCCACTTGGTCTTCATGATCTTGGCAGCCGTCTGGGCATCGGGAACGTTGAAGTCAACGCCATATCCGCTCTTGCGGCAGTAGAAAGCCGGGAAGTCATCGGTCTTATAGCCAAGTACCGGTACGCCGAAGGTCTCGAGATATTCAAGAGTAAGGCCGATGTCGAGAATGCTCTTGCAGCCGGCCGTGATGACGCATACCGGTGTATTGGCAAGTTCCTGAAGGTCGGCGCTGATGTCCATGGTCTGCTGAGCGCCTCTGTGAACGCCGCCGATGCCGCCGGTCGCAAATACCCGAATGCCAGCTAATGAAGCCAGCATCATCGTGGTGGCAACCGTGGTAGCGCCGGTTTTACCGGTAGCGATATATACGGCAACGTCTCTTCTTGAGATCTTGCCGATATCCTTACCCGTACACATCAGATTGAGTTCTTCCGGAGTCAGACCGACTTTAAGGCGGCCGTTGATAATGGCGGTAGTAGCCGGAACACAGCCCTTCTCCTTGACGATTACTTCAACGTTATGAGCGAACTCGGCATTCTCAGGATAAGGCATGCCATGGGAAAGTATGGTGCTTTCCAGGGCGACAACGGGGCGTCCTTCGTCAAGGGCAGCCTTCACTTCCGGAGAAATGTCCAGATACTTGCTTAAATCACGATTTTCCATATTCATCCTCTTTCTATGATTTTCTCTATCATTTCGATCCCCAGATCGGGATTGATCGTCATTTCCGAATTGATGGCCGCAATGCCGCATGCCAGGGCGTAGTCGATTGTCTTTTCCGTATTAAAGCCATTGACATAACTGTATATCACTCCAGCCATGAATGAATCGCCGGCTCCGGAAGCGTTGACCATATCCTCGACCGGCTTGAGATGCTTGAAATACAGATGCCCTTGCCGGTCATAGTACATGCAGCCCTTGCTGCCGCGGGAGACGAAAATGCGGCGAACCCCCTTTTCCGTCAGGATCCGGCAGGCCTGGATCATGTCGAATTCATTGCTTATTTCGTGCTCTGCCAGGATCGCGAGTTCCATTTCATTCGGCTTAAGCGTATCGACATATCCGACATAGGGTTTAAGACGGCCAGCATAGGCGCTGGATACCGGATCGCAGAAAACTCTGGCATACTTTGAACATTCACGGCAGATGAAATCAATGACTTCTTCTTTCAGACACGGGTCAAATGTTATGACCTCAGCATTTCTGATCAGATCAAATCTGTTCTTCAGTATGTCAACGGTGATGTTATCGATGATGTGCATGTCGCTTAAGGCCAGATGCATGTCGCCGTTATTGTTTAAAATCGCCAGATATGTCGATGATGATGTATTGTCAACATGCAGACAGTTGCTCATGTCAATGCCGGCCTGTGAAGAATAGCTCTCGATCATCTGACCGTAAAGGTCATTTCCCAGAGCAGATATCAGCTTGCAGGGATGCTTCAGACGGGCTATGTTCTCAAGGACATTGCGGGTAACTCCGCCAATGGAAACATGCATGAAGCCCGGATTGGAGTCCTTCATGATCAGTTCCTTCTTGCTCTTGCCGGTAATGTCAACATTGGCGGCACCGATTCCCAGCACATATTTCTGATTCATATCAATTTACCTTAATCTCATTTTAGCATACCTTATAAAGGAAAAGCAGACTTAATTGTCTGCTTTGCTGTTTAAATCCTTGATGATGCTTTCGATCCGGTTACCGGTGGCCAGTGAACTGTCATAACTGAAGATCAGTTCCGGACACTTGCGGGTTGACAGTGTTCTGGCAAGCTTGCTGCGGACCAGTCCCTTGACGTTCTCCAGAGCTTCCATGTGCATCTTGTGATGCTTTTCATCGTCCAGGAAGGTAACGAAGATCTTCGCGAAGGACAGGTCATTCGTTACTTCTACATCAGTAACGGTAATAAAACCAACGCTTTTGTTTGTTATTTCATACTGGAGAATGTTGGAAACGTTTTTCTTGATGATCGAAGCGATCCTTTCACTTCTGACTGACATCAGTCTTCCTTGACCTCCTGAGACTCAAATGCCTCGATGATGTCGCCTTCCTTGATGTCGTTGTAACGTTCGATCGTCAGACCGCATTCATAACCGGCGGCTACTTCCTTAGCCTGATCCTTGAAACGCTGCAGTGAACCGAGAACGCCGGTATAGACAACAACACCGTTTCTGATCAGGCGGACGCCGCAGTTTCTCTTGATGGAACCGTCGTCGACCATGCAGCCGGCGATGGTACCGATCTTGGAGACCTTGAAGGTCTGTCTGACGGTAGCCTGACCGATGACAACATCCTCATATACCGGAGCCAGCATGCCCTTCATGATGCCTTCGAGCTCTTCAAGAGCCTTGTATATGATGTTGTGAAGTCTGATTTCGACCTTGCTTTCGGCAGCCAGCTTCTTAATCGTAGCATCCGGTCTTACGTTGAATCCGTAGATCAGTGCATTTGAGGCGCTGGCCAGCATGATGTCGCTTTCGCTGATGGCACCGGCACTTGCTCTGATGACCTTTACCTTAACCTCATCATTGGAAAGCTTTTCCATCGAGCTTCTGACGGCTTCGGCACTGCCGGCTACGTCTGCCTTGATGATGATGTTGATGTCCTGGACATTGCCTTCCTTGATCTGAGCAGCCAGGTCATCAAGACTCATTGCTGAGCTGATTCCTCTTTCTGCCTCGATCTTGGCCTGCGTTCTCTTATCTGATACTCTTCTGGCGCTCTTTTCGTCAGCGTAGACCTTGAACTTGTCGCCGGCCTCCGGTACATCGGATAAGCCGATGATCTCTACCGGTGTTGACGGTAAGGCGCTTTTTATTTCTCTGCCCTTGTCATCCGTCATCTTTCTGACGCGGCAGTAGCTGCTGCCGGCTACCAGGTAATCGCCGGTGTGCAGGGTTCCGTTCTGAACCAGCAGGGTCGCAACCGGACCGCGTCCCTTGTCGAGCTTGGACTCAACGACGGTTCCGCTGGCGATCTTATTGGGATTGGCCTTAAGCTCGAGAACCTCAGACAGCAGCAGGATCATTTCCAGTAATTCAGGAACGCCCTGGCCGGTCTTGGCGACGATCTTGGCAAACATGGTGCTTCCGCCCCATTCTTCCGGCATTAATCCGTAGTCAGCCAGTTCGCTGTAAACCTTGTCAACGTTGGCATTATGCTTGTCGATCTTGTTGATGGCAACGATGATCGGAACATTGGCAACACGGGCATGATCGATCGCTTCCTTGGTCTGCGGCATGACGCCGTCATCGGCAGCGACAACGATGACGACGATGTCGGTCATCTTGGCGCCTCTGGCCCGCATTGCGGTAAAGGCCTCATGACCAGGCGTATCAAGGAAAGTGACTTTCTGTCCCTTAACATCGACCTGATAGGCACCGATGTGCTGGGTAATGCCTCCGAATTCGCTTTCCGTTACGTTGGTCTTACGGATGTTGTCAAGCAGGGTAGTCTTGCCGTGGTCAACGTGACCCATGATGGTGACTACCGGTGCTCTCAGCACCAGTTCAGCCGGATCGTCAGGCATGTCGTCTTCCAGGGAAGATTCATCAACAGTTTCTTCCTTGGTGATGGTTATGTTGTACTGCATGGCGATCAGATCGATGGTATCATCATCCAGAGATGTATTGATGGTTACCATCTTGTCCATCATGAACAGGAATTTGATGATGTCAGCCGGTGAACGGTTGATCTTTTCACCCAGTTCCTTGACAGTGATGCCTTCCGTATAAGTACAGTCCCGCGCAGCTTCAACCTTTCTCGGTGTATATGAACCCTCGTGGTAGTTCTTTTTCTTATTCTTCTTTTGATTGCTGTTTTTAGCCATCAGCATGCACCACCTTTCTAATTTAAGTTATTCAATAATTCTTCGTAGATTTCTTCACTTACGGCCGTCTCCAGTTCTCTGTCGAGAATCTTCTTCTTTCTGGCCGTTTCAATTACTTCCAGATCTTTCTTAAGATAAGCTCCGTGACCGTTAGCCTTACCGGTCAGATCGACAATTACCGTGTTGTCAGGGGTTCTGACAACACGGATGAGTTCTTTCTTGGGCCAGCGCTCGTTGGTAACGACGCACTTGCGCATGGGAATCTTCTTGACCATTCCTAATTGTCGTAGAATTCATCGTAATCGTCGAAGTTGACATCTTCGTCATACCAGTGTTCATCTTCGGCGTTGTTGAATTCGTCGATCTCCTCTTCAGTGTACTCAGGCTTGATCTCGTATTCCTGCTTCTTGAGGCTTTCGATCTTTTCCTTGAGCAGCTTATCTTCATCGTCTTCTCTGGATTTGGTTGATTTCTTCTTCTTGACAGCCGTCTGCTTTTCGCTCTTCTTGGCGTCAGCAAATTCTTCGAACTTGGAAACATAATCACTGGCCTTGACAGTCAACTTCGGCTTACGCTTCTTGGTGACTTCCTTGACCTCTTCTTCAGTTTGCTTGGTTTCCTCAGCTGTCTGCTTTTCAGCGTCTGAAGCTTCCGCCTTTACTTCTTCAGCGGCAGGCTGAGCGATCTCTTCAGGCTTGGTTTCAGCCGGTTCATTGACAGTTTCAGGTAATTCTTCGCTCTCTTCCGGCTTGTTCAGTTCAGCTTCTCTGGCTTCGGCTTCCGCCTTGGCTCTGGCTCTGTCGACTTCTTCCTGTCTGAGTCTGGCCGCTTCCTTGGCCTGGAACATCATCATTTCGTTGTACCAGTCAATTCCTTCGGCTTCTACGGCATTCTGCGTCTTGATGTCGATCTTTCTGCCCAGTAGCTTGACAGCCAGTTTGGCATTGATGCCGCGCTTTCCGATGGCCAGTGACAGCTGATCGTTTTCCACGACTACCAGCAGGTTTCCGGTTTCTTCGTTGGGAATGACAGCCAGCACATTGGCAGGCTTCATGATGTTCTTGACATATTCCACGTAATTGGCATTCCATTCGACAATGTCGATGCTTTCATGAGATGCCGGATTGGTCTTGTCGGTAATGGCGTCAATGACGGCGATTACACGGTTGCCTCTGGGTCCGATGCAGGAGCCGATGGCATCAACGTTAACGTTATTTGAATAGACTGCCATCTTGCTTCTTTCGCCGGCTTCACGGGCAACGGCCTTGACAACTACGGTTCCGTCATAGATCTCCGGAACGGAATTCTCAAACAGCCTCTTGACCAGATCGGCAGAAGAACGGCTGACCATGACCTGGGAGCCCTTGGATTCCTTGTTTACGGACTTGATGATGACCTGAAGTCTCTGGCCGTCATAGTACCTTTCACCGGGAATCTGATCATTCTTAAGCATGATGGCCAGCGTCTTTCCCAGATTGACGAGCACGAATTTTTCTTCGACGGTCTCGACAACGCCCCATACCAGATCGGACACCTTGTCGCTGTATTCATCGTAGATGACCTGCTTGCTGGCTTCCTTGATCTTCTGAAGCATGACATTCTTGACCAGGGTAACGGAACTGCGTCCGAAATCGGCAATGGAGACCTCTTCCTCGATAACATCACCCAGCTGAGCGTCGGGATTTGTTTCCCGGACGTCTTCCAGGGCAAGTTCGATCTCATCATCATCAACTTCCTCAACAACGGTACGCTGCTGATAGAGATGAATGGAATCATCTTCCTTTACTTCCACTCTTAATGAAGCGTCAGGACAGGAAATATGCTTGCGGTAGGCCTTTTCCAGACCTTCGGCAAGAGCTTCAATGATGATCTCGTTGGAAATTGAGCGGCTATCCTTTATATCGGCGATAGCGTTGATTAAGTCTTTAACGTTCATTTTTCTACCCTTCTTATAATTTCACGGCCAATCTGATCAGCCTGATATTATCTCTTTTAATCGTAATCTCTCTCTTGAATGTCTTTTCCATGTAGGATACGGTCAGTTCACCGTCGGCAAATCCGTTCAGATAGCCTTCAACCTTATCAAGGCCTTTCTGCGGATTTATCAGATCAATATGGACGTAACTGCCGACATGGTCGGCGATCTGACTGTCGTTTTCCAGTTCTCTTTCGGCTCCGAAGGAACAGACATCAAGCATGTAGCTGTCGGAAGAATCGTCGACATCATCAAGGATGTCGGATACTTCGTTGGAAACCTTCTCACAGAAATCAAGATCTACGGTTCCTTCTTTCCTGTCGACAGCCAGTTCCAGGACCGGCTGAGATCCGGGAATGAATTTCAGCGAGAAATCAGCAATGCCGTTTTCCTCTATGACCGGCTGAATTGCGTTTCTGATCTTTTCCAGATTGACCATAATACCCTCCAAACAATAACTAAGGAGTGGCATTACCACTCCTTTAGCGAATTTACTTTAACATAACAGTCTGCTTAATGCAAGAGAATTCGTGATTACTGCTTATTTGCCAGTGAATCGCGGATTTTAAGCGCCCTGTCCGGATAGTTTGTTATGAGGACGTTGATGTTCTTCTGAAGCGCCAGGGCTATATGCTCAGGCTCATTGATCGTCCAGCTGTTGATGTCCAGATGATGATCGGCGGCATCCTCAAGGTATCGGTCATCTAACAGAAAGAACATTTTCGGATGCAGGGCATTCATGCCGTAACGGCAGGCATAGTCAGCCATGTTAATGGCCTTGTCTTCGTGCAGCATGCCGCAATAGGCGTCAGGATCCAGTTCTCTTATCTTCTTCATGGAATAGTGATTGAAACTGGAATAGATGATCCGGTCTCTGATTCCCTTTTCATCCACCAGCTTAAGAACCTTTTCCTCAATTCCGTCATAATTGAATATGCCGGTTTTCAGTTCGATATTTATCATCATGCCTCTGGGATTCAGAAGGTCAATTACTTCACTTAATGTCGGTATCTGACAGCATGGGTAATCCGGATTGTGATTATTGAAGTTGAAAGACTTCAGTTCCGCAAGCGTGTAATCCATTACTCTTCCCTTATGATCGCTCGTACGGTCGATTATCTCGTCGTGAATGACGACGATCTCGCCGTCTCTGGTAAGCTGAACGTCCAGTTCTACTCCTTCTGCGCCCATTTCAGCGGCGAGTCCGAATGCTTCCAGCGTGTTTTCCGGTGCGTAGCCGCTGGCACCGCGGTGGCCGAATATCTTGGTCATGCTATCACCTCCCAACTGAATTTTAGCATGCAGTGTAGAAAAAGAGATAAAAAAACTGTTTATGATGAGTCAAATTACTGTTGAATTATGCCTTTGTCGTGATATTATAAGGAAAATTCTATAGAAATGGGCAATCAAAACATTTTAAGGAGTTTAGCTATGACAACCGAAAAAAAGACAAACTACGCAACTATTCGAACAAACCGACTGATCAAACGGACTTTCTGCGAGCTGATCTACGAAAAAGGGAGAACCGACGACATCACTGTTTCCGAACTTGTTAAGAAAGCAGACATCAACAGGGGAACGTTTTACAATCATTTTCCCAACATCAGGGCAGTACTGACCGAGATCATGTCCGACATTCAGAAGGCGATGTTTGATTATTCAGCCATCAGCCGTCTGAGCGATTTTGACGAATATTTCCGCCATGTTTTCAATTACATCGGCGAAAATGAATATAATTTCCATCTGCTGCTCAGAGGAGAAAGGATAATTTTCTACATTGGCGAGCTGCAGGAGAAATCAAAGAGCTTTATCAAGAGCAAGTTCATAGAGTCCGGTATCGAACTGAACCGGGAAATCGACTCAACGATAGATTTCTTCATTGGCGGAATGGTAACCTTCATCATAACAAACCTGTACAGAGATCAGCATTTCGATGTTGAGGGGATGATGGAGATCCGCAAGCTCTGGTTCCGAAAGCTGTTTGGGTCATATTATTAAAGAAAGAGAGAACGAAATGTTCTCTCTTTTCAGAATAGTGACAGCTGGTTTTCCGCCGGCAGGCCGTTGAGCACGCCCATTCTTTCCATGGTCGCGATCTGAGAAGTGTTGATGCCTGTCCGCTTTCCGAAATCTTCGCGGGAGATGAAAGGCTGTATTTCTCTTTCTTCCACTATCCGGCGGGCAACCACTTCGCCTAGGCCGTCGATGCAGGCAAATGAGGGAAGAATTCCCAGCGGGTCGTCAGGATCGGGCAGGAAATATACCGCATCCGATTTCTCAAGTGACATCGGGCTGAAGTGATAACCGCGCAGATACATTTCCATGGCGATCTCCAGAACCGGTTCAAGTGATTCTTCCTTGGTAGAAACTTTCTGGAATGACTGCATTCTCGACTGGATGTCCTGAAGCCTTTCCGTAATGGATTCAAGTCCTTCCACCATGGTTTCTATTTCATAGGCATCGCAGCGGATCGAGAAGAAGACGGAATAATAGGCAATCGGCTTATGAACCTTGTACCAGGCAACCCTTACGGCATTCATGGCATACGCTACGGCGTGGGCCTTCGGGAACATGTACTTGATCAACAGGCAGGAATTGATGTACCATTCGGGAACATCATTCTGTCTCATCAGTTCAATCTGTTCAGCGGAAAGTCCCCTTCCCTTTCTGACTCTTTCCATGATGTCAAATGAGGATTTCGGTTCAACACCCTTGCTGATGAGGTAAGTCATGATGTCATCACGGCAGGAAATAACTTCATTTATCGTCGCAATGTTCTGATCGATAAGCGTTTCCGCGTTATTCGTCCATACATCGGTTCCGTGCGTCAGGCCTTCGAAGTTGACCAGTTCGTTGAAAGTCGTCGGTCTGGTCTTAGCCAGAATACGCCGGTTATTCTGAGTCCCGAATTCAGGAAGGCCGGCTGCTCCGGTCTTTTCATGATAGTAGTCCGATTCTCCGATATTCATGGCTTCAATCGACGAGAACAGACTCAGTGCCTGGCGGTCATTCATCGGCACGTCCTTGTAATTCACGTCAGAGAACATGGAAAGCAGTCTGATTGCTGTCGGGTCAATATGAGCAAGAATGTCGAGCTTGAGAATGCTGTCATGAAGATCGCTGAAAGCGTAGTGGGTAGTTAACCAGTCTGAGAAGGGGTTGTTGGCCGGATACTGGATCGGTGAGAAATCGTGAATCTCCATGTCCTTCGGTATGACGACGATGCCGCCGGGATGCTGTCCCGTTGTTCGCTTCACATCTTCACACATGCCCGGGAACTCCGGCTTGCCGTTATGGATGCCGATGAAGACATTGGTAAAGGAGTTGCTGAACATGGGAATCTCCATGTCCTCGCAATAGGACTTTATGTATCCGAAAGCCGTCTTTGACTGAACGCCGCTGATCGTACCTGCCCGGTAGGAATACTCTTCACCGAAGACTTCCCTGACCATCTGCTGGGCCTTGCCCTGGTATTCCGGCGAGAAGTTCAGGTCAATGTCCGGTACCTTGTCGCCCTTGAAACCCAGGAAGGTCTCAAAGGGGATGTTATGGCCGTCTCTGATCATGCTTGTTCCGCAGTCGGGACAGTTCTTTTCCGGAAGGTCAAAGCCGTTTGCGTACTCATTGTTTACGAAGAATTCCGAATGTTTGCAATGCGGACAGACGTAATGGGGAACCAGCGGATTGACTTCGGTTATGTCTGCCATTGTGGCGACAAAACTTGACCCTACGGATCCTCTTGAGCCTACCGGATAGCCGTCTTCATTGGACTGCTTTATCAGAAGATGAGCAATGTAATACTGCACGGTATTTCCGTATTTGTAGATATGGTAGAGTTCCTTCTCAAGACGTTCGCTGACGATCTGCGGAAGCGGATCGCCATAGCGTTCATGGGCATTGTCATAGACGATCTTCTTGAGGTTTTCCTCCGCTCCTTCAATGGTAGGAACGGCCAGTTCCGTCCGGATCGGATAAAGCTTCTCGATCTGCAAAGCTATCTTAAGCGGATTGTCAATGACGAATTCCTCTGCTCTTTTGGTGAACTCAAAAGCTTTCAGCAGCTGTTCGGTAGTCATCAGATGCTGATCGGGTACCTTGAAATTCTTCCTCTTCTGCCTGTCGGCGAACCACAGCGGATGATGACCGCCGCCGATTCTGGAGGCGTTAATGAAGATCTCGTGGGCCTTCTTTTCATAGGGGTTGGCGTAGCAGACGTCAGCGCTGGCTATGACCGGCTTATTCAGCTCATCAGCGACACTGATGATGTCCATGATAACCTGTCTGATGCGCTCGCTGTCAACAGCCGTTCCTTCTTCCATCAGGTTACGGTAATTGTCCAGCGGATTTATCTCGATGTAATCATAGAATTTCATGCACTCACGCAGGTCATTCAGCGAACGGTTCATTGCCATCTCAAAGAGTTCAGAGAACTGATTTGAACTGCCGATCAGTAGATCATCACGTCTCTTGATGATTTCTTCCTTGATTATGCGCGGTTCCGCCTGAATATCCTGATCGATCTTCTTGGCATTCTTCTTGGCGAAATACGTAAGGTATTTCGTATGCGAAAGCGTAACCAGTTCATACATCTTCTTGATTCCGGCCATGTTTTTGGCCAGCAGTGTGCAGTTATAGTTGCGCGCTTTCTTATAGATGTCTTCCGGCTGGTCGTTCTGAAGCCGGTTAAATGTCATTTCCTCATAATCGGGAATGTCCGGCAGCATTCTCACCAGTACGTTGGCCAGTACTTCCGCATCGTAATCGCCGCGGTGGGCGGTTTCCTCGTCATATTCGACGCCATAGTAGTTGGCAATGACGCCCAGTCGGTAGTACTTGCGGTCCTGAACGACCATTCTGGCCAGATTAAGGGTATCAAGACAGATGTTGTTAAGAGGTTTTCTGCCGAGATGGACAAGCGTGTCATTAAGGAAATTGAAGTCGAAGTCGGCGTTATGAGCTACAATTACGCGGTCGCCCAGAAACTCCAGTATCTCGTCAATGGCTTCATCGATCGGTCTGGCGTTCTTAAGCATCTCATTTGTTATGTTGGTCTTGCGCTCGATGAAGGGAGGCAGATCAACCGGCGGTTTTACAAAGAGCTGTTTTCTTATGTCAGTAATGCCGTTGTTTCTGACAATGACGCCGCCGAATTCAATGATATGGTCATAGCGGGTGGAAAGACCGGTCGTTTCAAAGTCGATTACCGCAAATTCGCTTCCCTTTACCTTCTGATCGGTGGGGTTATAGACGATCCGCAGGGAACTGTCAACAGCCTTGATGTCCATGCCGTAAATGACCTTGAAATCATTGTCTGGATGTTTCTTATCAATGGCATTATGGGCGCCCTGGGCCAGCGGGAAAGCCTGGACAACGGAGGTATCGGTTATGGCGATGGCCTTCTGCCCCATCTCGAAAGCCCGCTTAATGAGCGATTCCGTCGGGCTGTTGCCGTCCATCTCCGAACGGTTGGTATGGACATGCAGATCGATGTGATGCTCTCCCGGGTATTCATCCTTCAGGATAAAGGGGTCTTCCTTGAGTTCTCTGATGCAGTGAAGCTTGAAGACGTTGGCGTTTTCATAGCTGTCAAAGGCGATGATGCCGAAGATCTCAACGCACTGTCCCGCATATAGCGCCAGCTGAAGATCCGGTATCTTCAGATCGGAGTCAAACCTCTTGAAGGTTACCGCGTCAGTATAGTCGGTGACGATTACCGTCTCGATAGTGAATTTCCTTCCTGCCTTGCTGCGGCGGGTCGAAGATTCGTTTGAGAATACCTTGCCGACACATCTTACCTTACGGTCAGAGGCAATCAGTTTGTTCATCGGCAAAAACTGATAGTCTTCTTCCTTGGTGAACTTGCTGCGGCGGAAGTCCTCATAATTCGCTCTCTGCATTCCCGGTTCAATGACGACTTCGGGAATCGTATTTTCCTTTGGCTTACCGGAGAGGATTTCGCTCTTGATTCCCATTTCCTTAAGGAATCCCTTAAGAAGGGAGAACTCGGTTTTATCTATGTCAAAATAGATCTTATCAGGCTTGATAATGGGAATGTCGCTGATCTCGGCATTGTGTATTTTGTTGTAATACGAAAGGTAATCCTGAAGCTGATTATGACTAATCTCACGATTTGC
Organism: Erysipelotrichaceae bacterium; assembly: GCA_017561615.1. Next base: position 23,501 of record JAFZBT010000043.1, read on the forward strand.
TACTTCATAGAGTATTCTGGTTTCATAACCAAGGGAATCCTGAAGCTTGTTCTTGAGCTCGTCAGCAAGGCGTGAAGGAATGAAATCGCCGGTACGGACGATCATTTCCACCTTTCTGGTCTTGCGGTTTACCTGCGGCCGGCAAAATACGGCATCTGTCAATGCCGTTTTCAGTTCATTACTGGCGCTGATCTTATTCAGCAGCTGTTGGTAGTCGATCATAATGCCAGCTTATCCAAGGCTTCTCTGGCCGCCAGCTGTTCGGCCTTCTTCTTGGAATGCTCCTTTCCCGTACCCATCAATACATCGTCAAGATAACAACCGATTTCAAACAAGGGATTGTTTGACGCACCTGTTTCCTTAAGAACTATATATTTAAGCTCTCTTCGGCTGTCTGCCTGAACGAGCTCCTGAAGTCTGGTCTTATAATCGATGACGCCGGTTGCTTCCGGGGTATCAACGATGGTAATAACCTGATCAAGAATGCGGCTCACCTCGGAAAAGCCCTGATCAAGATAGATGGCGCCCATCAGAGCTTCAAATACATCGGCAAGAAGCGAAAGACGTTCCCGTCCGTTGTTCTTTATCTCTCCGGCACCCAGACGTATGTATCTAGACAGGTCCATCTGTTTGAGAAATCCGGCCAGCGACTGTTCACAGACCAGCTGCGCTCTCATGGTAGTCATCTTTCCTTCGGAAATCTCCGGCTCATGCATAAACAGCTTCCTGCTCACCCAGATCTCGACCACGGCATCACCGATGAACTCCAGCCTTTCATAGTCATTGGATTCTTCATCTGTTTCATTGAGGTAGCTGGCATGAGTAAAAGCATCGCGGTACAGACCGGTGTCTTTAGCCACAATGCCGTATTTTTCCTTCAAGTAATCTAATAGGTCCATGCCATTACCTGCCTTGTAGTGTATGAACTAATTCTAACACGAATCAGGCTCTGATTATATCATTATCCAGATTCTCTTCAATATATTTTTCCAGCTGCGGATAGCATGATATCTCCTTCAGCATTTCTTCCGCGTCTTTTCTGGCATCAAGAAGCAGGGAATTGTCCTCGATGATGTTGGCGAGTTCAAACTGCGGAAGTCCGGACTGACGGTAGCCCATGACGTCACCCGGGCCTCTCATCTTCAGGTCATAGTAGGAAATCTTGAATCCGTCGGTATTATTGACGATGACATCCAGCTTTTCCAGGGCCTGCGGATCATCGGTGTCGGTAAGCAGATAGCAATGTCCCTTCCGCGTCCCTCTTCCTATTCTTCCCCGCAGCTGATGAAGCTGAGAAAGACCGAAGCGGTTGGCGTCGTATATGACCATGATATTGGCGCTGTGAACGTCAATTCCGACTTCGACAACGGTAGTACAAACAAGAATCCTGGTTTTTCCTTCCTTAAAAGACATTTCAACTTCCTGCTTGTCTTCTTCAGAAAGCTGTCCGTGCAGCAAATCGACATGGTAGCGGCTGTCAAAGTATTTCCTAAGATTTACATAGATGTCATTGGCATTCCTTGAGGTTTCGCTGTTTTCGATGCTCGGACAGACAACATACATCTGATCTCCTTCAGCAAGCAGTCTTTCGATCTCATCCAGAACCGGAATGAAGGAATTCTGCCTAATCAGTACCGTCTCAATCTGTTTTGACTGATTTGGTGACTGGCTTATCGTGGAGACATCCATGTCGCCGTATAACGTTGTCGCAAGCGTACGCGGAATCGGGGTTGCCGACATCATGAGAATGTCCGTATAGGTTCCCTTGGCCAATAAAGCAGCGCGCTGCTTTACGCCGAAGCGCTGCTGCTCATCGGAGATGATGAGGCCGAGATTGCGGTAAACGACCTCATCCTGAAACAGCGAATGCGTTCCGACGACCATCTTTATCGAGCTATCGGCCAGGGCGTTCAGGGTCTCTTTTCTCTGCTGCGGGCTCTGAGATGAATACAGAACGCCGACGCCGATTCCCTTGCTTTCAAAAAATCTACGCAGGTTTTCATAATGCTGTCTTGCCAGTATTTCCGTAGGTGCCATCATCGCTGACTGCATTCCGGCCAGCGCTGTTTCATACATGGCGATGAAGCCGACGATCGTCTTTCCGGTTCCGACATCCCCCTGAACGATCCTGCTCATCTGCTTTTCACTCATCAGGTCTCTGGTGATCTCTCTGACCGCTGAAAGCTGATCCTCAGTAAGCCGGAAGGGAAGCGAATCAATGAAATTCCGGACCTTATCCACGTCAAAGTGCTTTGCGAAGCGTTCATCGCTGACAAAGCTGTCCTTGCGACGGGAAAGCATCAGAAGGTTAAAGCGCAGGAATTCCTCATACTTGATCGTATTGAGCGCCTGGGTAAGCTGCTCATCGCTTTGGGGCTGATGTATTCTTCGCAATGCTTCGATCTTTGAGAGATAGCCGTATTTTTCCCGATATTTTTCAGGTATGAAATCCTCAATCTGCTCACTGGCCTCATTCAGCGCCCGGTCAACTAACGTTACAAAGGTCTTTTCCCTTATCTTATCCTTCAGGGAATAGACCGGATGAATACCCAGCAGCTGGTCCATCGACAGGTTGGAAATCTGATAGGCCAGAATCTTCTGAGAACCTTCGTATTTGCCGATTACGGTTATCGTTTCATCAATCTTGAGGCTGCGCAGCCATGGCCTGTTAAAGATCGTCACCCGGTAACGGTCATACTGGTCTTCTATATCGAGATAGATCACGGAATTACGTCCCTTGAAGTAATTGAAGCGCGGCTGGGAAACGATTCTTCCCTCAATGATTACTTTACTGTCGGGCTGCCATTGTTCATGAGGCAGCCAGCAAAGCTTCTCATACCGGTATGGGTAGTTTGTTAAAAGGGCCTTAGTATCATTGATCCCTAAGGCCTTTAAGGCTTCTTTCTGTTTTGGCGTTAATCTGATTTCCTTCATTTTTCCGTTATTCAATTCCGATGATGAACGGATAGAGATCCTGCTGGCCGGCGATCAGTTCGCCTTCCGCGTCGTACTTTTCGGCAGCGTAATCGAGAACTGCCTGGGCCTGAGCCTTGGTGATCTCCTTGCCGTAAATGACGGTCAGATAAGATATCTCTTGCTTTTCAGCAGCCTGATCGATCGTCGCATACAGAGTCTTTTCCATGGACTTGCCGGTAGCGACCAGGTCCTTGTCGACCAGACCGATGTAGTTGTTCTTTCTGATGATCAGTCCGTTCATCGTGGTAGCCTTTACCGCCTGGGTAATGGAGATCGTTCTGATCTCTCTTACTGCCTGGGTCATGGCCTTGATGTTGTCATCGATCGGTGCTTCGCAGCTGTAGTTAAGACAGGCATTGATCCCTTCAATTACGCTTTTCGACTCAATTACCTCAACGTGGCAGTTCTTGCACAGCTGCTTGGCCTGCTTGGCTGCCAGAATGATGTTGGAGTTGTTGGGAAGGATGATGATGTTCTCGGCGTTGGCTTCCTTAATGGCATTGACGAAATCCTGAGTGGAGGGATTCATTGTCTGACCGCCGAAAACTATGTAGTCGACAGTCAGATCCTTGAACTTGCGGGCAATGCCATCAGCGTTGCAGACGGTAATTACGGCGCAGTTCTTTCTTTCCGCGCTCGCCGATTCAAAGCTTAGGGTAGGATTATGACCCTTTGACAGCATTTCCACTCTTACCATGTCGAGTTCACCGAACCGCTGCAGAGTATTGATGATGTCGCCCGGTCTTTCCGTATGGAGATGAAGCTTTACGCAGTCATTTTCTCTGGCCAGCTTGATGTTGTTGCAGCTGCGGCCAAGAGAAGTTTCAAGGCGGTTGATGACGAATTCCTTCTTGTACTGCTCGTTCAGATTTACCTTGATTTCCACGCAATAGCCTTCTTCAACGGCTTCGGCGGCTGTCTGCTGATCAGCTTTGGCGACCGGCTTGCCCTGCAGGTAGGAATTGAACCCTTCCAGTATGCAGCAGTAACCGGTAGCGCCGCTGTCAAGAACGCCGGCTTCCTTCAGCACTTCAAGAAGCTCGGGGGTTCTTTTCAGCGATTCATTGGCTTCCACGACCATGTAGGTCATGTAATCCTCAATTGAGCACTTGGGGTTCTTCTTCACCAAGTATTCGCCCATTTCGGCAGATTCCCTGACGACGGTAAGAATAGTCCCTTCTACGGGCTTCATGATTGCCTTGTAGGCAGCTTTTGAACCGGACATGAAAGCTTCGGAAAGCTGCTGAACATTGGCGCTCTGAGCGCCTGTCAGCGCCTTGGCAATGCCCTTGAACACCTGAGAAAGAATGACACCGGAGTTTCCGCGGGCATTCATCAGCATGTTCTTGCTTAAGAACTTGCAGGTATCGCCGATGTAATCGTTCATGAACTTGGCGGTTTCCTCGGCAGCTGAAGCCATGGTCATGTTCATATTGGTTCCCGTATCGCCGTCAGGCACGGGGAAAACGTTAAGCTTGTTAACGCGTTCTGCATTGTTTGCCAGATTGTTGGCACCGGAAATGATCATTTCCTTGAATTGTCTGCAATCAAGTATTTCCATATGGATACCGCCTAATCAACAACCTTGATTCCCTGAACATAGACATTGATGGAGGTGAAATCCATGTCGAACATGTTCTCCAGTTCGTACTTGACCTTCTTCTGCATCTCGTTGACAACTTCCATGATCCGCACGCCGTAGGCAATGATCACATAGATGTCAAGTTCGATTCCTCTCTCATTCTGCCTTACCACAACGCCCTTGGAATAGTTTTCTTTCCTTAATATCATGGCCATGCTGTCCTTTACCAGACGCTTTGAGGCCATGCCGACTACTCCATAGCATTCGTTGGCCAGTTCGCCGGCCAGTGAGGCGATGGCTTCAGCCGTAATGTTGATGTTTCCTATGTTCGTGGTGTTCTTCATCATGTTAATACCTTCCTGTCAGTCTGCGGTTCTTATGTATTTCTCCCTGATTTCCGAACATTCGAGAATGGCGGCGCTCGAATATTCCTCCATAATGAGAATGCATGAACCGGAAGCGTTTGACTTGTTGATCACAATGTCAAAGTAATCCTTCATATAACCCAGACCATTGACAGACGAATACACGCGGTACCCGTCTTCCATGGTTAATTTTACCATATTTTCATCATATGTGAAAGCAACGGTGCTTACCTCGGAGATGCGGGAAATGATGTCAAAATCCAGTTTTCCCAGTTGTCTGGCGATGTTCTTGCAGTTTTCTATGGAGATATCGATGAACATCGGCGTCAGAGCAATGTTCTTCATATATTCGGCGGAAAAGGGAATGATCTGCCCGTCTGCCAGAATCAGCGTGGAGGTCACATCCGTACTGCTTCCGGTTATCTGATAGCCTACGATGGTGTTTTCGATTACTTCGATGATATAGCTGAGATTATCTGCTCTTTTTATCCTTATTTCGCTGAACAGCGGATCTTTCTGTGCTTCCGCCGCTGTTCTGCCGTTAAGCCGGAAAAAATAGCGGTCTCCTTCACTGATGCCAACTGTCTTTCTTATGTATTCTTCCGACAGATAGTGATTTCCGGTAATTACGATGTTTTTAATGGGAAAGAGAAAATACATTGCGGAAAGAATGACAGCCAGGCAAAGTAAAAGACAGCCGAGAATCAGAACGACCGTCTTTTTCTTAACGGCGGTCTTCTTTCCTTTTCTGACTGTGCTTTCTCTGCTGATGAAAGGTGTCTTTATTCTTTCCAATTGAATTTCTCCACTTCCATGATCAGATCAATATTGAATTTTTCTCTGACTTTTTCCTTTATTTCGTCAGACAGCTGACGTATCTCTTCAGCTGTCGCATTTCCGGTATTGATTATGAAATTGGAATGCTTTTCGGAAACCTGAGCGCCGCCGAGCTTCTTTCCCCGGTAGCCGATTTCATCAATGTACTTCCAGGCAAAGCCGCCCTCCGGATTTCTGAAGGTGCTTCCGGCGGAAGGAAAGTCCAGAGGCTGTGTTGAACTGCGTTTTTCCCTTCTGGTCTTTACCAGCTGTTCAATGGCGCTGTGTTCGCCTTTCTGAAGGCGAAGCTTGCAGGAGACGATCGTCCAGTCCGGATGACGCTGAAATATCGATGAACGGTAACCGAACTGACACTGATCGTGATTCAGCCAGATGACGTCATCATCAACCAGGACCTGCACTTCCTCGACGACATCGCTCATTTCGCATTTGTATGCTCCGGCATTCATGAACAGTGCCCCGCCCAAAGTAGCCGGTATGCCGTTGGCGAATTCCAGTCCGGACAGCGATTTTTCCAATGCCTTATAGGAAAGGGCGATCAGCGAGCATCCGCATTGGGCATAGAGAACATCATCATCAAAATAGTAGTCGATGAAATAGCGGGTCAGCTTGATTATGACACCCTCAAATACTTCATCGGAAGGCAGAATGTTCGATCCGTTGCCCAGTACCTTGAAGGGGATGTTTTCCTGCTTGCAGATGCTGATGGCGTTGGTCAGACCGAAAATGTTGCGCGGATAAAAGACATTCCGGGCGATTCCGCCTACTCTGAATGTCGTAAGATTCCTGAACGAGACATCGGTCTCCAGATCGCCGAACTGGGCGAGTTTCTTTTCTGTTTCCTTAAGCATCTTGTAATCCGGTTGTTTCTTTTATCAGCTCTATAATATCATAAGCGGCCTGAGGATGACTCATTTTGCGGGCGTTTTCGCTCATCGTCGCCAGTCTCTCATCATCATGCACCAGTTCATCGATCAGTTCGATCGTATTGAGTACATTCATGTCCTTCTCCTCAAGCAGTACGGCAGCGCCGTTATCCAGCATGGCCTTGGCGTTGATGTACTGGTGGTTATTGGTAACATATGGAGAAGGCACGATTATCGTCGGAACGCCCAGAGCCATGTATTCCGAAGCGCTGGTCGCTCCGCCCCGGCTCATTACCAGGGCGCAGTTGCCGGCAATGTTGAACTGATTGATATAGGGAACGATCTTCAGGGTATCGGTCTCCAGTGACAGTCCGGCAAACTGTTCATAGTTGTTCTTTCCGGTGACATAGAGAACGTTGTAATCCTTGTGCTTCAGTCCTTCCAGGATTCCCGTCATCTTCTGATTGACGCTGACGGAACCCAGGGAACCCATGACGATCAGGACGGTCTTGAGAGCGCAGTCAAGGCCGAACTGGGAAAAGATATCCTTATCCTTTACGAAATTCAGCACGGCGCTCTCCCTGGGATTGCCTAACAGCCTTACTTTCTTTTTGTTGAAGGCTTCCGCCGCTGTCGGGTAGCAGATCACTACGCGGTCAACGAAATGGCCGAGCACGCGGTTTGCCAGTCCGGTAAGGCTGTTCTGCTCATGAATGATCGTCTTTATTCCCAGCTTATGGGCAGCCATGACGACCGGCACGGTAACATATCCCCCGAATCCCATGACAATATCCGGCGAAAAGTTCCTGACGATTCCCAGACATTCCTTATATGCCCGGTAAAGCGTCGTCAGGGCGGAAATCTTATTGCGGTTATTATTGAACTTGGCAGCCTTGATGCCGATGAAACGGTATCCCTGCTTTACCACTTCTACTGATTCCATGCGGTCTTCATTGCCGATGAACAGAATTTCGTTCTTGCTGTTATCCTGCATCAGCTTGTCGGCAAGCGCCGTTGCCGGATATATGTGTCCACCGGTTCCGCCGGTAGCTAAAAGAATTTTCATAATATCACCTTGATGATTATATCATAACCTGTTCTGCCGGAAAGACAGAAAATACATATGTTAAGCCAGCTTTGTTCTGATCTTTGTGGAGAAGTATTCAAGCACCAGGATCAGGGCCACAAGTCCCAGCAGCATGGCGCTTGTCTCACCCCAGCTGCCTTTGGCGATCGCATAGATCAGCGGGGCGCCGATGCCGCCGGCGCCGACAACGCCGAGTATTGAAGCGCTCTTAACGTTGATGTCCAGACGGTAGATGACGATGGAAATGATGTTGGAGGAAAGCTGCGGAATGATGCCGTATCTGATCTTTTCAAATGGAGAACAGCCGGCCGCGTCCAGAGCTTCGATTATTCCCGGATTCATGTCCTCGATTATTTCGGTAACCAGCTTGGCCAGCATGCCGACGGAGCTGATCGCCATGGTCAGCGCTCCGGCAAATGGTCCGGGGCCGGTCACCCTGATGAACATGATGCCGTAGATGAAAGCCGGGAAAGCTCTCATTATCGATATAAGCGTAAGCACCGTATAGTTTACCCATCTCGGTGCCACGTTGCGGGCGCACAGGAAAGCCAGCGGCAGCGCCAGCAGCAATCCCAGAATCGTTCCCAGCAGGGCGATGGCCAGCGTTTCCATCAGCAGATAAAACAGACCGGTCTCGGAAAGATCGCTGATCACTTCCCAGGAAGGCTTCAGAAGACCCACCAGAGCGCTCTTGGCGATGGCCAGGCCTCTGGGGTTGATGCCGCGGTAATCGACGGTATAGGCCCAAAGGAAATAGAACAGGACCATGGCGCCGATGGTGATCAGAAAGCGCGGGATCCAAGACGGATACTTCCTGTATTGCTGTTCGACAGTTAACTTGTTTGTCATCCCTGAACCAGCCTCCTTCTGATCTCTCTGGAGATCGTTTCAATGACTACGACGACAATTACCAGGGCGAAGATCATCAGACCGGTATTGGTATACTCTCTCCAGCCCAGGGTATTGTTGATCTGTACGCCGATGCCGCCGGCGCCGACATATCCCAGAATGGCTGCGGAACGGACGTTCATCTCAAAACAGTAGAGAACCGTTGACCAGAAATAGCTTCTGATCTGCGGATAGGCGGCGGCGATCATGCACCTTTCCCGGTTGGCCCCCGTTGATTCCAGAGCTTCATAAGGCCCCATGTCGATGGTTTCCAGCTGTTCATAGAGCATCTTCACGCATACGGAAAATGAGAAGATGGCAATGGATATCGTACCGGCAAGGGTTCCGGTACCGATCACGATCGATATCAGACGGGCATAGATCAGCGTCGGAAGTGTCCGGAAAACGGACAGGATGCCGCGGTGGATCGACAGATATGTCTTGTTCAGCTTGAAGTTCGATGCCAGATAGAAACTGACGGGCAGCGAGATCAGGCAGCCGATGGCCGTTCCCAGCAGCGACATGTTGATGGTATCGATCAGAGGCTTCTTTATTTCGTCCCAGAATGCCCAGCGAGGCGGAAACATCAGTCCGAAGAAATCAAAGAAGACGTGTCCTCTGCGGAAAAGCGTACTGAAAGAGAAGCCGGTAACCTTGCCGCTGAGAATGGTTGCGGCAATGAGCAGGATCACAACATACGGGAGCCAGTTGAACTTTTCCCTGACCTTTTTGCCATTGGAAAGCACATAGGTATCAGGATAGAAGATGTGAAGAAAGTCCCTAAACATTCTTGTTCTCCTTATTCATCTTCTCGTCATCGTTAAGGTCACGTCCGTAGATTGTCCTTAACAGTTCTCTATTGACATTGCTTACCGGGCCGTCATAGACGATCTTTCCTTCCCGGATGCCGACGATCCTGTCAGCATACTGCAATGCCAGGTCAACGTGGTGGATGTTGATCACCACGGTTATGTTCATTTCCCTGTTTATTCTCTTGAAGTCATCCATGACCACCTCAGCCATGACCGGGTCCAGCGAAGCGACCGGTTCATCAGCAAGGATGATCTCGGGATTCTGCGTCAGGGTACGCGCCAGCGCAACGCGCTGCTGCTGACCGCCGGAAAGCTGGTCGGCACGCACGTAAGCCTTGTCCAGAATTCCTACCTTGTCAAGAGATTCAAGCGCCATTATCTTGTCCTGACGGGAATACAGTCCTAGCAGGGTACGTAAGAAAGGCATTTCGGCGACTCTCGCCGATAAGACGTTGTTGATTACGGTGGTGCGGTTTACCAGATTGAATGACTGGAAGACCATGCCGATCTTGCGGCGGAAGCTGCGGAGTTCCTTGCCCTTAAGCGTGGAAACATCGATGCCGTTGACGCTTACCGTACCTTCGGTAACGTCGATCATCTTGTTGATCGTTCTGATCAGCGTGCTCTTTCCGGCGCCGGACAGACCGATGATGGCAACGAATTCTCCCTGTTCTATTTCCAGATTAACGTCATCAAGCGCCTTGACGTTGTTATTGTAGATCTTGGTGACGTGTTCAAACTTGATCATGGTATCCTCCTGAGGCTGCAGGGCAGCCTTATCAAAATAGGAAAAAGGGTGAAGGCAGGTATTACCTCCACCCTTTTAAGAGTCAGAATGCTCTATTTGTTCTTCAGAATCTCAGCGGCAGCTCTTGATGAATCGTAGTCCTTGTCATCACCGATTCTGTAGCCCATGTGGCTGTACGGTTCGACGCAGGCCAGGCCTTCGGGTGTTGAACCGATTTCCATGAAAGCTTCCTGCAGAGCCTTGACGAATTCCGGAGTCATCTTGGGGTCAACCTTTTCGTTGGCATAGGAAATGGTGTCGTTCATGATGTAATCGGAAACGCCGATGACCTTGATGATGTCATAGATGCTGGAGTATTTGCCTTCAGCGATTTCCTTGGCATAGGCATTGGCGAAGTATTCGTTGGCATCCTTGTTGTAGCGGTAGTCGGCAAAGCTGACAGTTACGTCGCATCCGCCGGCGATCAGCTGCGGGATCATGGCTGAGTAGGAGCCGTCACCGACAACATGTTCCAGGTTGGCGACAGTCTTTCTTGACTGACCGACGCCTTCACCGAACATGTTGTTCAGCCAGATTGACGGATAGACGTAGCCGGCAGAAGAAGTCGTTGAGCAGACATACCATTCCGCAGAGTTAACATCTTCCCAGGTCAGAGTTCCGGCAACAGCCTTGTTATACAGGTCAGCGCCCTTCTCAGTGTCAATATTTACATAAATCAATGAAGCATAGCCGGTGACCAGGCCGTCCTTTGACTGAGCGGTCTTTCCTTCATTCCACGGAGCAATGCCGAGCTTCGGGTCAATGATCGTACCCTTCTCATCGCAGATGCCGTAACGCAGAGCTTCAAGCAGCAGTTCAACACCGTCTTCATGATACTGAACATAAGTTGCAGCGGGAATGAATCCGATGTCGATAGTTCCGGCAATCATGCCTTCACCGACAGCGTTGTAGTTAGTGCCTACGGTAATGTCAACAGCGTTGACAGTGTAGCCCTTCTGAGCCAGGACAGTCTTCAGCATTTCTTCCAGCGGCTTGGCGGCAGTCAGGATCTGATCGGGGTCCTTTGAAGGAACAAACGCGATCGACAGCTTATCGATGACCTTTTCGTCGGTCTTCTTTTCGCCGCATCCGGCCATGGTGAACACCAGCAGGACACTTAATAAAACAACCAGAATCTTTTTCATTGAAGTTTTCCTCCCCTTCATGCCGTCATTATATCATATAAAATAATTATTTCCGTGAATTTCGCCAAAAATCAGAAACCGTAAGCCTGTAAAGCGTTTTCATACAGAATATTGCTTAACTGTTCAATATCGATATTTCTCGCCTTGGCTATTTCTTTTATGACACAGGACACATCGGCAGCTTCGCTGCGTCTGTTTTCACTGCCGAACGGCGGCGAATACGGGGCGTCGGTCTCAACCAGCAGGCGGTCCAGAGATACACCCAGAAGGATGTCTGCATGACGTGTTTTCCAGCCAGGATGCGATATGTCGTTATTGATGCTCATGTACATTCCCCAACTGTTTGCTTCCTGAAGCAGTTCCAGAGGTCCTCCATAACGGTGCAGGATACCCTTCGGGCGGTATTCCCTTAGGATTTCCATCACGTCTTCGTGAGCAAGCCGGTCATGAATTATTACCGGTTTGTCAAGTTCAGCTGCCAGTTCCAGCTGCTGACGGAATACTCTTTTCTGTATCTCTTCAGGTTCATCAAAGTAGTAATCAAGTCCCATTTCACCAATCGCTCTTATCTTGGGATTTTCAGCAAGCTTTGCGATCTTATCCAGATATATTTCTGATGCGCTCATGCACCAATGCGGATGGATGCCGATGCTGCAATAGGCAAAATCATATCTTGAGGAAATTTCCGTTACTGTGTCAAACACGCTTTCATCCGAACAGCAGTTGAGTATCTTTATATCGGTATTGCGCAGTTCATCAAGCCGCTGCCAGCGGTCCTCATCAAACTGGGTATCTTCATAGTGACAATGGGTATCAAACAGTTTCATTATTCATCCTCCGGATCATAAAACAAAAGTGAGTATTCCGTTGTATTACTCACTTGATGCTGAACAGGTTTTCCTGCAGAGGAATGCCAAGATGCTCGTAGGCTTTCTCGGTAGCGATCCTTCCCCTTGGTGTTCTCTGAATGAATCCGATCTGGAGAAGATAAGGCTCATATCCATCCTCCAGCGTCGTGGTTTCTTCGGAAATCGAGTTGGCAAGCGCTTCAACGCCTACCGGACCGCCCTTGAATCTCTCGATGATGCCGCGCAGATAACGCTGGTCGACATCGTCAAGACCAAGCTTATCGACCTTGAGTTTATTCAGAGCCGTCATGGTTATGTCAAGATTGATGTGGCCGTCATTGAGGATCTGGGCAAAGTCGCGTACTCTTCTGAACAGGCGGTTGGCAATTCGCGGAGTGCCGCGCGAACGCTTTGCCAGTTCGAGAACGGCATCCTCGTCTATCGGACAGTCAAGAACTCTTGACGTTCTTCTGATGATCTGACCAAGCTGTTCGTTGGTATAGTAGTCAAGCTTGCTGATGACGCCAAAGCGGTCACGTAAAGGCGCGGAGATATCTCCTGCTCTGGTGGTTGCTCCAACCAGCGTAAACGGCGGCAGTTCAAGCCTGATGCTTCTTACCGAGCTTTCCTTGCCGACGACGACATCAATGGCGAAGTCTTCCATGGCCGGATAGAGAACTTCTTCTACCTGCTTGGGCAGACGGTGGATCTCATCGATGAACAGTACGTCACCCGGCTGAAGGGCGGAAAGAATGGCCGCAAGATCGCCGCTTCTTTCAATGGAAGGGCCGGAGGTAACTCTGATGTTACCGCCCATTTCATTGGCAATGATATAGGCCAGAGTGGTCTTTCCCAGTCCCGGAGGACCGTACAGCAGGCAGTGATCCAGTGACTCGTTTCGTCCTCTGGCTGCCTTAATGAAGATACGCAGGTTTTCCTTCAGAGCATCCTGACCGACATATTCATCAAGTGTCTGCGGTCGCAGGGAGATCTCTTCATCGCTTTCCTGGCTGTATGAACTCATCAGTCTTTCGGTCATCTGATCATACTCCCTTCTGTGCCAGCAACAGCTTCAGTCCGGCTTTCAGGTACTCATCGGCACTCATATCCGGCATTTTTCTGAGTTCCTTCAGTATACTGTTGATTTCGTATGTCTTATATCCTAAGGCTTTCAGACCGCTGACGGCTTCTTCAAGCTGCTGATTGACTTCCGGCTTGCGGTTTTCGTCTTCAACCAGTTTTCCCTTGAGATCGAGAATGATCTGCTGGGCTGTCTTGGAACCGACAGAAGGCATCTTTTTCAGGAAGGCGACATCGCCGGCTTCGATGGCTCTGACAAGTTCTTCATACCGGCAGCTGCCCAACATCAGCTGAGCTGTCTTGGGCCCCAGTCCCTTAACGGATATTAAGTTTTTGAACAGATCAAGTTCATTGGCGTCAATGAAGCCGTAAAGAACCTGTCCGTCCTCGCGGAAATGCTGATAGGTAAAGATGGTGATGTGCTGGGAAAGCGTCAATGCCTCGGGATGCATGAAGTTGATGTAATAGCCAATTCCGTTGTTTTCCAGGATGACGTAATCGGCTCCGAAGGAGTACACTGTCCCGCTTATGAAGGTAAACATTCAAACACCTCCGTATATGAATCATTATAACTGACTCACAGCAGTTCTGTCATTTCAAAAATGTAGTCGTCAATGTATACTGTATCGTTTTCCGATGCTCCTCTTTCGCGTAAGGCATCGTCAACGCCCATCTTCTTCAGCGACATGCCGAAGCGGATGATCTGCTCCTCATCTACGAAAGTGGTCCGAGCCATCAGTCTGGTTATCCTTTCGGATTCAATGGACCAGCTGCCGTTGCCCAGATTTCTGATTATGAACGGCTCTTCTTCCTTTACGAAGCCGTAGACGACACCGACATCTTCGTTTTCGTCTTCCAGCGGGAAAGGTTCAGTGACGTCAAGCAGATCAGCGGCCTTGTAAAGCACAGCCTGCATGCCGTCTCCGATCAGGGAAATGACCGGGAATACCTCCAGATCAGGATAAGCCTGACGGAAGCGCTCAAGGTTTTCCTCAGCCCCGTCTTCATCCATCTTGTTTGCTACGACGATCTGCGGTCTCTGAAGCAGCCGGTACTTGTATTCCTCAAGCTCCTTGTTTATGATCCGGTAATCGTCAACCGGATCACGGCCGCTGTTGGGACTCATGTCAACGACATGAATGATGACGCGGCATCTCTCTATATGCTTCAGGAATTCATGTCCGAGGCCCTTGCCCTGCGATGCACCTTCAATGAGTCCCGGAAGGTCAGCCATGACGAAACTGCGGCCGTCACCTACCGCTACCACACCCATTTTCGGTGTCAGTGTGGTAAAGGGATAATCGGCTATTTCCGGCCGGGCGGCAGAGACAACCGACAGAATTGTGCTCTTTCCAACGGACGGGAAACCGACCAGTCCGACATCGGCAAGCAGCTTAAGCTCAATGTAAGCTTCAAATTCCTCGCCTGCTTCACCCTTTTCGGCGTATTCCGGAGCGGGATTGCGGGATGTGCGGAAATGGAAATTCCCGCGTCCTCCCTTTCCGCCCTTGCATATTTCCGCACGCTGACCGGGGTTTGTCAGGTCAGCGACGATGTTTCCGGTCGAAAGGTTCTTGACTATGGTACCTAAGGGTACGGCGACTATCTGATCTTCACCGTCAGCGCCGTGCATCTTCTTGGTCTTGCCGTTTTCACCGTTTTCCGCAACGATCTTCTTGCGGTAGCGCAGGTCAAGCAGGGTCGTCTTTGCAGTATCAACCTCAAATATGATGGAACCGCCCTTACCGCCGTCACCGCCGAAAGGTCCGCCCAGAGGTACATGGGCTTCACGCCTGAAGGAAACGATGCCGTCTCCTCCCTTGCCGGCCTTAAGATATATTTTCGCGCTGTCTATGAATTTCATGAGCTTGGTCCTCCTTCCGGAAAAACAAATCCCCAGTATTCTGGGGATTGATGTTCATTAAGCAATCGGATATACAGATACTTGCTTTCTGTCCTTACCGAGTCTTTCGTATCTGACGATACCGGCAGTCAGGGCAAATAATGTATCATCTCCGCCACGTCCGACATTGACACCAGGATGGATCTTGGTTCCCCTCTG
This sequence comes from Erysipelotrichaceae bacterium, assembly GCA_017561615.1. The sequence goes on from JAFZBT010000043.1 coordinate 38,836, forward strand.
ACGGTAAATGATTGAACCGGCATTGGTAAACTGACCATCAGCCTTCTTGGCACCTAAACGCTTGGAGTGGGAGTCACGTCCGTTCTTAGTTGAACCTACACCCTTTTTGGATGCGAACATCTGAATGTTTAACGTATACTTCATGGTTATACCTCCGTAATCTTAAAATCAATGTAATTCTGATAACTTTCTGCAGCGGTCCTGAGCTGGATCTCTCCGACTTTCAGGATCTTCTGCAGATCCAAACTGTTCTTGCTTACAGCTATGGTTATGTGATTGAGGCTGCCGGGATCAAGCTCATCGCTAAGAAAGTCGATGAGGCACTGATCTTTCGTCAGCTGATCAATGGCATTGCACAGTCCGACGGCAATGGCGCTGACACCTGCGCATACCAGCCTGTAGAGTTCATCTTCCTGATCTCTGGCTACGGCATGCTTGCTGATGTCCATCACCGTGATGTCATCCTGCCTCATGCCGATGCGGATCATCAGCATGACTACGCCTCAATAGCTGTAACAGTACACTTCGTGTAAGGCTGACGATGTCCCTGACGTCTTCTGGTTGATCCCTTCTTCGGTCTGTATTTGAAGATCTGGATCTTCTTGCCTTTTCCCTGCTTTTCAACAGTTGCCTTGACGGTAGCGCCCTTGATATAGGGAGTACCGACCTTGGTAGTCTTGTCAGAAATCATGACGACCTTGTCAAATTCAACTTCAGCCTTTTCCTCGGCATCGAGCTTTTCGACGAAGATGACAGAACCGACTTCGACCTTCAACTGCTTTCCACCAGTTTCGATGATTGCGTACATTACAATTACACCTCCTCGTTAATCTAGACTCGCCTGATAAGGTGGCCAAACGCACTTGCATACCTTATTTCAGAGCGGTTGAAATCCCACAGTGGAGACTGCAACACGGAAAGTCTATCATAATAAAGTAGTAAAATCAACTGTTTTCTTCATTTGTCAAGCGAGAATTATGAGTGTATAATTAACAAGGTGATCAATATGATAAACTACCCTAACGGAGCAGGGGTAAAAGTGGAAAAGACGATTGATTACGGTCATAGAGGCATGTCTCTTGAGGACGACATCAACTCCACTAACAAGTACTATCTTGAAAGCGACATCGCGGCCGTATACAAGAAGCCGACACCTATCCAGATAACCAAGGTCGACTACCGGTCCCGTTCCACCGCCAAGATAACTGAGGCCTATTTCCAGACTCCATCGACTACCGACTACAACGGTGTCTACAAGGGCCTCTACATCGATTTTGAAGCCAAGGAGACCCAGTCCAAGACAGCTCTGGTCTCCAAGATGATCCATCCGCATCAGCTTGCGCACATGGAGAGGGTGATCCGCTACGGCGGCGTAGCCTTCGTCATTGTCCGCTTCTACCGGCTGGATGAAACCTATTTCGTATTCGCGGACAGAGTCCTTGATTATCTCCGTTCCGCAACCCGTAAAAGCATTCCCCGTGAATGGTTCGTCGAGAATGGTATACTTATACCCTACAACTATTTAGTTAAGGTTGACTATCTCAAGGTCATTGACCAGTTCGTATTGGAGGGAAAGTAAATGGATAAGATCCAGTTTAACGTAGACGATCTTCCGGAAACTCCGGCCGTGTCCGCTGAAGAGGAAGAAAAGATAAAGATGAAACAGCTGAAGGAAAAGAAGAGGGCCAGATACCAGAGGTCCGTCAAGAGAAGAAGGATCATCAACGGCCTGATGGGCTTTGTTGTTTTCTGTGTTCTTCTCGGCGCTCTTTCCGGCGTCAGCGTAATCAAGGTAATCCTGTCAAAGACAGATGTTGAGCTTGACACCAGTGATCTGCGCTCTACCGACTCATCGCTTATCTACGACGATCAGGGCGAACAGATCGCCATTGTCGGCGCTGAAACCCGTATATCCTATCCTTATGATTCGCTGCCACAGTCCGTCGTCGATGCCTTCATCGCCGTTGAGGACTCGCGTTTCTTTGAGCATACCGGCTTTGACGTTCCGCGTTTCGCCAAGGCTTTCCTGGAAAATATCAGGACATTAAGCTTTGCCCAGGGCGGTTCCACCCTTACCATGCAGGTCATCAAGAACACCTACTTCGCGGTCGACACCATTGCGGAGAAAGGCATTGACCGAAAGGTTCAGGAAATATACTACTCTCTCAAGATCAACAATATCGTTTCCAAGGAGAAAATCTTTGAACTGTACGTTAACAAGGTAAACTTCGGAGCCAATGCCCGCGGCATTCAGGTTGCCTCACAGTATTATTTCGGCAAGGACTGTACTGAACTTACGACAGTCGAGTCCGCCATGCTGGCCGGCATCATCAACGCTCCTAACAAATATAATCCCTATTACGATCTCAAGGAGTGTACCAACCGTACCAAGTCCGTTCTTTATCAGATGTGGAACCATGGCTACATTACCGAAGATGAATACAAATACAACTGCAACATTAAGATCGAAAACCTGCTCAAGGGCCGTGTTGATAAGCCCTATGGAACAGGTAGGACTGTTGACTATCAGGCTTACATCGACGTCGTTCTGGCAGAGATAGCTGAAATATATGACATCAACCCCTATAATACGGCCGTCCGCATCTATACGGGAATGAACAAGAAGGTTCAGGAATACTGTGATGAACTTTCCCGCGGTAACGTCATAAAGTTCCCCAATGACTATGCGAACGTATCACTGGTACTGCTTCAGAACTATACCGGTCTGATCGTCGGTCTGTGCGGCGGACGTGACTATGACGGCGTCAAGATGTTCAACTACGCTTACGATAACCGCGTCAACCCCGGTTCTACATCCAAGGGAATCCTGACTTATCCCATGGCTTTTGAGTATACGCCTCTGGGAACTAACTACTACATTGAAGACGCCCCCATGAACTGGGCCGGTTCGTCTCAGCGGATCACCGGTGACCATGGATATGCCGGCGACGTTTCCGTTCAGCGTGCCTTTACCTCTTCATATAACGTCTGCGCTGTAAAGATGTTCAGATGGGTCTGTGAGACCGTCGGCATCGATACCATTGCTGAGTACATGAAGTCAGTGGGAATCGACGCCCGGGTCGCCAACGGCATCAACGAACAGTATGCCATCGGTGAACAGAACTTCCTGATCTCACCGATCCAGCTCGCTGCCGCGGAAAGCGTCATTCTTTCCAGCGGACTGTACACCCAGCCGCATACGATCACCAGGATCGAATTCATCAACTCCACCGAAGAACCTATCGTTGCCACTCCTTCCCAGACACAGGCTCTTTCCGAAGGCGCGGCCTGGCTTACCAGATACCTTCAGCAGGTCAGTGTCAACGGTCACTCAACAGCATCCGACTGGAGAGCCAACGGCCGTCTTACGGAAATCAGGAGCAGCAAGTATACAGTCTACGGCAAGACCGGCACATCTCTGTATGACCGCAGTGTCAAGAGAAAGTACGGATATCCCAGTTCAGCCGCGAAAGACTGGCTGATGATCGGCGGAACAAATGACTTCAGCTTTGCCTTCTGGATGGGCTTTGATACCGGCCAGTACATTGACAAGACTACTTATATTTCTTCTGCCTATAAGCAGACACGAAATGACGGCAAGACTGTTCACGGACTGCTGGAAACCGCCTATGAAGCCTTCGGCGCTCCGAAGAACGTCAACAACAAGCCTTCAAGCGTCGTACAGATCAGCCATATCCGCGGTCTGTATCCCTATACCGCCGCACCTGATTACTGCAATCCTGACTACATCGTTACCAGTTATATCCTGGCCGGCAACGCCAATGTCGCCAGCTATGAAACGACAATGGATATCGCTTCCATTAATTCATTTACCGCCAATTACAATGAGAATTCCAAGCAGCTCAACTGCACATGGGAATCCTATCCCGACCCCAACGCCCTGGTCGTTGCCCCGTCAACTAAAGAAATGGTTTACGGCAAGAACACCTATACGGGAGCCCGCGGCTTTGACCGCAGCTGGATCGACGGTGTCATAACCTATTGCGTTGACGTTACCAATACGGAGACTGGCGAGACTAAGTACTATTCCAATTCAACGCCTACTGTTTCCTATACTCTTACCAATGATACAGCTAACGACATAGTCTATAATGTCACCGGATACTATGCCTACAGCGCCTCCGGCATACGTTCCAACAGCATCACTGTCAGAGTCACCGTACCCGGAATACACGTTGAGCCTCCGGTCGATCCTGATCCG
>JAFZBT010000044.1 GCA_017561615.1 Erysipelotrichaceae bacterium
GCCAGTTTCATTATCCCTGTCCTCTTTCAGATATCTTTATTATACCCGTTTTTCCCTCTCTGAGAAAAGCCGGGAACGGAAAAGCGGAATCACATCTGACTCCGCCCATGATCTGTCATATACGCTTTCTGATCGGATGCCTTATCACGGTCTTCCATTTCGCCGGCTCCGTCCGGCGGGCATCAGACAGGTAGATCTCGTGGTGCATCCGCTGATCCGAGAAGTCGTTTTCGTAGCCGTTTTCCTCCAGATAGCTGTCCATCAGCGCCACGCTGGCCGGCTCATCGTCAAACGGTCCGCTGTGCATGATCTGCACGCACAGCCCCTCCTCGATGGTCAGAAACTGAGCTTTCGAGCAGTCCAGCTTCTTCTTTTTCGTTGCCGTCTCAACTGCCCAGTCAAAGTCCTCTTCGGTGATGAACTCGGGCAGCCGGATCACCGAGATCCAGCAGAATGACGACTTGTCGCCGTAGTCTATTCCTTCGACGCCTTCCTGCCACCAGAAACCCTCCAGTGGCGGGACGACATATTCGTAGAAGCCCTCGATCCTATGATCGCTCTTATGGCTCATCTTCAGCGTATAGGCCAGAGCGTAGAGAACGCCGATGGCCTTCTGATATTCGCCGTCCGGGTCATTGGGATCGCCCTTGCCCTGAACGGCCAGGTAACTGGCCTTTGGCACATTTACGATCTCCGGCTTTGCTGAAGGCAGATAAAACTCCTTGTATTCCTTCTTAAAGTCAAATGCCATTTCCGTTTCCTCCTGGTTGCTATTGATAGAAATAAGACGTCCTTATCTGACGTCTTCTTCCTTTTTCCGGTTTTCCTCTTCCTGACGGATCTTTTCGATCTCCGTCAGAAGTCTTTCCAAAAGGTGTTCCCCGACTCTCCGTCTGGCCTGGGCGGAATTGCCGCAGACATGGGAGGTGCCGATGAAGTTGGGCAGGGTGAACAGCCTGTTGTCCTTATAGTTCTCCAGAACGTCATCCGCCGCCGCAAAGATCTGCCGGCTGGCCAGGGCGTCGTAGAGCGCCTGTTCATCGACGATGCCTCCGCGGGCCGCGTTGACGATGATGCAGTTGGGCTTGCAGAGCTTCAGCGTCTCGGCGTTGATCATGTTGCGGGTCTGTTCGGTCAGCGGGGTATGGATGGAGACGAAGTCGCTCTGCCTAAGCAACTCATGGTAGTCGTCCAGCTTCTTTACCCCCAGCTTCTCCGCCTTCTCGGCGCTGACATAGGGGTCGTAGATCAGAACCTTGGCGTCAAAGCTCTTCTGCAGGATCTCCGCCACCCTCTTTCCGATGTGGCCGAAGCCCATGATGCCGAAGGTGCGGCCGTAAAGTTCCTGACCCTGGTAGTCGGTATAGTAGTTGACCTCAGTGTTATTGACATTGTTCATGTGGTTGAAGACCATGTAGCGGCCGCAGGCGATCATGAAGCCGACGGTCATTTCCGCCACCGATTCGTAGTTGACTAACGGCAGGTTGTAGACCGGAATGCCCCGGCGGGCCGCGGCCATCTTGTCGATGTTGTCGGTACCAACGGCATTGCGGACGATCACCTTGAGGTTGGTGGCCTTTTCGATCATCTCCTCGGTCACCTGGCCGAAGCCGGCGACGTAGATGTCGATGTCCTTAAGATCCTTCAGATCGCTGGTCAGCCGGCAGTCAGCCGGCAGGCCGGGAACGGTGATCTCCTTAATGTAGCGGTTGGTATAGCTCTGAGGGTCAATGTAAATCAGCATAACTTATCTTTCTCTTTCTAAAGATTCCTAAAATATTCCAGGGCAAAGTCGGAAGCCTGGCGGAAGTTGAACAGCTTCACCTGGGCGCTGCCGATCTTGCCGATCCTTACCATCTTTCTTCTTTCCATCTGTCTTCCCAGTTCAGGGAAATCGTCACAGTCCAGATCATAGTCCAGATACTTCTTCCACTCCGTTCTGCCGTTGACGTTGACGGCGCCGCCCTGCAGAACGATCGGGCGGATCTCGGAGATGCTCTCGGCGTAATGCAGGCCGGTTGCCCGGTCGTAGTCAACGCCTACCAGCATGATCCAGGCATTGTCGTTGTTGTACAGCTTCTCCAGCGGTGAACCGTGTCCCAGGGGGAAGTTGAGGGGCTGTCTGGCCATTAATTCCCGGCCATCCTTGCCATTGGCGATGAAGGCGCAGTTGGGATGATAGGAGCGGCAGGTCTGCTTGCGGCAACGCAGGTCAAGGGCCAGAGCGCCCATGAAATGAACGTCGGAGTGGTAGATGTCGTAAGCCGGCATGTTCTCTCTGACCTTGTCAGTCAGATTGAGGGCGATGGGCGGGTTGACCCAGTTGAGCGGCTCGCTGTTGTCGACGTTCTGGCAGGCCATGACCAGGGTTCCCTGGCTGAGCACTTGCAGCAGGGCGTCGACAAAACTGCCGGCTCCGCCGATGATGAAGCCGACGCTTCTGAGGGAACAGTGGACCTCCAGAGTCATGTCCGCGGTTATTCCCAGATGCTTCAGCTGGCTGACCAGTTCCTCTCTGCTCAGGGCAGTCTGCA
>JAFZBT010000045.1 GCA_017561615.1 Erysipelotrichaceae bacterium
AAGTAATTATAATTGTAGTGTTCATATTTTAGGAGGTTTGATAATATGGGACGTGCACATGAAGTCAGAGCAGCATCAATGGCTGCCACTGCAGCAAAGAAGACGAAGATTTACTCACGGTATGGCAAGGAAATTTACATGGCTGCCAAGAGTGGTGTCCCCGACCCCAATATGAACCAGACACTCAAGAGAGTCATTGAAAAAGCCAAGGCCGCTCAGGTACCGGCAGACGTAATCAAGCGCAACATTGAAAAGGCCAAGGGCTCAAATGCCGAGGCTTACATCGAAAACCGCTATGAAGGCTTCGGACCCGGCGGCAGCACCATTCTGGTCGATACGCTTTCCGACAACTCCAACCGTTCACTGGCGGAGATCAGAAGCTGCTTCAACAAGGCTCACTGCAACCTTGGCAAGGCAGGCTGCGTATCCTATCAGTACGACAACACCGGCATCCTTTCCTTCAAGGGAAATGAAGAGGAAGTGCTGGACATCCTGCTGATGGCTGAAGTAGACGTTCTGGACGTCGAAAGCGATGAGGAAGGCTATGTAAACCTTTACGTAGCGCCGACCGATCTCTTCAAGGCCAAGGATGCCCTGGAAGCGGAGAAAGGCGAGATCGAATTCGCCGTACTCGAGAACCGGATGATCCCCCAGGAATACATCTCACTGGACAGCGAGGAAGACCGCAACCAGCTTAACAGGCTGCTGACCTATCTCGATGATGTCGATGACGTTCAGCAGGTCTACCACAACGTCGACAATCTGTAAAAGACAAGAGGAAAGAAATTTCCTCTTTCTTTCGGACATAAATGCGTACTCATTCGTTATATAAGTGAGGTGAGTTATATGAAGAAAGCTTTTCTGACATTCATGACAGTCATCATGGTCCTGTTATCCGCCGGATGCGGGGAAACCAGGATGACGAAGAACAGGACAGTGTTTACCATCACAGCTGTCAACGGAACGGAAGAGATTCTGAATCAGATCAACATTTACATTTATTCAGGAGATCAGCTGCTGGAAGCGCTGCCGCTTGATAAAGTGCAGGATGCCGTGCTTAATCCCGGTGACAAGGCTCATAGTGATTATGAAAGAGCGAAGGCACAGGCCAGCGAACTCAGACTTGTCGCTGAGGTGATCGACATCGATGGAAACGTTCACCGCTGCTATCCCCAGATCGGCTTTGTTGTAGGCGAAGAAAAAGAATATGAAATCACAGTCACGGGAAGCGCAAAGGAAGGATACAGAATCAGCGCTGAATTTCCTCATAATGAATACGCTAAAGACCTGAAAAACGGGCAGACCATCGGCATGGAGATCTTCAGAAAACTGTACAGATCAAATGAGAACATCTGCTTCTCACCGCTGTCTCTGGAGATCGCTCTGGCAATGCTGTACGAAGGAGCCAGAGGCGAGACCCTGGAGCAGTTCGCCTCCAAGCAGACCGGTCCGCTGTCGATACTGACAGACAGGGCTCAGATCGCCAACAGTCTATGGGCGGATGACGAATTCAAGGTCAGCGAAGAATACATCCAGACATTGCTCAGCAGATACGCTGCCGAAGTCTTCAATCAGGACCTTACCGGTGAAACCTATAGAAAAATAAACAGCTGGGTCGATGAAAAGACCAGGGGAATGATCAAAGGGATCCTGAACGAACCGCTTCAGGACAGTGTGGCGATGGTTTTGATCAACGCGCTTTACTTCAAGGCAAAGTGGCAAACGCTTCTGGACAGATGCGGTGAGGACGATTTCACGACTTCTTCCGGGAACAAGGTGACTGTAGAATACGTCGGCGAAAGAAAAACCTTCCAGGTAATTGACGATGATGACTACAGCGGCGTCGTGCTTCCCTACGATGACGGAAATACTTCCTTCATCGCCATTAAGGCAAAGAATGCCGGAGAAATTCCCGATTACCAGACTATTCTCAGTCTGATGCAGAAGACGGAGTACGTCTTCACTGATCTTAAGATGCCGAAGCTGGACATTGAATATTCCCGGACTCTCAACGATGTGTTAAGGGAAAGCGGACTGGACATGATCTTCGACGGCAACCGGGCTGACCTGACCGGTCTCGGAAACTCGGAAAAGGGCCGGCTGGCAGTTTCCATGGTCATTCAGAAGACGCATCTGAAGCTTGATGAAAACGGTACGGAAGCCGCTGCCGTTACGGCCATTACCGTTGATACGACAGCATGGATTCCCGATCTGCCGAAGCAGATGTATTTCGACAGTCCCTACTTCTATGCCATCGTCAATAACGGAGCGATCATGTTTGTCGGTTATGTTGACAATCCGGTGGCAGAATAACCTGTTCTTTTTCAGGACGACATTGATTAGCTGAGGAAATGAAACCGGGCAGAGTACAAAAACACGCTTATAACTTGTAAATCAGATGATAATCTCATACAATAAACTAAAGGGGTGTGAATGACAATGCCTAGAGACATGAATCTTAGTATCGATACGATTTTAAATAAGGAATTTGAGGTAGAGTTCAAGGGCTATTCGCCCATTGAGGTCGATCAGTTTCTTGATCTGGTCGTCAAGGACTATGACTGCTACGAACTGGAAATAAAGAATCTGCAGGAAAAGGTAGGCAACTGCCAGCAGACCATTGACACCCTTAAAACCAAGGTAATCGACCTGGAGAGCCGTCTTAAGGACGCTGAAACAAAGAATGCCAATGAGCAGCCCGCACCGGTTGTCGGCAATCTTTCCCAGGTAGACATCCTGCGCCGGATCGCCAGACTGGAGCAGGAAGTATTCAACCGTAAATAACTAACGAGGCAATCGCTGCCCGAAAGGGTAGAGGAAAGTCCATGCTCACACTGCCTGCGACGGCAGTAACGATTATGCTGGTATAATAAATAAAGCCAGGCTCAGACGGCGGCAACTAGACCTAAAGAGAGATCCATGGTGGCGGGCCGTAAAGTGCAACAGTGACGGAGTTCCGCCGGAAACGGCGGAAGTGGAACGATGTAAACCCCATAAGTGAGAAACCCAAATTTTGGTAGGGGAATCCGAAACCGCGAAATGAAGCGGCCAGGGACGCGCAAGCGTAGATAAATGATTGCCACCTGCTCAGCAGGGACAGAACATGGCTTACGGTTAGTTAGCATAAAAGGACGCTCAGGCGTTCTTTTTTTCATGGGAAAAGCGTTTTCTGCATTAACTTGAAATCTAATCAAGTTATTGATATAATCACTATGTAAGCGATTATGCTATAATATCAAAGAGGTGAAAGCTATGAACTTACCGAACAAACTGACATTATTCAGACTGATACTGATTCCGATCATCGTTCTGGTATGGGTACTTCCGTATTCCCAGCTGGGACTGGAGCTGCCAAGCTATCATATCGGTTATCTGACCCTGTCGCTCAAGAACATCATCGTTCTGGTGCTGTTCATTCTGGGCTCGGTATCCGATTTCCTTGACGGCTTTCTGGCCAGAATGAATAATCAGGTCACGACCTTCGGCAAGTTCGCTGATCCGATTGCCGACAAGTGTCTGACAACCACCATGTTCATCCTGTTCGCATCGGAAAACCTCATTTCAGCGGTGCCGGTTCTGATCATGGTTTGGAGAGACATCGTAGTGGACGGGATCAGGCTGATCGCTTCCAGCCGCAACGTGGTAATGAGCGCCAGGACTCTGGGTAAGCTCAAGACCGCTTCACAGATGCTGTGCATCATCGTGATACTGCTGAACAACATCCCCTTCCAGTATGTGAACATTCCCATGGCGGACATCCTGCTGTGGTTCTCAACGCTGATGTCACTGGCTTCCGGCGTATCCTACTACAGCCAGGGCAAGGCCTACATCTGGGAGAGCAAATAGTGGATCTTCTGGTAAAAAAGCTGATTGATTCAGGATTAACGATAGCCAGCTGCGAATCATTAACCGGAGGACTGTTCTGTCAGAAGATGACGGAGATTCCGGGAGTCAGCGCCACCCTGAAGGGCGGAATCGTTACCTACTGGAATGAAATAAAGGTGAACGTTGCCCATGTCAGCCAAAAGACCGTCGATGAATTCGGCGTCGTATCATGGCAGACAGCCAGGGAAATGGCCGGCAACATTGCGGAGATCTTCCGGACGGACATCGGTGTATCCTTTACCGGCAATGCCGGACCGGATGTTCTGGAAGGAAAGCCCAGAGGGCTGGTATATTCATGCATCTGCATGAACGGCAGATACTACGATTACCGGGATCTGATCGATGCGCCGCGCAATGAACTGCGCTTACGGATAGTTGAATTGATGACAGAAAGACTGATGGAAGTCCTCAGAGAGTCTGATTCAGGAAAGGAATAGAAAGATGGCAGAAAAAGACAGAAACGAAGCATTGGCGGATACGATAAAGGAAATTGAGAAAACGTATGGAAAAGGCGCGATCATGCGTCTGGGCGACAGCGTCAAGGTTGAAGAAGACGCCATCAGCTCCGGATCGCTGCTGATCGACCAGGCACTGGGCATCGGCGGCTATCCCCGCGGAAGGATCATTGAGATCTACGGACCGGAGAGCAGCGGCAAGACTACCCTGGCCCTGCACGCCATCGCGGAAGTTCAGAAGTCCGGCGGCAAGGCGGCCTTCATCGACGCTGAAAACGCCATTGACCCGATGTATGCCAAGAAACTGGGCGTCGACATCGACGATCTCATTCTTTCCCAGCCCGACAGCGGCGACCAGGCTCTGCAGATAACCGAACTGCTGATCAAGTCCGGCGCCATTGACCTGATCGTCGTCGATTCGGTGGCGGCTCTGGTTCCTCAGGCGGAACTGGACGGCACCATCGGCGATTCCTCGATCGGCCTGCAGGCCAGACTGATGTCCCAGGCCATGCGCAAGCTGGCCGGCGCCATGAACCGTTCAAAGTGCACGGTCATCTTCATCAACCAGCTGCGGGAAAAGATCGGCATCATGTTCGGCAATCCCGAAACTACCCCGGGCGGCCGGGCCCTGAAATTCTATTCCTCGATCCGTCTGGAAGTCCGCAAGGGCGAACCGATCAAGCAGGGCGCCGACATCATCGGCAACAAGACCAACATCAAGATCGTCAAAAACAAGGTTGCCCCGCCGTTTAAGACCTGCACGGTAGAGATCCGTTACGGCGAAGGCGTCTCGCACGTTTCCGAAGTGATCGATCTGGCCGTAGACTACGGCATCATCGAGAAGAGCGGTGCCTGGTTCTCCTACGAAGGCGAAAAGATCGGACAGGGCAAGGAAAACGTCCGGGCCTACATGCTTGAGCATCCCGAATTCACCGAGGAGATCGATCAGAAGCTGCATAAGCTGCTGGCGGAAAAGCGCCTCACCGCTGAAGCCTGAAAAACGGGCCGCAAACTTAAGGAAAATTATGAAAGTGTTGTCTCTGACAGCACTTTTATGAAGCGTGAAGAAGGAGAGGTTTGCGAAAATCTTATCATTTTTCACATAAAACTAGTGTATAAATCACAATTGTGTGATAAGATTTACTGTGTATATGATGGAGGATATATAACATGAAGGAAAATATGCCTTTCATCTTATGCGGCATTGTAGGCATTCTGGCAGGTATCGTCATCATGATGATCATCTCCCGGCTGGGTCTGAACAAGAACCAGGAAAAAGCTAGTTTAATTTTAAAGGAAGCTAATTTTGAAGCTGAATCGATCAAGAGACAGGCTGTCCTTGACGGAAAGAATTCAGCTTATGAATTGAAACTTGCTGCAGAAAAGGAAATAAAGAAACAGCGTCAGGAACTTAATGACACAGAAAACAAGCTCATCAGACGCGAGAGTTCTTTAAACTTTAAGGAAGAGAAAGTACAATCAAGAGAAAAACAATTAAGCGATAAACTAGAAGAAAACGAAAAGAAGTCTGCAGAGCTCGATAAGATGCAAGCTGAACTGCAAAACAAGATCAACAGCCAGCAGGCTGTCCTGGAAAAGGTCGCCAGCATGACCGCCGGCGAAGCCAAGGAGCAGCTGTTCGATCTGGTAAAGACACAGACTGCCAACGAGATGGCCGCCTATGTCAAGGATGAGGAAGAAAAGGCCAAGGCCAATGCCTCGGAAATTGCCCGGGACATCATCGGTCAGGCCATTCAGAGATACTCCCAGGAAGAAACCATAGACCGCACGGTCTCTGTTGTTGGTCTGCCTTCCGAGGAAATGAAGGGCCGCATCATCGGCCGTGAAGGCCGCAACATCCGGGCCATTGAACAGGCTACCGGCGTCGACCTGATCATCGATGATACCCCCGAGACCATCACGATCTCCTGCTTCGATCCCATCAGAAGGGAAATCGCCAGACTGACGATGGAACATCTGATCAAGGACGGCCGCATACAGCCGGGCCGCATCGAGGAAGTCGTTGCCAAGAAGACCGAGGAGCTTAATGAAGTCATTCAGAAGGCCGGTGAAGACGCTGTCTTCCAGCTGGGCCTGGGCCGCATCGATAGGGAACTTGTCAGACTGATCGGCCGGCTGAAATACCGCTACTCATACGGTCAGAACGTCCTTCAGCATTCGCTGGAAGTCGCTCATCTGGCCGGCATGATGGCCGCTGAACTGGGCGTCAAGCAGTCGCTGGCCAAGAGAGCCGGCCTGCTGCACGACATCGGCAAGGCCATCGACTTCGAACAGGAAGGCTCACACGTGGAGCTGGGCGTCAAGGTTGCCAAGAAGCACGGTGAAAACGAGACCGTCGTCAACGCGATCGCTTCCCACCACGGCGATACCGAACCGACCAACATCATCTCCAATCTGGTCGCCGCTGCCGACGCTCTGTCAGCCGCCCGACCGGGAGCCCGTTACGAGTCTCTGGAAAACTACGTCAACCGTCTTGAGGAACTTGAGAAGATCGCCAACAGCTTTGAAGGCATCGAGAAGAGCTATGCCATTCAGGCCGGCAGAGAGATCCGCGTAATGGTTCAGCCCGACAAGGTCGACGACATCAACTGCTACCGTCTGGCCAGAGAGATCAAGGACAAGATCGAAAGCGAACTTACCTATCCGGGTCAGATCAAGGTAACCGTAATAAGGGAAACCAGAGCGAACGAAGTTGCCAGATAACATGAGAGTTCTGTTCGTCGGTGACATCGTCGGCCGATCCGGAAGGAATGCGCTGGCCGGCTATCTGCCGCAGCTTAAGGAAGAATACGGCTATGATCTGCTGATCATCAACGGTGAAAATGCCGCGCACGGCAAGGGAATTACCAGAAAGATCTACGATCAGCTGGTAGCTCTCGGCGCTGACTGCATCACCCTGGGAAACCATGCCTTCAGCAAGGATAACGTCCTGACCTTCATCAGAGACGCTGACAGGCTGATCAGGCCGGAGAACATGCTGCCGGTGGGCATCGGCAGTTCCGTGAAGATCATCGAGAGAGAAGGCACCAGCATCGGCATCTTCAACATCTACGGTTCGGTCTTCATGGATCAGTGTTCCGAAAGTCCGTTTACGGCCTTTGCCAGGCTGATTGAAGAGCACCCGTGCGACATCCGCATCGTTGATTTCCATGGCGAAGCCACTGGGGAGAAATACCTCTTCATGGAATACTTCCGCAAAGACTGCCAGCTGATCGTGGGTACCCATACCCATGTCCAGACGGCTGATGAAGCCATCCATCAGGGCTGCGGATTCATCTGTGACGTCGGCATGACCGGACCGTATGATTCCATCATCGGCAGGGACACGGCCGAGGTCATTGACAATAACGTTCACAACCTGCCGACCAGGTATACCGTCGCCCAGGGCGAGGGCATCCTGTCAGCAGTGATATGTGACATTGATTTGGTTAAAAAGGAGGCGACGGCAATCAGCCGCATTCAGATCAGACCTGATGCTGAAGAAAAGCAAGATTGCCGCAATGATAAAGGAGTTGATATTATGCCTGTTACAGTAAATAAGGAACTTTGTCTTGGATGTGGTGCTTGCACTGAAGTATGTCCGGTTGGAGCCCTCGCACTCGGTGAAGACGGACTGGCTGAAAGTAATCAGGATATCTGCATTGACTGCGGCGCCTGCGTCGCTACATGTCCTGTAGGAGCAATTAGTCAAGACTAAACCAAGCACACCGCTTGGTTTTTTAAGGGAAAAAGCGTTATGAGTGAATTCAAGCTGCCAAATGAAAGGGATGCCAGAGTAAGAAGCCGCGCCTACCGCAGCGAGATCGTCAGAGATCCCGTGGTCCTGAGCGAAGAGCAGAAGATCCTTGGTAACGGACTGCTTTACCATGTCAGTACCTATGGCTGCCAGGCTAACGTGCGCGACGGAGAGGTCATCTGCGGAATCCTGGAGGAAATGGGCTTTACAAGCACCGAGGATCTGGCTCAGGCTGATCTGATCATCCTGAATACCTGCGCCATCAGAGAGAACGCCGAAAACAAGGTCGTCGGCGAGCTCGGTTTTCTGCAGTCCTACAAGCGCCGTAACCCGCGGCTGATCGTGGGTGTCTGCGGCTGCATGGCCCAGGAGGAAAAGATGGCAAGAAAGATCGTCGACAGATACCCGGTCGTCGATCTGATGTTTGGCACTCATAACATTTACCGACTGCCGGCCCTGCTGGAAAACATCATCAGAAACGATCAGCGCTCCATTGAGGTGCTGTCTGAACAGGGCCGGATATATGAAGGCCTGCCGACCATCAGGACCAGCAGGCACAAGGCGTTCGTCAACATCATGGACGGCTGCGACAAGTTCTGCACCTACTGCATCGTCCCCTATACCAGAGGACAGCAGCGCAGCCGGCTGAAGGATGACGTAATCAGGGAATGCCGCCAGCTGATTAACAGTGGCTACCGGGAGATAACGCTGATCGGCCAGAATGTCAATGCCTACGGCAAGGACCTGGACGAAGGATACGATTTCGCGACGCTGCTGAATGAAGTTGCCGATCTGGGCATCGAGAGGCTGAGATTCACGACCTCCCATCCCTGGGACTTCACCGACGCCATGATCGATGCGATCGCCGACCGAGAAAACATCATGCCTTTCATTCATCTGCCCCTGCAGTCGGGCAATGACGAAATACTGAAGCTCATGGGCAGAAGATATACCCGTGAGCAGTATCTGGACCTCTACGACCGCATTGTAAGCCGCGTGAGCGAGGTTGCCGTGTCAACCGACATCATAGTCGGATTCCCCAATGAGACCAGCCAGCAGTTTCTGGATACCCTGAGCGTGGTCGATTACTGCCGCTATGACAACGCCTACAGCTTCATCTACTCCCCGCGGGAATCCACGCCAGCCGCCCGGATGGCTGACAGCACGCCGATGGAAGAGAAGAAGGAGAGGCTGGCCATCCTTAATCAGAAACTGGGCGAATACTCAAAGATGCGCAACAAGGCCTGGGAAAACCGAGTCTGTGATGTTCTGGTCGACGGCTTCTCAAAGACTGACAGAACGGTCATGTCCGGTTATACGCGCCAGCAGAAACTGGTCAATTTCCGCAGCGGAAAGGCCCGGGTTGGTGATATAATAGATGTAAGGATAACGGAAGGAATGAAGAATTCCCTGAATGGAATCGACATTTCCGAAGAAAGGGCAGAGAATGAATAATCTGAAGCTTTACGCCCTGGGCGGGCTTGACGAAAACGGAAAGAATCTTTACTGCGTTGAGATCGATGAGGCGATCTACATCGTTAACTGCGGCATCAAGAGAACGGATATCTCCCAGTTCGGCATCGACTACGTGACCTGCGACATCACCTATCTGGTGGAAAACAGGGACAGGGTAAAGGCCGTCATCGTGACCAACATGCATGACGACATGATGGAAGCCGTCCCCTTCCTGCTGAAGGAGATCAGCGTCCCGGTCTATGCCACCCCCATCTGCCTGCGCTTTCTGAGGGAATACCTGAAGGAAAGCAATGTGACAAAATATGCCCTTCATGAACTGCCGCGCAGCGGCGAGACCGTCATAGAAGGAGTCAGGGTGACCAGCTTCGGACTGACTTCCTCAACACCGGAAGCCATCGGCATCGCGATCGATACGCCGAAAGGCCAGGTCGTCTTTGCCAGCGAATACGTGACCTACTTCGATCTGACCAGCGATTATTTCAGGACCGACATCGGCAAGGTAGCCGAGATCGGCAAGCAGGGCGTTCTGGTCGCGATGATCGAAAGCATGTATGCTGACCGTCCGGGCTTCACCTCACCCAACCACTGCATCTCAGGCCATCTGCGTCCGGTATTTGAAGACGCTCAGGGACGTATCATCATCACCGTCTACGGACAGAACTACTTCCGCATCAAGGAGATCTTCGATTTGGCGGCTGAATTCCATAAGAAGATCTACTGCCGGGACGCCAAGTTCCGTTCCTACCTCAACGTCTTTGCCGAGAACGACTACTACGTTCCGCCCAAGGATACCCTGCTTACTCCGGGAGCCTTCCGCAACGAGATCGATGACTGCATCATTCTGGTAACCGGATTCGGTGCCCGCGTCTTCAACGGCATGTACCGAATCGCCATCGGTGAAGATGAGGAGATCGAACTGCGCGGAAGCGATACCGTCATCATTGCCTCTCCCGCCGTCAGCGGCGCCGAGAAGGAAGCCAGCGCCATGGAAAACGAACTCTACCGTGACAACGTCCATGTCGTCAAGCTGGATAAGAAGCAGGTGCTGTCAATGCACCCGTCTCAGGAAGACATCAAGATGTTCCTGTCCCTGCTGAAGCCCAGTTATTTCCTGCCGGTCGCCGGTTCCTACCGCGACTTCGTAAATGCGGCCAATCTGGCCGTGGAGATCGGCTTTACACCCGACAAGATCATCATTCTGGATAACGGTCAGATCGCCGAATTCGAGGACGGAAGACTGAAATCAACAGCCAGCGTCATCGAGAACATCGGTGAGAATCTGATCAACGAAGAAGAGAAGAAGGACATTACCTCATCCGTACTCAAGGACAGGGAACTGCTGAGCACGGACGGGGTCATCATCATCGGCATTGCCATTGATTACAATACCAAGCACGTCATTGCCGGGCCGGACATTCAGTCCCGCGGCGTCATCTACGTGAAGGATTCCGAGTACCTGATCAAGAATCTCGCCAACATGTGCGTGGACATGATCGAGGAAAAGGCCACCAACGGCGAATTCGTGAACCTGGAAGCGCGCGCGGAAATGCGCGAAATGGTCGCCAAGTACGTCTTCCGCGAAACCGGCAAGAAGCCGATGATCCTGCCCGCCATCATTGAGATAAACATATAGGAGCTGATGTTAATGAGTAAGACCCGAAGAAAGAAAAAGGCCGCCGGCCAGAATTCCTTTATCGGCTATACATATCTGATCATCGCGATCGTCCTGTGCCTGATCGCTCTCATGCATGAGATGACAGGCTTTCTGGGAAGATGGCTTTTCAGTGCGGGAAGCTATCTGTTCGGCCAGCTTTGGTTTGTGCCCTATGTGATCGTGATCATCATGTGCCTTTTAAGGGCCTATAAGGTGGAAATGCCGGCCAAGCTGATCGTGACCATGGTCCTGTTCTTTCTGGCTACGGCGCTGATACTGGCCTGTCTGTCCTTTAAGGAAAGCCAGGAACCGCTCAAGCTTATCAGCGAGTACTTCCATAATACCAGGGAGATCTTCGCCGGTAAGACCATGGGCAGAAGCGGTCTGTTGGGAATCGCTCTCTACGGGCTTATTGCCTCGGCAGCCGATTACTGGGGCGTCATAATCGTCATCTGCGTGCTGTTCATCGTCGGCATACTCATTCATACCGAAGAGATCAAAAAGCGCCTGAAGACGCTTAAAAAGCCCGAGGGAACCAGGAAGACGGCCGCGGAGAAGAACCGTCAGCCCAGCTTCTTTGATCTGGATGAGCAGAAACGGGAAGAAAAGCGCCTTAAGAAAGAGCAGCGCCGGTTCGAAAAAGAACAGCAGAAGCTTCAGAAGCAGGAAAAGAAGGAACAGACTGTTACCCCGGCCGCCGCAAAGCAGCCGGAAAAGCCGGCATTTGTCCCGGCTGGTGACAAGTCAGCTTCCGCCCAGAAGAACTACATGCTGCCGTCACTGTCCTATCTGGATACCCCGGTCATCGACAAGAGCAACGTCAACCGCGACAATGCCAGGGAGAAGTGGGCAAGCCTGTCCGAGATCCTGTCTTCCTTTGATCTGGATTCCTCACTGGAAGGCTACAACATCGGTCCGTCCATCACCCAGTTTGAGATCGTTCCCAAGAGCAATTTCAACATCAACAAATACGCGACCATCGAACGCAACATCCGCATGGCTCTGGCCGTCAGCGACGTGCGCATCGAAGCGCCGATCCCGGGCAAAAGAGCCGTCGGCATTGAGATACCGAACGTCAGGCCGACTCTGGTTACCCTGAAGGAAATGCTGAAGGACGTTCCCGATGAATACCAGTTCAACCCGCTGATGATCGCCGTCGGCAAGAACATCGCCGGCAAGGGCATCTACGGTTCGATCAACAAGATGCCGCACATGCTGATCGCCGGCGCTACCGGCAGCGGTAAGAGCGTCTGCATCAACAGCATCATCATGACCATTCTGATGAGAGCCCGTCCGGATGAAGTCAAACTGCTGCTGATCGACCCCAAGAAGGTCGAATTCAGCGCCTTTGACAACATCCCCCATCTGATCACCCCGATCATTACCGAAACTGACAAGGCCGCCGGTGCACTGGCCAAGCTGATCCAGATCATGGAAAAGCGGTTTGACATGTTTTCACAGAACCGCTGTCAGAACATCGACCAGTATAACAAGTCCGTAGCGGACGATCAGAAGCTCTGCAGCATCGTCTGCATCATCGATGAGCTGGCTGACCTGATGATGACCCACCGTAATGAAGTAGAACCGCGCATCACCCGGCTGGCTTCCCTGGCCAGAGCGGCCGGCATCTACATGATCCTGGCCACCCAGAGACCGTCAACCGACATCATTACCGGCACCATCAAGGCCAACATCGTCTCGCGCATAGCCTTTGCGGTTAACAGCGGCTATGACTCCAAGACCATCCTGGACGGTCCGGGCGCTGAAAAGCTGCTCGGCAACGGCGACATGCTCTATAATCCGGCCGGTGCCAGCGCGCCGACCAGAGTGCAGGGCGTCTATGTTTCCAAGGATGAGATAGCCAGAGTAATGGAGTACTTCGCCAAGAGCAAGTATGAACCGGTCTTCGACGATTTCTTCAATGAGGAAGAGGACGGCGAACTTGATGAAGGCGGAGCCATGATACCCAGCGGCGTCAAGGACAAGATGTATCCGGAAGTCGAAAGATGGGTAAAGACCCAGAAGACGGTTTCCGCCAACCAGATCCAGAGAAGGTTCAACATGGGCTATCCCCATGCCGCCAACCTGATCGACGCACTGGAGTATAACGGCGTCATTTCCGGTTCCAACGGCTCCAAGCCGCGCGATGTCCTGGTCAATGAGCCGTAAGACCCAAGTGTTTACATTAAATGAGGTTTTTGATAGATTATTTAGTGGAAGGTGAGAATCATGTATAAAAGAGTCCTCTTAAAGCTCTCCGGCGAAGCCCTGGCGTCCAAGGAATCAACGTTTGACGCCGAGAAGATCGCCAAGATCGCCAATGAACTGAAACTGGTAACCGCCAGAGGCGTTCAGGTCGCCATCGTCGTCGGCGGCGGCAACATCATCCGCGGCAAGTTTGCCCAGAAGATGAATCTTCCCCGCGTGGAAGCCGACAAGATGGGCATGCTGGGCACCATGATCAATGCCCTGGCCCTGATGGGCGGCTTTGAGCAGAACGGACTGCATGCCTACATGCAGTCAGCCGTTGACTGCCCGAAGGTATGCGATCTGGCTGATAACCGCAAGGCAGTTGAGAAGATGGAGAACGGATACATAGTAGTTTACGGCGGCGGCACGGGAAATCCCTATTTCTCGACCGATACCGGCGCTGCCCTCAGAGCAGCGGAGATCCAGGCTGATGCCATCCTGATGGCCAAGAACGGCGTCGACGGCGTCTACAGCGCTGACCCCGATACCCATCCGGATGCCGTAAAGTTCGATGAACTGACCTACCAGGATATTCTGGACAAGCAGCTGAAGGTGATTGATGCCACGGCGGCTGCTCTATGCATAGATGCCAACGTCGATTCCGTCGTCTTCGACATGGGAGACATCCACAACATCTCCCGGGTCATTGACGGTGAAAGGATCGGCACGGTAATCCACGTATGAAGGAGGTAATGTTATGTCACAGGTTGATGATGTAAAGAAGAAAATGAACGGTGTCATTGCGGTTTTTGAAAATGCACTGAATCAGATCAGGACCAGCGGTGCCAATCCGTCGCTGATCGCCAATGTCGAGATCGATTATTATGGCATTCCTACCCCCATAAATCAGATCTCCTCGATAAATGTAATTGAAGGCAAGCAGCTTCTGGTCAAGCCTTATGAAATGAGAGTTGTCAAGGACATCGAGAAGGCTATTTTCGCGGCCAATCTCGGACTTACTCCGCAGAATGAAGGCACCCAGATCAGAATCAACGTACCGCCGTTAACCGAAGAGAGAAGAAAGGAATATACCGCCAAGGTCGTCAAGATGGCTGAGGAAGCCAAGATCTCCTGCCGCAATGCCAGAAGGGACGGCAACGATGTCGTCAAGAAGGACAAGACCATTCCCGAAGACATGCAGAAGGATCTGGTCGATCAGATCCAGAAGGCTACTGACGAGGCTATCAAGAGAATTGACGAGATCACGACCAAGAAGAACAAAGAGATCATGACGGTATAATCGCATGAACATACCGCAGCACATAGCCATAATCATGGACGGCAACGGACGCTGGGCCAAACAGCACGGCAAGCCGCGTAATTATGGACATCTGGCAGGAACGGAAAATGTCAGAAACATAGCGATAAAAGCAGATGAGTTGGGAGTAAAAGTCCTGACTCTTTATGCGTTTTCGACGGAAAACTGGAAACGGCCTGATGAAGAGGTAGGTTATCTGATGTCTTTGCCGGCCGTCTTCTTCAAAAAGTTCATGGCTGAACTGATGGAGAAGGGCGTGCGCATCGAGACCATCGGCGATCTTGACCGCGTTCCCGAAGCGACCAGAAAGGTCATTGAAAACGCCAAGACGCAGACCGCCGGAAACAACGGTCTGAAACTGGTGTTTGCGATGAACTACGGCGGCCGGGCCGACATCGTCCGGGCGGCCAATCTGGCAATAGAACAGGGTAAGAGCAGTCTGAGCGAAGAGGACATTGAGAATAACCTCTATACCGCCGGATATCCGGAGATCGATCTGATGATCCGCACTTCGCTTGATTACCGCCTTTCCAACTTCCTGTTATGGCAGCTTTCCTATGCCGAACTGTATTTTACGGATGTTTACTGGCCTGATTTCGACGCAAAGCAGCTGGAAAAGGCCATAGAATGGTTCAATAACCGCGAAAGAAGATTTGGAGGACTGGTATGAAGACAAGAATCATCACCGCTTTCGCACTGATACTGGTACTGGTACCGATCATGTACTTCTGTGGAATTGCCTTTACGGCGCTTTCCACGGTATTCGGCTTTCTGGCCGGCTATGAGATCGTAAGACTGTTCAACGACAAATGCCCGAAATGGGTAAGAACACTGATTCCCGTCATCTTTGCGGTTTCGGCTCTGTCCATGAACTATCTGGGAAATTACATGCTGCAGGAGATCTGCGTCTTCCTGATCTTCCTGCTGACGGTGCTGATCTGGAACGAAAACGTCCACTTCGACGAGATCGGCATCGTATTCATGGTCTACGTATTCATGGTTGTTGTCATCGCTACGGTGGTAAGACTCCATGAAGTCGATCCGCTGCTCATATTCATGGTCCTGTTTGCGACCTATTTCACCGATACCTTCGCCCTTTTCGGCGGCATGGCCTTCGGCAGACACAAGCTCAATGAGAGGATTTCCCCCAACAAGACCATCGAAGGATCAGTATGCGGATACATCATGGGAGCTGCCGTTTCCCTGGTCTTCGGGCTCATATTCATTAAGGAAGTAAGCAAACCGTTCATCATTGCCAGCTGCCTGATCATGCCCCTTACCGGACAGATGGGAGACCTGGCATTCTCAGCCATCAAGAGATACTTCAAGGTGAAGGATTTCGGAACCATTTTCCCCGGACATGGAGGTGTACTTGACCGGATCGATTCGGCGCTGTTCAACATAACCGTCGCCTTCGTTCTGGCTTCAGTCTTATTATGAAGAAACGCATAACCGTATTGGGAGCTTCCGGCTGCATCGGCCGTCAGACGCTTGACGTCATCAGCCAGCATCCGGATCTCTATGAACTCTCAGGAATCAGCATCGGCAGAAATGCCGCCTTTCTTGATGATTTTTTAAGCAGAAATCATGTCGGTCATGTCTGCGTGATCGATGAAGATTATAAAAACCGTCTGCAGCAGCAGTATCCGGACATCCGCTTCTACAGCGGCAATCAGGGCCTGCAGGAAATTTCCGCTCTGGATGATGCAGACGTACTGTTCAATGCCATTCAGGGCTTTGACGGCTTAATGCCGACTCTGGCGGCCATCCGCAAGGGCATTGACGTAGCGGTAGCCAACAAGGAGTCGCTTATCGCGGCCGGCGATCTGGTCGTCAGAGAAGCAAGAGAGCACAATGTCAATCTGATTCCCATTGATTCTGAGCATTCGGCGATCTTCCAGTGCATGAACGGCTATGATTACGATGATGTCCGCCGGCTGATCATCACCGCTTCCGGCGGCGCCTTCCGCGATCTGAGCAGAGCAGAACTGACCAATGTGACGGCCGCTGATGCTCTGAAGCATCCCAAGTGGTCGATGGGCAACAAGATAACCGTCGATTCGGCGACGATGATGAACAAGGGCTTTGAAGTGATTGAGGCCCACGTGCTGTTCGGCATCCCCTATGAGAAGATCGACACCGTGATCCATCCGGAAAGCATCATTCATTCGCTTGTTGAATTCAACGATCATTCGCAGCTGGCGGAACTGGCCGTGGCCGACATGCGCGTGGCCATTCAGTACGCCCTTACCTATCCCCGCAAGATCGCCAATGCGACCGAAAGCCTGGATCTGACCAGGATCGGTTCACTGAATTTCAAGCCGATGGACACCGAACGCTTCCCGTTAGTGACCCTGGCCTACAAGGCCGGAAAGATGGGCGGCAACATGCCGGCGATCCTCAACGGCGCCAATGAAGTTGCCGTTGACAGCTTTCTGGAAGACAGGTGCAGCTTTCTGGACATTGAGCGCATCAACTTTGAAGTCTGCGCCCGAGGCGAAGAGATCTATAAGGAAGAATGCGATCTGCAGGACATCATATATGCCAACAGCTGGGCCAGCCAACAGGCTCAGAAAATGATAGACGAACTGGGAAGGTGACTTAGATGACTTTGGTATACTTTCTGTTAATGCTGGGAGTGCTGATCGCGATCCATGAAGCCGGACACATGCTGACAGCGAAATTCTTTGACATCTACGTGCGCGAATTCGCCATCGGCTTCGGTCCGGTGATCTGGAAGAAGCAGGGCAGGGAGACCCTCTACAGCATCCGGGCGATTCCGCTGGGCGGCTTTACCGGCATGATCGAATCGGAAGAGGACAACGTTGCTCAGAGAGTTTTGGAAGGAAACGCAGAGGCGTCTGAGAGCGATTCTGAGGCCCTGGGAGAGACAAAACCCGTGATCGAGGAATCCCGTACCTTCTACGGGGCTCATCCGCTCAAGCGCATTGCCGTGCTTCTGGCCGGCCCGCTGGCCAATCTGCTGCTGGCCGTGGTCGTCTTCATGAACATTTTCCTGATCACCGGCTATGAGATCGATTATCCCAAGGCCATCGTCGGCAGCGTCATGCCGGCCTCGGCAGCTGAGGAAGTCGGAATTCAACCCGGAGATCAGATCATCTTCATCACCTACAGCAACGGTGAACGCGTAAAGATCGATACGACTTATGACATCACTCTGAACAATGAGATGCACAAGGGAGAAATGACCGTACAGCTGATCAGGGGTGAAAGCCTGGTTGAGGTAAAGCTGACTCCCCGATATGACCAGGAAAGCCAGCGCTATCTGATGGGCATCATCTTTGCCGGGGAGCCGACCGAAAGAAAGCTCACCGTCGGTCAGTCAATTGCCAGGGGATTTACCTATACCTTTGAACAGATCGGCCTGACGGTAAAGTCGGTCGCGTTGCTGCTGACGGGCCAGATCGGCGCCGAAGCGATATCCGGAACCATCGGCATCTACAATTACACCCAGGAAGCCGTTCAGTACGGATTCATAACCTATCTGTCATTAGTCGGATCGATATCCGTATCACTGGGCATCATGAACCTGCTGCCGGTGCCGGTGTTTGACGGCGGCCGCATCGTGATGACTCTGATCGAGATGATCATCGGTCACAGGCTGTCGAAAAAAGTCGAAGAAACGATCCTGACCATCGGTCTGATTCTGATCATCGCGATGTTCATCGTGGTGACTTATTTTGACATCAGCAAGCTTTTCAAATAAGCTGAAGAGCAGAAGTACTCTGACCTGCAGACAGAACTCAGTCTGCGGGTTTTATTTCGACTTGATGTAATCGGTTGTCGATGCATCAATGCGGTGATATAGTTTTAATGAAAGAAACGGGAGAAAATACTTGAAAATCGTTCTTATCCGCCACGGTGAAAGCGAAGCCAACAGAATGTATACAAAAGAGGATCCGATCCTTTGCGGGAGATGGGATTGCCTTCTGACGGAAAAAGGAGCCGGTCAGGCGATGAAACTGGAAAACGATCCGGTGATCGCAGATGCAGACATCGTCTTTTCCTCGCCCCTGAAACGGGCTTACAGAACGGCAGAACTTATCAATGCCGGTAGAATTATCATTGATGACCGTCTGACTGAACGGACGATGGGCGAATTTGACGGAAAACGCGCAAAT
>JAFZBT010000046.1 GCA_017561615.1 Erysipelotrichaceae bacterium
ATACTCAATCTTCAATTCAAGTATAAACGAGGGCTCTTTTATTATGCCAACCCTATCAAATCTCTTAACTAAAACGTGGTTGGTTATTTTCCCAACCACGTTTAATTCAAGAGAGCCAAGAAAAGCTGTCGTCAGACAGCTTTTTCAGTACCTGAATTGGTTGAGGTCTTTCCGGATCAGCGGGAAGTCATCATAGGAGATCATGTCCAGTCTGATCGGTGAAAGCGTGATGTAGCCCTGATGCAGGGCGTAGATGTCGCCGTCCAGGTTTTCCACCAGATTGACGAAGGAGAACTCGGAAGCGGAAGTGTCATAGTAGTAATAGCGGCCGTCATAGCGCGGCGTGAGGTCCTGGTGGTAGAGATAATTGCCGCCGTGACCGCAGATGTGATAGCCCCTGATCTCTTCTCTGGGACGGTTGGGAACGTTGACGTTGAGCACGAACTTCCGGTTGAAGGGCTGGCTGATGAACCACTGGGCCATTTCCCGGGCGACTTCAGCGCTGTAGCGGTAGTCATATTCATCGCCGAAATCCAGTGATACGGCAATGGCCGGGACGCCATAGTCCAGTCCGGTGCAGGCGGCGCCGCAGGTTCCCGAGCAGGGAATGTTGTTGGAAAGATTGCTGCCCTGGTTGATGCCGGTGACCAGCAGATCGATGCCGTCCTTCATGAAGGCGTTGATGCCCAGTTCGGCGCAGTCCCGGGGGGTGCCTTCCACGGCATAGCCGACGACGTCTTCGTCATACTGCCGCTTCTCCACTCTGAGTACCTTGTTGATGCTTAGGCCGTGTCCGGCTCCGCTCATGCCTGACAGGGGTGCGGAGACGGTGACTTCACCGAGTTTCTTCAGTTCATTGACCAGCGCTCTGATTCCCGGAGAATCGATGCCGTCATCATTGACAACCAGTATCTTCATGGCAATTACCTCGCCCGTTAATTGTACCACAGTTGCCCTGATGATACATCCCTGTCGCTGCCGCCTGTCAGGGAAAATGTGCTATGATTTAGTCATGTTAAGAATTGACGGACTGAAAGTCTACGAAGATCTGGATAAGCAGCAGCTGCTCAGGAAGGCTCTTAAGAAAGCCCGGATCCGTGAGCAGGACGTTTTGAACTGGCGCATCGGCCGCAAGAGCATTGACAGCCGGGACAAGAACGATGTTCACTACCTCTACAGCATCCTGGTAGAAGTCCGCAATGAAGAAGACTATCCGCATCTGGCGAGAGTCAAGGAAAACAGCGAAGAACCGTTTGCGGTAAACCGCCGTTCCGCTTACCGCCCAATCATCGTCGGCGCCGGTCCGGCCGGTCTGTTCTGCGCCCTGACCCTGGTTGAACACGGCATTAAGCCGATCATCATCGAACAGGGTGACAGCGTGGAAAAGCGCATGGAGAAAGTCAGAGCATACAGGGAAACCGGCAGACTGGATGAACTGAGCAACGTGCAGTTCGGCGAAGGCGGAGCCGGAACCTTTTCCGACGGCAAGCTTACTACCGGCATCAGCAGCCCCTACATCGACCGGGTTCTGAAGACCTTCCACCGTTTCGGCGCTCCCGAAGAGATAACCTACCTGGCCAGGCCGCACATCGGCACCGACAATCTGGTAAACATTCTGGTAAACATCCGCCATTACATTGAAGAACTTGGCGGCGAATATCATTTCAACTGTCAGTTTACGGACTTTGAAGAACGCGGCGACCATCTGCTGGTCAGATGCAAAGATGAGGAATTTGAAACCGATGCGCTGGTTCTGGCGCTGGGTCATTCCGCCCGCAAGAGCTTTGCGATGCTCCAGCAGCACGGCATGGAAATGAGAAGAAAGAACTTCTCGGTCGGCGTGCGCATCGAGCACCTGCAGAAGGACATTGACCGGGCCCAGTACGGCGATAAGACGAAGCTTAAGCTTCCGGCCGCCCAGTACAAGTTGGTCTACCACGGCAGCGAGAGAAGCTGCTATACCTTCTGCATGTGTCCCGGCGGCGAAGTCATCGCCTCCAGCAGCGAAGAGGGTCAGGTCGTGACCAACGGCATGAGCGAATTCAGCCGCCGCAAAGACAATGCCAATGCCGCTCTGCTGGTCAACGTGCTGACCACCGACTTCCCGGGCGACGATCCTCTGGAAGGCATCCGCTTCCAGCAGCAGCTGGAAAAGAAAGCCTTCGCAGCCGGCGGCGGCAACCATTTTGCCCCGGTACAGCGGCTGGAAGACTTCGAAAACCGCAGGCCGTCCGATCACATCGGCCGCATTACCCCCAGCTATAAGCCGGGCTATAGGCTTACCGATCTCAACGGGATCCTGCCGGATTTCGTTTCTGACACCATCAGGGAAGCGATGCCGTACTTTGACCGCCGGATCAGGGGATTTGACGATCCCGACGCCATTCTGACGGCGGTGGAAAGCCGCACCTCCTGCCCGCTGACTTTGGTCAGGGGTGAGGATCTGCAGAGCAGCATTCCCATGATCTATCCCTGCGGCGAAGGGGCCGGCTATGCCGGCGGCATTACCTCAGCCGCGGTAGACGGCATTAAGGTTGCCGCAGAGATAATGAAAAGAAAATAGCCGGAAAACCGGCTA
Organism: Erysipelotrichaceae bacterium; assembly: GCA_017561615.1. The sequence continues at coordinate 2,579 of JAFZBT010000046.1, forward strand.
TTTTGATGACTTGCGGATGATGATTTCCGGCTTGATCTCATGGAAGCGCGGCGGCGGCAGCACGCCGTTTTTCCGCTTGTATTTGATCTGCTCGATGAGGCACTGGCCGGCCAGCCTTCCCTCCAGGTAAGGCGACTGGGAAACGGTGGTCAAAGGCGGAATGACGGAATCGGAAATGTCGATGTTGTCGAAGCCGAAGACGCCGATGTCCTCAGGAACCTTCAGTCCCCGCTCATAGAGAGCCCGCATGGCGTAGATGGCCTTGGTGTCGGAAGTGCAGAAGATGCTGTCGAAGTCCAGACCGGAATCGATGAGTTCCAGCGTCTTGCGGTAGAAATCGCGGTTTTCCTTCTCGAAGTGCATGACCAGTCTTTCATCAAAGTCCAGACCGGCATCCTTCAGGGCGTCCTGATAACCGCGCATCCTCTCGGTAGTATAGAAGATGTCTTCGTTGCCCAGGGCGATGGCGATCCTGCGGTAGCCGTGAGCGATCATTTCGCTGATCAGGGCATAGGAAGCGTCGTGGTTGTTGATGGAACAGATCTCGATTCTGCCCAGATCTTCCGGGTAGTAGCGGCTGCACAGTACGACCGGTGTCTGCTCGCTGACCAGATCAAAGATGTTCTGGTGGTCGGGCATCGCGGAAGTGATGACGAAGCCGTCGACCATCCGGCTCTTCATCTTGTCAAAGTACTGCTTCTCGGTTTCCTCGTCGCTGTTGGTGTTACACAGAATGACGGTGTAGCCCCTTTCCCGGGCGACGTCCTCCACGCCCTTGGTGATCGGCGCGTAGGCCATGTTCTGGATGTTGGGAAGCATCAGGCATATGGTGTCAGTCTGCTTGGCCTTCAGGCTGTGAGCGATGGCGCTGGGACGGTAATTGTTCTTCCGGATGACCTCCAGGACCTTGTCGCGGGTCTCCTTGCGGACATTGGGAAAACCATTCAACACGCGGGAAACGGTTGCCGGTGAAACTGATGCCAGCCTGGCGATTTCACTTATCTTCAGGGCCATGTTTATACCTCATCAATAATTATATGCGAAAAACGGGAAAGTGTGCAGGCAGATTGCCGCTTACTTCCGCAGTAAGGGACGGGAAATTGGAGTATAATGGGAATGACAACATACCTGGAGGACATCATGACTGCGTACCTGTTTCTTGCCATTGTGGTTCTGATCATCGGCTTCGTCATCGCGATGAAGCGCTATGCCGATCTGAAGGCCTTTTCGCTGTCCCTGACAGTTGCCATTACCATGGCCATCATCATCCTTGCCTATCCGCACTTCTATAACAAATATAAGGACGTTCTGCTGGCGCTGCTGTCAGCCATCCGCTACGGTCCAAGCGCCATGAGCATGAGCGTTGACAGCACCATCCTGGACGGCCTGACCATGGATGAGCCGCTGGCAACCATCTACAAGACGGTGCTCTACAGCCTGTACATCATCGGCCCGATGTGCGCTTCGATGGCCATCATAAGCTATTCCCGTCTGCTGACGGAATGGCTGCTGACCCTCAGATACGGCACCATTCACGTCTTTTCCTCCCTTGAGGAAAGAGCGGTAAGCATCGCCGAGAGCATCGCTGCCGAGCAGAAGAAGCATCTGATCGTCTTCTGCAATGTCTCAAAGAACGCCGATGAAGGGCTGAAGCTGCGGGCAAGAGCCATCAGGGGCATGCTGCTGAACAAGAGGGAAACGCAGATCCATCTCAGGAAGAACCGCAGGTACGAATTCTATCAGTTCGGCAGAAACAGCGAGAAATGCCTGATCAGCGCTACGGCTCTCTGTGATGACCTTCTGAAAGAAAAGAACTATGAGCAGAAGAACGTCGTGGTCCGCATCTTCATCGACCGCGATTCCATTGAATACATCAGGAAGCTGGACCGCGCCTACGGACGCAGGATCTATCTGCGCTACGTTGATGCCGACAGCGCCACCTCCATTGAGGCGCTGAGGAAAATGAAACCCTGGCTGATCGGTCGCAAACATCTGAACATCGCCTTCATCAACGCTTCCAGCAGCTGCCGGGAAATGATCAGCCAGCTGGTCTATCTGCTTACCGAACCGGACAGCAGCGCTGAGCTGCATGTACTGGACCGCAACGCCGAGCAGCTGATCAGTCAGATGAAGATGAACAGCCCCGAAGTCCTCAACCTGGAAGCGGCCAGCTATCTTCAGTGCGCTGAGCGACAGGGAAGAAACTACGACATCAGCTTCCATGCTCTCAGGGACAATGACTTCTCCGTCATTGAAGCCCTGCAGCAGTTTGACCGCCCTGATGTCATCGTCCTTGCCGACGATGACGACGAGACCAACCTGAGGCTGATGCAGCAGCTGCGCCGGTACTACGCCTCTCAGAGCAGCGATCTCAGCTGGCCGAAGATGGCCGTGCAGATCACCAGCAGCCAGCTTAACAAGGTGCTGCAGCCGGAAGAAGGCGTCATCTACTACGGCAACCGAGCGGAAAGATACAGCTATCAGAACATCGTCCATCCGGAGCTGGAAAGGGCAGCCAAGCGCACACATCTGGTCTATCTCTCCGGACAGTACGAAGACATCATGAACCTGCCGGAGGAAAGACAGGAGGAGATCCTGGAAGAGACCGGCTACTACGACTATGTGAACATCGACTCCTCGATGGCCAACAGCCTGACTCTGGAGTACCGCTATGACTACATCCTGTCCCGGCAGAAGGACGGGGATCTCAGCGAACGTCAGCGGGTGGAAAAGTGGCTCAGCGACCCCGCCAATCTGAAGAAGATCGGCGACGGCGAGCATGAACGCTGGAATGCCTATCAGCGCGTTCAGGGCTGGCGGCTGGCCAACGAGGCTCAGGAAGAGAAGATCGCTCAGGACAGCCATGGCCGCAAGGTCAAGAGCAATGAGCTGATGCTTCACCCCGCGCTGGTCTCCGTGGCTGAACTGCCGCAGGCGGAAAAGCAGGCTGATCGGCTGTTAAGAAAATACGATCCGGAAAGCGAACCGACTAACTACGTCGAGCTTGACCGCTATTTCTACCGGCACATTCTGGAGATCCTGGAGAAGTAAGCCATGACGCAGTACAAGTACAATGCCTTCATATCGTACCGCCATGCCGAGCCGGACATGCGGGTCGCCAAGGAGATCCAACAACAGCTGGAGCGCTTCAGAATACCCACCGCCATTCAGCAGAAGAGCGGAATGAAGAAGATCGAGCGCATCTTCAAGGACCAGGAGGAACTGGAACTGACCGATGACCTGTCCAGACAGCTGGAGGAGAATCTCCGTGATTCCGAATATCTCATCGTCATCTGTTCGCCTTCCTACCTGCAGTCCAAGTGGTGTCTGCTTGAGGTGGAAAACTATCTGAAATACCATGACCGCGACCACGTCATCTGCGTTCTGGCCGATGGCGAGCCCCCGGCCATTTTCCCGGATATCCTGCGCCGGCAGACAAGGGAAGTCAGCGTAAACGGCAGAAAGAAGACTCTCGAGGAAGAGGTGGAGCCGCTGGCGGCTGATTACCGCCAGGACTTCAGAGACGCCCGACGCATCGAACTGCCCCGGATCGCCGCCCGGATCATCGGCTGCAGCTATGACGAACTGGTCATGCGTCAGGAAAAATACCGCCGCAGAAAGCTGGCAGCGATTCTGGCCGGCGTCTTTACGGCGGCCGTGATCGCCATTTCCTACCTGCTCTGGAGCAACTATCAGATCAACAGGAACTATCAGCGCTCGCTGATCAGCGAATCACGGGTGCTGGCAGAGAAATCGCTGTCCGCCATGGAAGAGACGGACCGCTTCAGCGCTCTTGAAAGCGCCCTGAGCGCCCTGCCTTCAGAAGGCAACGAACGTCCGGTCGTTGACGAAGCTCTGTACGCTGCCGCTCTGGCTTCCTACGCCTATCAGACGCCCTACGGCCGCATGCTGGAAACCTGGAGGATCGATCAGCCCGGCAGCATTACCGATTATTTCCCGTCCCGGGACGGCCGCTGGCTGGTCTGCCTCAACAGTGAGGGAGCGGTTACGACCTACAGTCTGTCCGGCCGGGAAAAGAAGGCGGAGTTTTCGCTGAACGCCGGTGCCGCCGCTGAACACATTGAAGAAGGCGCCGCCGGCCAGCTGTTCAGCTACTATGACGGGGCCGTGCACTGCTTTGACTATCTGAAAGGCGAGGAAAGCTGGAGCCTGCCGTTAAAGTATCAATGGCTCGGCATCGCCCGTCTTTCCCACGATGAAAAATACATTGCCTCTGCCGATACGCTGGCCATACAGGTCATGACGGTACAGGGAGAACCGTATCTGAGCATGCCTCTGCCGGCGGACATCGACGGCTACATCACCGATTTCATCTGGTCGCCGGATGATCTCTATCTGGCGGTCGTGCTGCGCAGCGAGGGCCGCTACATGATCGGCTATTATGAATTCGACACCAGCCGCTTCCATCTGCACGACGAGCAGTGGCAGCGCATTGACCGGCTCTGTTACGGCTCTGACGATACTCTCTACATCATCGCCGATAACGGCACGCATTCCTCCGCCGTCTATCATGACAGCACCTATCTGATTCCCGATGAATACTTCCTTACGGCCTACCGGCAGCAGGAGAAGATCTATTCCCGCGGCTTCAGCTCGGCCAGTCTGACCGGCAGCTGTTACGCTGAGGAGATGAACGGTCAGGGACTGCTGGTTGCCGCCGGCAATCAGCTGATGCTTGTCGACCGGCAGGGACAGGAGGTCTTCCGCAGGCAGACCGCCGATGAGATCGTCGGCATTCTTGACCATGACGATACGGCGGTATCGCTGGCTCTTTATAACGGCGAGCAGATCATGGTTGCCCTGGCAGACGGCGCCTCGATTTCCGTCCGCCAGTTTACCGGCAGCTGTCAGCAGGCGGAAATGCTGGATAACGGCAGCTATCTGAGCGTCAGCGACGGCAACCTTCAGATCTACGAGACCGTCTATGACGATTCTCTGGAGTATTATGACCAGCCGCTGGCGTCGCAGGCTGACTGCTGTTTCACGGAAGGAAACATTCTGGGCATCATCGCCGGAAGAACGGTCACCATGTATGACCGCACCAGCCGTCAGCTCGTCAGCACCATAAGTCTTGACCAGGACCACGGCTATCACTGGCTGCAGTGCCGCAAAGGCGAACTCCGGATATTGAAGGTCGATTCCCCCAGCGGCCGGATGAGCGTGCTGTTCTATGACTTAAGCAGCGGCCAATTCCTGAGGGAAAGGGATCTGGGCCTGCGGGAATTCCATGTAGCCAACGGCTATCTGTCCAGCCCGATGAACTATTCCGACGCCTTCTATCTGGAGTCCTATTACCGCGGCACCTCGCCGCTGGTCCTGAAGGAGGGCTGTCTGTATCTGCATCAGCAGGACAATGACGGTCAGCTGGTGATCTATGACATGGACAGCGATGAACTGAGCACTCTGGATCTCCGGCTGCCTTCCGGGACGGCTCTGCTGGACAACACCATTCTCAGCGAACCCAGCAGAATGGCGGTAAGCCCGGACGGCCGGAAACTGTTTACGGTCATGCGGGACCAGAAGACCGGTGTTCTGACCGGCGGCATCTTCGACCTCAAGAGCGGTCAGTGCCTGCAGAGAGTCGAAGGCGGCTTCGATGACAGGCTGTTTGTCTGGAAGGAAAACCTGCTGATCGTCCGGGAGCACAGTCTTGATGTTCTTGACGCTGACGGTAAAACGGTAAATCAGATACCCCTTACCTCCCAGCAGCCGGTGGCCCTGGACAGCCATGACGGGCTGATCATCTGCCTGTTCCCGGACGGCCAGCTGACGGTCTGCCGCGGATCAGCGGCAGTGAAGACGGTCAGGCTGCCGTTTGCGGACGGCAATGCCGTCAGTGAAAAGATGATCAACTTCCAGTATGACGGGGAAAGACTGTATCTGCTCTGGCAGGACAGACTGGCAGCCGTCGATCTGACTGGCGAAGGGACCACGCCGCTGTTCACCGTTGATCAGGACGCTGTGGGCTGCCTGACTGACAGTGACGAGATCCTGATCAGCACCGTGCTGTTCGGCGCGGATTCAGGACGGTATTACGCGGCAACCTATCACCAGTATTCCCCCGAAGAACTGATCAGCCGGGCAAAAGAGCAGCTGAAAGCCTTTCAGCGCTAGAACAGATCATTGGAAAAAAGAAAATAAAGCGCATGCTCACGGGAGCATGCGCTTTGCTTTCAGCACTCAGAACAGCCTGCTTGTGCATAATGGCGGTTTTTTATAAAAACGAAAAAAATATGTGGAAACTGTGTGATTGGTGCTATAATGTAAACGGTATCATATGGCGAAAAAAGAATTTGTCGGGTTAAAAGAGACAAATTTTATAAAGAAGACCTATGAAATCGATTTCATGAAATATTGGGAAAGGAGTGATTCAGATTGATTTTTGATAAGAAGATCGCTTTGTTCCATCAGCATGCCGAAGACAGAGACAGCGCTCTGAAGATGCTGGCAGATGAATTCGTAAAGGCAGGCGTCGTCGAGGAAAACTTCTATGACGGCATCCTGGCCAGAGAAGCAAACTTCCCGACCGG
>JAFZBT010000047.1 GCA_017561615.1 Erysipelotrichaceae bacterium
AACTGCTGCTGTCGGAAAACATCCGCAAATTCAGAAAACAGCGGGGCATGACGCAGGAGAAGCTGGCGGAAGCGCTAGGAGTAACGGTCGGCGCCGTTTATAAATGGGAATCCGGTCTGTCGCAGCCGGAACTGAGCATGCTGGTGGATATCGCCGATTTCTTTGATACCTCAGTCGATGTTCTGCTGGGCTGCCGGATGAAGGACAACCGGCTGGACGCATCGCTGGAAAGAATGTCAGATCTCTGCCGGACGCTTGATGATGAGGCAGTTAACGAAGCAGAGAAGGTCCTGGGACGCTATCCGCATTCCTTCAAGGCGGTATACAGCTGCGGACTGGTATTCATGTGCTACGGACTGAGCTTCCATCGCAGGGATCTGCTTGAGAAAGCCAGAGAACTGATGAATCAGGCGCTGGTCCTGCTGCCTCAGAATGATGACCCTTCCGTCAGCGATGCAGTGATCAATGGCAATCTTGCCGTCATCTGCTTCCTGCTCGATGAGCGGGAAAAGAGCATTGAACTGCTGAAAAGACACAATTCGCAGGGCGTATACAACGGCTGGATCGGCTTTCTGCTTGCCGCCTACATGAACCGCCATGCTGAGGCCGCGCCCTATCTGTCGGAGGCGATAGTCCACGATATACTTGATCTGCTGGACGTAATTGCAGGCTATTTCTTTGTTTATCAGAATAACCGTGACTGGGAAAAGGCTCTGGCCATATCCCAGTGGGGGCTTGACATCATCGACAGCCTGACGGAAAAGGATGCCTTGGATTTCCTGCGCAAATCGCACGCAAAACTGCAGGTGCTGAAATCCTACTGTCTCAACAGGCTGGGAAATAATGACGAATCGCTTCAGCTGCTTAAAAAGGCAGCTGAGGTCTGCCTGGAATTTGACAACGCTCCCGATTACACTCTTAAGACCATGCGATTCAATGAGCTCGGTGAACAGAATTCCGTTTATGACATTCTGGGCAGCACTGCCCGGGAAAGCACAACAAACCTGGTCGATCTGCTGGACGATCAGCCGTTTGCCCAGCTCTGGAAGGAGGTAAGTGAAAATGAATGACAAGGAAAACATGAACGTCTTTGCCAACCGGAATTTCCGGCTGGTCTTCCTGGGGGCATTGATCTCGGAAATGGGTTCACTGCTGTACAACTTTGCGGTCAGTTTCTATATCCTGCAGATCACCGGCAACAATGCCTTTCTTCAGGGCCTGTATCTGGCCTGCTGCAGCGTTGCACTGCTGATCACCACGCCGGTTGGCGGCGTGCTCGGCGACCGCTTCAACAAGGTCAGGATAATGTATGTCTGCGACTACCTCAAGGGAGCGCTGATCATTCTGGGAACCGTGCTGATGCTGCTGCTTCCGCAGCCGGAAACCCATCTGACGATCCTGTTCGCTCTGGGTATCGTGGGAAACGTCGTTTCCGGCATTTTCTCGCCGGTTGCCGGCTCCCTGCTTCCCTATATCGTAGAGGAGCACCAGCTTCAGCAGGCCAACGCCTACAACACCATCAGAGGTTCCCTGGAGAGCATCTTCGGTGCCGTTCTGGCAGCGGTGCTTTACGGAATCCTGCCTATCCATGTCCTGTTTCTGGCCGTCGGCATCTGCTTCGTGATCTCCGGATTTACGGAAATGTTTATCCACCACGAACATCGACCCTCCGAAGAAAAGCTTACCCTGAAGATCGCGGCCGCTGACATGGCTGAGGGAATCAGATACCTGAAAGGCCAGAAAGCCATGCTGGCACTGCTGGTTGCGATCCTGTTCATTAACTTCTTCATCACTCCGCTGACTGAGAACTTCATGCCTTACTTCGTCATGACCGATCTGAGCGCTGCGCCGTCATATCTCTTCAAGGACCTGATGACTCCGGAACTCTGGTCTTCGGCCTTCGGCGTCTGCTTCGGCATCAGTTCCCTTCTGGGCGCCGCCATCATGAGTTCCCAGCCTCAGCAGGAAAAATGCGGACACGTGACTGCGCTTCGGCTGTGCGCCTTTGCGGCAGTGATGGCGATCATCACCGGCGGCTACTGGCTGCTGGTCGACCGGGGAAAATCAATCAACGGCTTTCTGGTCGTCTTCACGCTGGGCTGCCTGGCCATGGGCTATCTGATCTCCTGCATCAACATCCCGGTCAATACCGTCATCATGCGCATCGTCGACCTTGATAAGCTCAGCAAGGTCAGTAGCGTCATGTCCGTAGGCTCTCAGGGGATGATCCCCCTGGCTTCCGTCATCAGCGGCTTCATCCTGGAAAAATGGGGCTGTACGGTCCTGCTGGTCTTTGCCATGCTGGGATTCTCCGCTACGGCGCTGCTGATGCTGTTCAACCGGCAAATAAAAGAACTGTGATGACAGTTCACAGTTCCCTGATGTGATATCGATAATGATTATCGGTCAGTACAGCAGCCTGGCAGCCAGATAGGAAACCACCAGGTAAAACAGACCGAGGAACAGAGGGTAGTTGAAACTGCCCTTTCTTTTTTCCTGCCGCTGCGCGCAGAAATCGTCATAACTGATGTGCTGCTTGGAAGAGCTGTTGTGGATGAAGTAGGCGGTAGCGTCAAAATCACCCTTCAGATGAAGGTGATATATCATGCCGAAAAGGACCATGAGAAGCGAGTTTATGGTCAGCGCGTCAAGAAAGACCAGCAGGCGGTTGGACTGTGAAGTCAGGGCCTTAAGGAAGGGGTAGCAAAGGACGAACATGCTGACAATGATGATGCTGGTAAAGTTAACGTTCTTCAGTTTCATGACTATATTATAAAGAATTTGGGGGTAAGGTGAAATAGTGAAAAAAAGTTGAAAAATGTTAGCACTCTCTATTTACAAGTGCTAAAAAGAGGACTATAACGGAATCAGGACAAGGGAAGAGAACCACGGAAGGCGATTCCGGAAGCGTTCTCCCCAGCTTGCTCCAACATATTAGTTAGGTTGATATGTAAAGAAATGGCGATTCGCCGGGAAAGAAGGAATGAATTATGTTGATGCCTACAATTTTTGGAGAAGATCTGTTTGATGACTTATTTGACACTGATTACTTTGACAGAGCCATGAAGAATACCGAAAGGAAGCTGTATGGCCACAGAGCAAAGAACGAAATGAAGACTGATGTCAAGGAGAATGATGACAGCTACGACATCATCATGGACCTGCCGGGCTTCAAGAAGGAAGAAGTAAAGATCTCACTGGAAGACGGTTATCTGAGCATTACCGCCAATAAGGGTCTGGAAGAAAACGATACCGACAAGAAGAGCGGCAGATTCATCCGCCAGGAGAGATATTACGGTTCCATGTCCAGATGCTTCTATGTCGGCAAGGAAGTAGAGCACAAGGACATCAAGGCCGGCTTTGAAAACGGCGTGCTGACGATCAGCGTTCCGAAACTGGAAGCCAAGAAGGAAATACCGCAGAAGAAATACATTGAGATCGGCTAAATGATCAGGGATGGCGGAAGCCATCCTTTTATTATGGGGTGCTGACGAAAATGTGGTGCATGAGAAAAAGCGAACAGTGTATAATGAGAGTGTACAAGATCTACGAATAATTAGTAGAATGAGGAGAAAACATGAAGAAAGAATCTGCCAAGCAACTGGCAAAACGAAAAGAGCGGGAGGCCAGACAGCTGGCCAGACTGCAGGCTGAAAACAGCAGCAATCACCGCCTGCACAGCTTCTGGTTCCTGCTGGTGATCCTGACCGTCGTCTACATTGCCGATGAGATCAGTTCCAACATGGCGGGCACGATGAAGCCGTACATGATCTTTGATCTGTTCAATATTCCCAATGCCGATACGAAGTCGGCTGCCTACAGCAGCGCCATCAGCGTCATGGCCATCGCCACGATACCGACCTATCTGACCTTAGCCATCAACCCGCTGTACAAGACCCTTTGCGACCGCTACGGACGCAAGATCTTCTTGGTCATCAACACCCTGGGCACGGGCGTGGGCATGCTGATCTCGATGATCGCTCCCAACCCCTACATCTTCGTACTGGGCACCTGCATCACCGGTTTCTTTACCCCCAATGACGTACAGGTCATTTATCTTATGGAAACGGCACCGATCCACCACCGGGCCAAGCTCTGCAGCATCACCAAGGGCATCGGCCTGCTTTCCGTTTCCCTGATCGGTGTCTTCCGTTCCATGTTCTATGATCCGGCCAAGCTGTCCACCTGGCGGCTGGTCTACCTGATTCCGGTACTGATCGCCATCGCCATCGGCATCTTCGCCATGGTCTTTACCAGAGAGACGCCGGTATTCATGGAAAAGAGACTGAAATACCTGCAGCAGAGCGATGAAGAAAGAGCGGCTGAGGAAGCCAAGGGCGAAGAGAGCAGCGGCGGCGGCATCGGTGAAGCCTTCCGCTACATCAGGCGTTCCCACCAGCTCAAGATGCTGATCCTGGTGATCTTCGTCTTCTCGGTCGGCGTCGGTCTGTCCGGCTATTCCACCGAGATCCTGCTGGCGGCCGGCCATCTGAGCGATGCGGACATGAACACCTTCTACATTCTGGAACCGATCGTCTATGCCATCTGCGCCTTCTTCTCGGGCTTTGCGACCGATACCCTGGGCCGTAAGAACTCGGGCATGCTCTTCGGAATACTGGCTGCCATCGGCATGGCTACGTTCGTCATCGGCGCCAAGGCCGGCTTAAGTGCCGTAGCCCTGGCCCTGGCCAACGGCCTGATGTTCGGGGGCATGTGGTCACTGTCTGACCTGCTGTTCATCACCCTGCCGGGTGAACTGGCTCCCACTCACATCCGGGCATCCGTCATGTCGCTGGTGTCCTATGCCTACATTTCCAACCTGATCGTCAGCATGCTGGTCGGCATCTTCTATCCGGCCATCGGCTCCGCCAACATCGGCATCTTCCAGCTGTGTCTGTTTGCGCCGATCATGATCTTCAGCGTTGTCATTCTCAAGCTTAAGATCAAGGAAACGAAGGATACTGACCTCACACAGGTCACTCTCGACTGAACGCATCGGTAAACCATCAGGCGCTGACTGCAGTCAGCGCCTTTTCTTTGGCCATTCTTATGTGCCGGCATCTTTCTGTCATTTCCGGAAAAAAGAAGTGAATTCATCATTCACTTCTTACTGACTGGTTTGTCTTCTGTCTGTTGGCAGTCTGATCGGCACCTAGAAGTTTGGCTGAGGCTGCGGATCATTGAGATGGGAGTCGATGATGTCCCGGACGCTTTCCAGGGCGATCCGCTGCATGGCGGTCAGAGCCGACGAGCTTCTCACCGAACAGCAGCGCTTGCCGAAGCGCAGGTCCAGACAGACACAGGGATCGGGATCGGTCATGTCGGGCTTGCCGGCATATTCCAGATCGTTTTCCTTCCATAGTTCCTCAAGTTCGTCAAAGATGTCAGCGGAAAGCAGGCGGGTAAGCGTGCGGAAGTTCTTGCGGTCATAGTATTCCAGAGCTACCGATTCGTCCTGATTGAGCAGCAGGTAGGCCTGGAAGGTACACATTCCGCCTTCAATGATGCGGTAGCTGACGCCGTTAAGATGGTTGCCGGCATCGGCGACCATGGCGCCGGAGTAGCGGTAGAACAGCCTGATCAGCTGCTGGACGAAGTCA
>JAFZBT010000048.1 GCA_017561615.1 Erysipelotrichaceae bacterium
AGACAAAAGCTCCGAGTAGAGTTTTTTTCATTATTTGATATTACTGCCACACAAATTGTAATGTGCTATAATGATTTCACGCAGGTATAGTTCAATGGCAGAACACCAGCTTCCCAAGCTGGGTATGGGGGTTCGATTCCCCTTACCTGCTCCAGCAGAAAAAGAACGCCGCCGAAGCGGCGTCATAACGTCCTGATTTTCCCAAATCAGGTTTTTTTATGCTCGTAACAGGAAGGGACTGCCGGCATGGTGACACTTGCAGAAAGGGGGATCACGCAGTCCCTTCGCAGCGCTGACGCTTCTGTCTCAGTCCTCCTTTCGCTTATTGAGAATATACAGAGACATGCCGTTGACGGATACCAGCATCATGGCCAGATACAGCGGCATGCCGCTGGGGTCAGCGGTCTCAACCGTCCCTTTGGGATGATCTTCCATTTCAATTGTCAGAACCTCTCCGTGATAATCGCCGACGGTAAACACGATGTCATCTGCCAGTTTGAAGCCTTCCGGAGCCTCTGTTTCCTTCAGTACGTAGGTCCGTCCCACGGACAGCCAGATGACAAAGGGGGACTGAGAACTGATCCATTCGGCAATCAGATTGTCTTCATCATCCCACAGCTGCAGATGCGCGCCTTCCAGCGGCGCCAGGGCTGAGGAATCAACCTTCAGGATTTCCAGAGGAGCCAGAGCCGGATCATTCAGGCATTCCAGTTCCAGTATCTCATCAGCCATGATTTCCACCTTATGTATCTCTGAAGAAAGCAGATAGTCCTGCGGGGCCAGCGTTTCCCTGACGTAATAGGTACCGACCGTCAGTTCATAGGCTTCGCTTTCGTTCTGCTCGCCGATGAGCAGCGTGGCTGCCAGTCTGGTGCACTCTTCATCCCGGTAAACGGAAAACTCCGCGCCGGCCAGGGAATGCTCATTCAGGTAGTCTTCCACGGAAGACTTCTTGATGATCTTCAGTTTTCCGGCTGCCGGATCATCCGAGCACTCCACCGTCAGCGTTTCGTTTTCCACGACGGTAACCGGATAGATCTTTTCGTTGAGCTGATAGTTCTCTGCCGGCCGGCTTTCGCGCAGATAATAGGTTCCGGGTTCCAGTTCCACGGTATTTGATTCGTTGTTTTCGTCAATTACCAGTTTGTCGCATTCGGCCTTCACGCTGCATGTGTTATCCAGATATACCTCATATTCGGTGCCGGCCAGGGAATGCGACTGGGCGAATTCGCTGTCGGATGACGACTTGACGACCTTCAGAAAGCCGGTTGCGGTCTCTCTGAGATCATAGCCGCTTTCCATTAAGGTGCTGATCTGGGCGGTTCCCTGAGCGTTGTAAAGCACGGCCTGAGCGCCTCTGACCCTGATCAGCAGAAGCGGTGCCTTGGTGTAATGAGCGGGAATCAGGGTCTCCTCAAGAACATAGGTACCGTCGATCAGCACTTCGTTGCCGTCTTCATCCTTAAACAGCGCATCGCCGCTGATCAGATGATCGCCGTCATAGCGGATCCGTCCGTTGCCGTCCGTTTCCAGTACCCAGCTGAAGGACGCCGGATTACTCATGGCTGCCGCTGCCGAATCATACGCGGCATTGTAATAAGACAGGGTGAACTGCGCGCCTTTGACGGGCAAGCCGTCACCGTTCTTCTTGGTCAGAATCAGGGTGAAAGGGTCAAACAGCGCGTCATCGCTGACCTCCAGAAGCGCCGGATTGTCCGAAGTGTTGGCGGAAGTGATGGTCAGCGTATAAACGGTATCGTCCAGACTGAAGCCGGACGGCGCCCTGGTTTCCCTGACATAATAGGTGCCCAGGGGCATTCTCAGCTTTGCCCTGCCGTTTTTATTGGTCACAAACTCCGCCGGCTCGCCGTCGGAATCCAGAGCCTGCAGGCTGCAGTCATAATCGGTATAGACCGTATAGCGGGCTCCCCTGAGCGAGTAGAATTCGCTGCCGGCCAGCTGACAGAGCTCAGCTCCCGAGCCGATGCTCTTGATGAGCGTGCCGTAACCGTCAGGCTGCGTCATCCGGTAAGCCGTGTAGAGATTCTGCGAAGAACCGGAAGCCTTATCGCCCTCACCGGAAGGCAGGTCGGCTTCGCTGTCATTCAGCATGGCCTGATAGCTTTCCGGATCAGCCGCGGAACTGGAGGACAGCGACTGTCCCACCAGCGCGTCAAGGGTGATCAGTTCCGGGCCCCGG
>JAFZBT010000049.1 GCA_017561615.1 Erysipelotrichaceae bacterium
CTGAGAAGACACATCTGAACATCCATCAGGTCAGTAAAAAACAGCCTTCAGATTACTGAGGGCTGTTTTCATTTGTCTTTGACTATCGATACGTCAGTGTAAACTTATTAGATGTTTGCCAGGTATTTGATAGTTCTGACCATCTGTGAAGTGTAGCTGTTCTCGTTGTCGTACCAGGAAACTACCTGTACCAGATAAGTGCCGTCGCCCATATCGGATACCATGGTCTGGTTGGCATCAAACAGTGAGCCATACTTCATGCCGATGATGTCAGAGGAGACGAGTTTCTCGGTGGTGTAGCCGAATGACTCGTTGGCCTGAGCCTTCATGGCAGCGTTGATGCCGTCAACAGTGATGTTCTCACCCTTGACAACAGCATGCAGGATGGTGGTTGAACCGGTAGCGGTCGGAACTCTCTGAGCAGCGCCGATCAGCTTGCCGTTCAGTTCGGGGATGACCAGGCCGATGGCCTTGGCAGCGCCGGTTGAGTTGGGAACGATGTTGACAGCGCCGGCTCTGGCTCTCTGCAGGTCGCCCTTTCTGTGCGGTCCGTCCAGAATCATCTGGTCGCCGGTGTAGGCATGAACAGTGGTCATGATGCCGGACTGGATCGGAGCGTAGTCATTCAGAGCCTTGGTCATCGGAGCCAGGCAGTTGGTGGTGCAGGAAGCAGCGGAGATGATCTTGTCTTCTGCGGTTAAGGTCTTGTGGTTGACATTGTAGACGATGGTCGGCAGATCGTTTCCGGCAGGAGCGGAGATGACGACCTTCTTGGCGCCGGCATCAATGTGAGCCTGAGCCTTGGCCTTTGAGGTATAGAAGCCTGTGCATTCCAGGACAACATCGACACCCAGCTTGCCCCACGGCAGATCCTGAGCCTTCGGCTTTGAGTAGATGGTGATCTCCTTGCCGTCGACGGTGATGGAGCCATCTTCCTTGACTTCCTTGGTCTCTTCGTCAATGACTGGTTCCTTGGAAGTAACAGTGTGCTTGGCTTCTTCGCCGAATACGCCGCAGTAACCGCCCTGAGCTGAGTCATACTTCAGCAGGTTGGCCAGCATCTTGGGGCTGGTCAGGTCGTTGATGGCGACGACTTCGTAGCCTTCAGCACCGAACATCTGTCTGAATGCCAGACGGCCGATACGTCCGAAACCGTTAATAGCAACTTTTACAACTGACATTTGAATTTCCTCCTATTTGTCATTTTTAAACGCAAGTAAATTATAGAAACTATCGCCCCTAAAGTCAATCGGACTGCGGGCGTTCATTCCCCCGTTTTACTGCCTTTTTATATCCTAATAATTTTCGCAGTTGACCTGGAAATAGGACTGCGGATGAGCGCAGACCGGGCAGACAGCCGGAGCCTTCTTGCCGAAGTACAGGTGTCCGCAGTTGCGGCAGATCCACATCGTCTCCGTCACCTTTTCGTAGACTTCGCCCTTCTCGATGTTGGCGGCCAGCTGACGGTATCTTTCCTCATGATGCTTCTCGATGGCGGCAACGCCTTCCATCTGGGCGGCGATCCGTAAGAAGCCTTCTTCTCTGGCTTCCTCAGCCATCTTCTTGTACATGTCGGTCCATTCGAAATTCTCGCCGTCGGCGGCGTCCTTCAGGTTCTGCAGCGTTGAGGGGATCTCGCCCTCATGCAGGGCCTTGAACCACATCTTGGCATGTTCCTTCTCGTTCTCAGCGGTCTCCATGAAGATGGCCGCGATCTGCTCGTAGCCTTCCTTCTTGGCCTTGGAAGCGTAGTAGGTATACTTGTTTCTGGCCTGGCTCTCGCCGGCAAAAGCAGTCAGTAAGTTCTGTTCAGTCTTTGAACCCTTCAGTTCCATGAAAAAACCTCCTTATGTGTTTTTCTTTTCCTGAAATCATTATACACGATAAGGAGGCTGTTTGGCGCTGATTTGACCTGATTTTTCAGTAATATTCTTCGGAGAGGTAAAGCGGCCTGCCGCCCAGGGCAAAGGCCTCCCGGCTGCTTCTGACATTGGCGTCAAAGAGCCGGTTGAACATCTCCAGGTCGTTGACTCTGGCCACCGCCGTGGTCTCCAGCTTGTAGCGGACTTTGGGGAAGGCGCGGGTCAGATCTTCGTTTTCGGAAGTGTACAGCCGGATGCTGTTCTTTAAACGCAGGGCGTAGCACACCAGCCTGGTCAGGGCGGTGCCGTTGTTGTAGATGATCTCCACCACCGATACCTTGCCGGCTTCGATGTAGTAGATCATGTAGCCCTGGGGCCTGCCTTCCTCGTCATAGTAGACCGCCAGGTTGTAGCGCTTGAAGCGCAGCAGTTCGATCAGCTGCGACCAGTAACGGCGGTCGCGGACCAGATAGCCGTTGAAGTGGCTGACAAAGCCGTTGTACAGCGCCATCAGGTCCTCAATGCGGAAGTCCTTGGATACCCCCTTGTAGGAGGCGTTGTCCAGATGCGAACGGCTGATCGTGTAGACGCGCTTGCGGTAGATCTCCTCAAAGCCGTACTTGCCGTATTCCTTAGGATTGTCAGTGGGAATGACGGTGATCAGGGTGCGGTACTTCTGCTGCTCGATGATCTCGCCGGTAAGGGCGTTGATGTCCTTCAGGCCGCGGGAATAGTCGTAGAACTGACCGAAGAGCCAGCCGGAGGCGATCTTCTTGCCGCCAATGAAAAGCGGGCAGAAATTCAGCTGCAGCGAAGCGCAGATGTGTCCGTTTATCTCATTGACATAGACGTTCTCCGGGATGAACTTCCGGGCGAAGTAATCTTCGCGGTTGACAAAACCGGCGCTGTTGGAACGCCCGTAAAG
>JAFZBT010000050.1 GCA_017561615.1 Erysipelotrichaceae bacterium
CAGGTTGGTGAAGATGATCGCCAGGATCGGGATCAGAACGACCTGTGACAGGGTGTCGCCGACACCGGCGCAGGGGCCCATCAGCGAGGACTTCAGAGATACGAAGGCTTCTTCCGGAATGTCTTCGCCCAGCTTCTTCTGCTCTTCCATGGCAATGCACATGCCAAGGATCATGCCGCCGAAGTCATGGTCGGTATTGAAGAACATGGAATGTCTCTTCATGGACTCGATCAGGCCTTCCTTGTCATCCTTGTAGATCTCTTCCAGAGCCGGAACCATGCCGGTGCAGAAGCCGATGCCCTGCATTCTCTCATAGTTGTAGAGAGTCTCGCAGAAGATCTGCCATCTTACCCAGCTCTTGACAATGGTGCCCTTCTTGACCAGCTTGAACTGGTGAGAAGTCGCATTCTCATCCTTGGCATTGCGGAAGGCTTCGAAATCCTCTTCGTTGAAGCCGACCAGCATGACGGCGATGATGCCGAAGATCAGGGCGGTCGGGATGGTGCCCAGGCCTAAGAAGGTAGCGGCCAAAAAGCCCAGGAAGAAGAAGTACTTGGCCTTGCCCTTGAAGATCGAGGTCAGTAACATGCCAAGACCTACGGCAGCGATCATGCCGCCCATGACGTCCAGAGCCGTGATGATCGGTCCTTCGAGCATGGCGTTGACCTTTTCAATGGCTGCCGGTCCGTAGTAGAGAATGACGAAGGCCATGGCGGCGCGGTAGATCGTCTTGATGGAATACGGCAGGAAGAAGTCGGCCACCAGGACCAGCTTGCTCTTGCCTTCGGCGATCCACTTGTCAGCGATCTTGACGAAGAAGCACTGGATGGTCATCGTGAAGGTGTTCATGATGGAGCCTAACAGGCCCAGCGGGATGGCCAGGGTGATGGCTTCATTGGTACTTAAACCGCCGGCCAGAGCCAGAGCCGTACCGAAGATTCCGCAGTAGCCGGAGTCCATGGGCAGGGCGCCGCCAGCCGAGATGACACCCAGGGTAATGATGTTGATGCTTGCACCGATGATGGTACCCTTGACCGGATCACCGAGTACGCAGCCTACGAACAGACCGGCGACCAGCGGACGGTCGATCGTAGCCCAGGTACCCATGGAGCCGAACGGCAGGGTTGACTGTGCAAACAGGAAGTAGATCGTAATAATTATTGCTTGCAGAACTGTCATTGTTTAATATCCTCCTGTTCTTTTTAAAGCAAACTCTTCAAATCTATCCTTGCGTCAGTGGGAACCATCTGCGCGATGACCGGCACGCCGGCTTCAACGATCTCACGCAGCTCGTCAACTTCCTGATCGGAAGCGTTGACGTTCTTGTTGAAGCGCTTGCGCCCCGGGCCACCGCCCATGTTTCCCAGATTGACTTCCTTGAATTCCACGCCCTCTCTTACGGCTGTTAAGATGGGGCCCGGAACCTTAGCCATGACAAATACCCGCTCATTTTCATGCTCGCCCTTCAGATACTCGATGGCGTCAGCGACCGTCAGAACCTTCATGTCGATGTTCTTGGGCGCCGCCGCGAATAAGATCCGCTTGGCGAAGGCATTGCCGGCACTCATGTCATCCATGATGACGATGGTATTCGGGTTGGCCAGCTTAAGCCATGAGGTGATGACCTGGCCGTGGATCAGCCTTTCATCGATCCTCGTAAGTACGATGTTCTTCATTTTTTCCCAACTCCTTCTGCCGGTTAACTTGATGTAATCAATATCTGAATTATAATAAAGGTAACCGGTAACTGTTACTTACATTATATAAGATTTTTACCCCATATTTCCATCTGAGTACATTATGTAACGCCCGGCTTATTACGACAATAAGGCACATTTACGTTACCGGTTACTTTCCGGTAATTACCCCCCTGAGAGAAAAGAGGAACTGACCATGGAAACTGAATTCACCAAGAATGACTATGAAAGCCTGCGCTACGCCTGCACGGCCTTCTTCTCCCACAAGTGGCAGCTGTCGGTGCTGACCTGCCTGTTTGACAGTCCCAAGCACTTCGGGGAGATCCTGCGCCAGAATCCCGGCATTTCCAAGAAGGTCCTGTCCGCCAACCTGCGCAAGCTGGAAAGCAAGGGCGTCATTTCCCGCCACAGCTATACCGAAGGCGCCGTCATGAGAGTGGAGTATTCCCTGACCCCCCAGGGCGAGCAGCTTAGGGGCATCCTTAAGGAACTGACCCAATGGGGAGCGGAAAACCGGGAGAAAATCACTACCGGAAACTGAAAACTGTTTTGACGCAAAGCATGCATGATCTCCATATTCAGTCACAGTAAAGCCGGCCTTCACAGGCCGGCTTCATCAGTTCAATGCTTTTTACCTTAACCCTTGATGCCGCCGCGGGACATGCCGGAGATGATGTACTTCCGGGTAAACAGGAAGACGATGATCATCGGCAGAACGATGATGGTGGCCGCGGCCATCATTCTTTCGTTGCGCTGGCCGCCTTCGGTCATGAAGATGTAAAGGCCGAAGGGCAGGGTGCGGACTTCCTTGGAGTTGGTGGCGATCATCGGCCACATGAAGGAGTTCCAGGTAGCGATCGAGTTCAATAAGATGATGGTTGCCAGGGAGCTCTTGGCCATCGGCACCATGACTCTCCAGAGATACTTCCAGTCGGAGCAGCCGTCGACCTTGGCGGCCTGATACAGGGAATCGGGCACGCTGTCGAAGAAGCCCTTCAGAATGTAGGTATAGAAGATGCTGGAGGTAAAGGGGATGATCAGCGCCCACAGGGTGTCATGCAGCTTCCAGCCGACGATGGTGCGGTAGTTGGTGATGATGATCATCTCATAGGGAACCATCATCAGCGAGATCAGCAATGCGAAGATCGTATTGCGGCCCGGGAAACGCAGCCTTGAGAAGGCATAGGAAGCCAGAATGGTCGTAAAGGTGCAGGTGGTAATGCAGCCTAACAGCGCCAGAAGGGAGTTGCGGAAGTAGATCGCAAACGGCGCGGTCTTGAAGGCATAGATGAAGTTTTCCATGTTCAGCCAGTTGCCCGGTACCAGTAAGGGCGGCAGCTTGTTGACTTCGCTGACGGTCTTCAGGGCGCCGGTGATCATCCAGTAGAACGGGAACAGGGCGATGACGGAACCCAGAAACAGCACGACATACATCAGCACGCGGCCGAAGGTGAACCGTTCATGGTATACTCTCTTCTTTTTCTTTTCAGTCATCTTCAGTTCCCCCTTTCTCTGTTGGACCAGGCGTTTACGGCGCGCTGCAGCATCGTAAAGGTGAAGACGGTCACTAACAGGATGACCGCGGCCGCCGCGGCGTAGCCGTACTTCGGCGGGGTCAGAACGCGGAATTCATAATAGATGTAATAGACAACGGTATAGAGGTTATAGGCGATGCCCGGCCCGGAGAACAGCGGGAAGAGCTCGTGGAACATCTTGAAGGTGGAGATGCTGTTGATGATGACCACCAGCATGATGGTCGGAGCCAGTAACGGAACCGTGATCCGGAAGAAGATCCTCAGGGTCTTGGCGCCGTCGACCTTGGCGGCCGTGTAGTACAGCGGGTCGATGTTCTGCAGACCTGAAAGTAACAGGATGATGGTATTGGGCAGAATCGACCAGATGCCGAAGACCACCAGGGCATAGAAGTTGCCGCCGGTACTCTCCAGCCAGCTGATTCCATCAATGCCCAGCTTGGAAAGCAGGAAGTTCAGGATGCCGTAGGTATCGTTGAACATGAAGCGCCAGGCCAGACCGATGGCCAGCGATGAGGTTACCATCGGCAGGAAGTAGGCGGTCTGGAAGAAGCCCTGGAAGCGGACGCGCTGGTTCAGCAGGGTAGCCAGGACGACGGCGATGGCCGTGGAAATGGGCACCACGCACAGCACGTACTTGACGGTATTGCTCAGGCCCTGACGGAACAGCGGATCGGAAACGACCTTCTGGTAGTTTCCCAGGCCGACGGAATCAAAGGCGCCGGTCAGATGCTTGTAGTTTTCCAGAAAGGACATCCTGATGACGTTGACGATCGGGTAGATGGTGAAGACCGTTACCGAGATGATGAACGGCAGCAGGTAAAGCAGCGGCTTTATCCTTTCGCTGAATGGTCTCTTTCTCATAAGTAACGCTCTCCTGTCTCCCGGTCGAAGACGAAGACGCCGGTATCCTTGAAGCTGATACCGATTATCTGATCGCGCTCCAGCGCGGCCTTGGAATCCATGTAGCCGTGGACTTCCTTGCCGGCCAGATCAAAGGCGGTGATCTTTTCCTTGCCCATGACGGAGGTCATGTGCACCTTGCCCTTCAGCGGGCTCTTATCATTGAGTTCGACGCTCTCGGCGCGGAAGGACAGGTAGACCGGCGTGCCGTCGGGCCTGTCGCATCTGACGCCGGAATCGAATTTCTCAGCTCCGAGCAATACCCTGCCGCCTTCGACGACGGCCTCGACCTTGTTGATCGGCGGGTTGCCCAGAAAGTCGGCGACGAAGCAGTTGGCCGGCTGGTCAGATAAGTACTGGGGAGCATCATACTGCTGCAGGACGCCCAGCTTCATTAAGATGATGTGGTCGGAAATGGACATGGCCTCTTCCTGGTCGTGGGTGACGAAGATGGTGGTGACGCCGGTCTCCAGCTGAATGCGGCGGATCTCCTCACGCATCTCGATGCGCAGTCTCGCATCGAGGTTGGACAGCGGTTCGTCAAGCAGTAACAGCCTGGGTTCCTTGACCAGGGCTCTGGCGATGGCGACGCGCTGCTGCTGGCCGCCGGAAAGCTGACCGGGCTTTCTGTTCATCATGCCTTCGACATGGACCAGCTTGGCCATTTCGGTGGCTCTTCTGATACGTTCAGCCTTGGGAACCTTCTTGATCTCCAGCGGGAAACAGATGTTCTCCATGACGGTCATGTGCGGATAGAGAGCGTAGTTCTGGAAGACCAGACCGACGCCGCGCTTTTCCGGAGACATGAAGGTCACATCATCGTCGTCAAACCAGATCTTGCCGCTGGTCGGTGTCAGAATGCCGGAGAGCATG
The DNA here is from genome assembly GCA_017561615.1 of Erysipelotrichaceae bacterium. The sequence goes on from JAFZBT010000050.1 coordinate 5,006, forward strand.
TTCAGCATCGTGCTCTTGCCGCAGCCTGACGGTCCCAGAAGCGTTACCAGCTCACCGGACTCGATTACGGCTGAAAAGTCGTCGACAGCCGTATTGTCATCAAATTTCTTGACAATGTTTTCCAAACGTATCTTCATAGACATTCTCCTTTATCTGTCTGTAAAACGATCTGCCCCCTTGGCAGAACGCTGCCATCCGCGGATGGCACTGTTCTGCCAGTCATGTTTCCATGGCTGCGGAACAATAGAATAAAACAATGACAGAGGCGTTTTAAGATTGCCGAAGTTCAAATAAAACTCTGCTATCTTAATCCTCTGTCATTGCTTACTCTTTTCTAGTTATTCAGTATCGGTTGTCCTTGATTACTGAGCGTCCTTCAGGGCGGTATTGGCAGCTTCCTGCTGAGCCTTCAGGGTCTCGACAACGTCCTCGCCGGAAACGATGATCTTCTTCAGAGTCTGGATCATGGCTTCCTTGCAGCCGCTGGCGCCGGCAACGGAGATACGGGTTCCGGTGATCGGCATCATGGCAGCTAAGGCCTGCTGAGCTACTGACTTCTCGAAGTAGTCCTTGTATTCAGCTGATGATTCAACATCGCTGAACGGAGTGGCTGCGGAATACTTCTGAACGAACTTCACGTTGTTTTCAGCCTTGGTGAAGAACTTGGCGAATTCGGCAGCGCCCTCATCGGTATTGGCATCCTTGGTGAAGCCAACTAAGGCACGGGTGGTGATTTCGGCATATTCCTTGCCGCCGGCAACCTGCGGAACCGGTCCGGTGACGATGGTGAAGGCATCGTAGCCTTCAATGGCCTGCGGAGTGATGTAGCCTAAACCGGCTGATGAACCCATGTAGCTGAAGTACTGCCAGCTGCCGTACGGGCCTGAATGGTAGCCTTCGGGGTCGACCAGCTTGAAGTAGCCCTGTGATTCGGCATCCTTCCACCAGTTGATCCAGTCAACGAACTTCTGATCGGTCCAGTCGGTAACGGTTCTGTTGGTGTTGATGAAGTTCAGTCCTAACTGCTGTAAGGTAACGATACCTAAGGTATCAACTGAGTCAGGTCCGAAGCCGATGATGTTCTTCAGAACGCCGCCTTCGGCTCTCTCGCCGTCAACGACCGTCTTGCAGGCAGCCAGCAGGTCATCCCAGGTCTTGATGGCGTCCTTGTCGATGTTGTACTTTTCCAGCAGCTTGCTGTTGTAGAACATGATGGAACCGGTAACGGTGCAGACGATTGCATGCAGCTTGCCATCGGCAAATTCGGTTGAAGCGGCATAGACGCCTTCGGAGACGCGGTTCTTGTAGTCAGCATCAGAGAAGTAC